>CAYSMJ010000018.1:16854-26131 GCA_964432075.1 uncultured Caulobacterales bacterium | reverse complement strand
CGCGGCGGCATCAAGCGGCTGGGATATCCGCCAGGCACGCGCCTGGGCAAAGGTCAGCGGCGCGCGGCGATTGATCATTTCATATTGATAATGCCGCCCGGTGCAGGAAAACCGGGCATGGAAATCCGGCGCCGCCAGAGTAGCCGAAAGGACGGCAATCGGCTGCGGTTTCATATGGAAATTGAGGGCATCGCGCACCGTGTCCGGCCGGTGGGCCTGTGCCAGATCGACATGCGCCGTCATGGCTATCGCATGGACACCGGCATCGGTCCGGCCAGCGCCATGAACCGTTGTCGTTTCACCGCAAAATGCGGTCACCGCGGCTTCAAGCGCCCCCTGGATCGACGGGCCATTGTTTTGCCGTTGCCACCCGGCATAGGCCGTGCCATCAAACTCAACAGTCAGCCGGTAACGGGGCATCGTCCAGGTCCAGTGTCGTCCGGTGCGGGCCTATCAATATCACGGCGCAGGGTCGGACCCCAGTCCCGGCTCTGGCAAAATGTCGTTTGCAGTCCGGTCCATATGGCCGCGACACAGGAAGAAAACGAGGGGTCTTAACCCATGACCGATCAGGCCGAGACAACGCCGACAACCGGCAAGCCAAGCCAGACGGAAGACGCCGCAAAATCCGGAGCCACACCGCAATCCCCATCGACGGCCAGCGGTTTCTGGGCCGGGCTCAAGGCAGAACTACCCTTTTTCGTGCTGGTCATTGGCGGGATCGTCAGCTTCCGGGTCTTCCTGTTCGACATGAACTATATCCCGAGCGAGAGTATGCAACCAGCCCTTGAAGTGGGAGACCGGATTGTCGTTAACAAGTTTGCCTATGGCTACAGCCGTTACACGGTGCCGTTTGGCCTGCTCCCCTCAATCGGCGGCCAAGATGGCCGCTTGTTTGGCAGCGCTCCGGAACGCGGTGATGTGATCACCTTCAAACATCCGCGTACGGGCGTCATATTTATTAAACGGGTTATCGGCCTGCCCGGTGACCGCATTCAGTACGCTGGCGGACGACTTTTCATCAACGGCGAGGCCGCCCCACGCGAAAAGATCAGCAATATCGACTACCAGGCCCACAAGGGCGGTGTTGTCAATGTCGATGTGATCCGTGAACGCCTGCCCGACGGGACCGATTATCAGATCTTCGAACGGTTTTCCAATGCAGCGCTTGACAATACCGGGCCGTTTGTCGTGCCCGAAGGCCATGTCTTTGTCATGGGCGATAACCGTGACAACTCCGTCGACAGCCGAAATCTGCGCTCGGGCGTCGGCTATCTGCCGCTTGAAAATATTGTCGGGCGGGCAGACCGGATTTTGTTCTCCACCTACCGCTGCAAAAAGCAAGCCGATCTGCGTTGCGCCAAACGACATCTTTTCGGCGCAATCCGGTAAGGAACGTATCCGTCCGTTCAGACCCGATCCATATAAACATTATCGGGCCCCGATCAAAGCTGAGGCTCGATCAGTTCAGAGCGGCATCAACAAACGCCCTTACCGCCGCCTGATTGTCGCCGGTAACCTCAATGAGGGCATGGCCAGTCCCAGAGTCTAACCGAAAAATCGGTTTCGCCGTCTGCAACCGCCTTTTCAGCGCTTCCGGTGCATCGTGCCGCATGCAACGGCAACGTCAGGACAGATCAAAGATGGTGCCACCCTCAAGCGACTTTCCTTTTAGAAATTCCGCTACCGGCTGAGGCGTTTTGCCGGGCCGTTGCAAAGTCAGAAGGTCGACAGCGCCGTCGCCACAGGCAATCGTCAGCACATCGCCGGTAGCGATAACGGTCCCCGGTGCTGCCGGCGTGTCACTGGCGCTGCGGGTCCGCGACATGAGTATCTTGACGCGCTCACCCTCCAACATCGACCAGGCGCCGGGCGACGGCGACAGACCGCGGATATGGCAGTCGACCTCCCCGGCTGGCCGCGACCAGTCGATCCGGGCTTCGTCGCTCTGTATCTTGTGGGCATAGGTGACGCCGTCTTCCCCTTGCGGCTGCGCTTCAATCGAGCCGCGTTGCAGCGCCATCAAGGCCCGCGGGACGAGCTGTGCCCCTATCATCGACAGACGATCGTGCACGCTGCCCGTCGTATCATCGGGGCGGATCGGGGTTGTCTCGCTCAAGAGCACCGGCCCGGTATCAAGGCCCGGTTCCATTTGCATGACCTGTACACCGGTTTCGGTATCCCCTGCCATGACGGCTCGATGGATCGGCGCAGCCCCGCGCCATCGCGGCAGCAGCGACGCATGGAGGTTGAGACAGCCAAGCTGCGGCGCTTCAAGGATTACCCCTGGCAGGATCAGACCGTAGGAGACCACAATAGCGATATCAAGATCGAGGGCGCGAAACGCCGCGCGATCATCCTCAGCCTTGAAATTGACTGGCGTGCGCACAGGCAGGCCAAAGGCTTCCGCCTGGAGGTGTATGGGCGACTTGCGGTCTTTCCGGCCCCGCCCGGCCGGTCTAGGCGGCTGGGTATAAACCGCCGAAATCTCGTGCCCCCCCGCCACAAGCTCACCAAGAACGGGGACGGAGAAATCCGGTGTGCCCATGAAGGCAAGACGCATGGGCCAGGGTCCCTTCACTCGCAGATCAGCCGACAGCGGCAAGCCGTTGCTCTTTTTTGAGGCGCTTGAGGATACGCTCGCGCTTGAGCCGCGATAAATGATCGACAAACAGAATGCCTTCAAGATGATCCATCTCATGCTGGATACAGGTTGCGAGCAATCCTTCTGCATCCTGTTCCTGCGGTTGGCCATCATAATCCAGATAGCGCACCCGGCACCGGGCCGGACGCTCGACCGCTTCATAGGCGTCGGGCACGGACAGACAGCCCTCCTCGTAGACGCTGAGGTCGTCAGACGGGTCGATAATTTCCGGATTAACAAAATAAAGCGGTTGCGGCGCGTCGTTTTCGCCGGCGAGATCCATCACGATGACACGCAGCGGCACACCCACCTGAATGGCTGCCAGACCGATCCCTGGTGCGTCATACATGGTCGCGAGCATATCATCCATAAGCGCCCGAATCTCGTCAGTCACCGCGTCAACGGGCTTTGAAACCTGACGCAGGCAGGGATCTGGGGCGGTGAGAATCGGACGGATCGGCATGACTCTTGAACTATGAAGCGCTAAGGGAGAGGTCAAGCCTCATCGCTCCCCCTTTCAGGAGCGCTCCCTTTGGTCTAATGTGCAGGGGGGTCGCTGTGGAAAAGTCGACGAGGGCCGTCGCAATGGTGGGTAAAATGACACTCGGACGCGCTATGAACAAGGCGCAACACGTCTCGCTCGATCCGTCTCGGGGGGCTGGTCTTGTGCCCGCTGGCGGTCTTGCCAGGGCCGGGTCGGTCGGTGGCCGGTCTCCCGCGCTTCTTTATCTTGCCCGTTTTGGCACACTCGCTGCAGCATTCCTGATGGCGGTCATGATCACCTGTCCCGTTTCTGCCCATACCGGGACAACGGAAAAAGACGATGCCGGGATTGGTGCGCGCATCAGCCAACCCCGTTTTGCGGCTGATATCACACGCCCGGCCCTCACCCAGACGGTCGCATCGGTCAATCCGCTTCGGCTGACGGCGGCGCAGGTCACCACCGGCACAACCCCAAGACCAGCAACCGGCAAACCACAGACGCCATCCCTGAAACAGGATCGCCTCGACGCCGAGGCGCAAAACCGCCGCGCAGCCGCGGACGAGGACGGCGAGCGCCTCACAATCGAGGACGAAGGGCGCAATGCCGCGACCGACACAGGCGACACAAGCGACACAGGCGACACAGGGTCTGTACCGCGTCCGGCAACAAGCGAGGCGGACCCAGCAGATCTGGATAGTCCCGATGCGGCCCGATCAGACGGTTCGATCGTTGGCGATGAAAACGCGGCCCGGCCTGCCGGTTACATTCCGCCCTATACCGAACCAGCCGCCATTGAGAGCCAACCGGTATTCGGGAACACGTCGAAAACCGTGTCATGGATCGTGGTCATTCTGGCAATCTTTCTGTTTATTCTGTTCTTCAGCTGGTTTGTTCGCCGTATTGTCAGCAATGCACTCGACGTCGATGATTATGAAGGGGGCGACCTTTTTCAGTCGTCTGACGAACGGCTTTACCGTTTTGATGACGAGGATGATCCTGCCTATGCCACAGTCTCATTTGACAATGAGGACGAGGACGAGGACGAGGGCGACGTCGAGGTCGATTCGCGCGATGCGCAGGAGGCCTATGCGCTTGACGAGGGCCCGGAAGCGCGGCGCCCGCGCGGTTTCATGTCATGGCTTTTCTCAAACAATCTGCGTCGCAGTTCTGAAGACACGGCCTTTGTGCCCACCGACCAGGACGATCTTCGCGACGACTATGCCGAAATCATTGATGTCGAACCCGAGCCAGTCGGCGCCGAGGGCGAGGACGAATACCCGGATGAGCCGGCGCATGCGGACTTCAGGACAGGCGGCGACAGCGGCAAGGCACAGACCGGCCCGATGACACCCCCGAAAGATGCCGACGATCAGGGAGCAATCTTTCTTTCAGAGGACGATATCAAGCCTCGACCAACCCCGGCGGCCGTCCAGCCGCTGAAAGAGCGCGCCAATCAAGAGAAAGCCAAGCCCGAACCGGTTATTCTCAACAAGCCGGATGCCGAGAAACCAGATACCGTCAGGGAGCCGGATAAGCCGGTCTATGCCTTCGGCCAGCCGGCAGCGACCCAGTGGACCGCGCCAAAACTGCAACCCGAAGCCCGCAACCCTTCGCCCCCCGCAGCCGAAGCCAAACCGGGAGCCTTCGCCCTTAAAAACAGCGGCTATGCCGCACCAAAGCCAATACCGGCCGAAAAGTCTGACCCGCTGGCCGAGCCCGCGCGCAGCGAGGATTTTCGCGAGACCCTGAGCCGGCTCGGCGCGCTTGAAGCCCGTCAGGGCGAGACCGCAAGATCGGTTGATCGGCTGGAAAAAAATCTCGACAACCAGACCCGGCAGGTACGCGCGGAAATGGACTCGGTGCGCAAGGAGAATGCGCGCCATCAGGAGGCTATCAACGCTTCATTGGAATCACGCTTTGCGGCGATTTCCTCCAGCGTCGAAAAGGGCCTTGCCAACACCCGGAAACTCACCGACGAGAAACTTGCAGGCTTGGAACATATGGGTACTGAAGAGATCGAATTGAAGCTCGGCAAGCTGGACGAGAAATTCAATGTCCAGGGTCGCGCCATTGACCTCAATTTTAACCGGCTTCTTCAAAAGCTGGATACGCTGACGGCCCCGGCTCCCCAGATGGCTCAGCTTGCTGCTGATTCGACAGAACTAAAATCGCGTCTTTCGGCATTGCAGGAGCAGGCAAGCCGACCAGCCATGGCATCAACACCGGATGACGGGGCGATCCTGCGCAAGCTCGAAGGGGCCTTCGACCGCCAGCAGAAAATGCTGGAAACATGGCACGGCGAAAATCGCACCGTGGCCCGCAACGTCGAAGCCCTGACCCACCGGATCGATCGTCTTGAGACAGAGTTTTATACCCAGAAGCAGGCTCTGACCAACTATTTTGAACAGCCGACAACACCCCTGTCGCCGGTGTCCCGCAGTGATCAGTCAGCCTACGAAGAGCCTTCTACCGAGGCGTCGCCATCTCCTGCGATCGCCTCATCCTCGCTGCGGCCGACAAAGATCGACCCGCTGGGCCTGTTTGATGATATGGACGCCCCGGCAACGGCCGCACCACCCACCGCGCAGGGTAGCGCTGTCATCTCGGCGACCCCCTATACAAATGGTCACGCAACCCACAAACAAGACGAACCGCAATCCACCGCACCCTCTGCCACCGAGCCGTTGACAGGCCCCGTCGACCACCCCGCGCCCAAGCCCGAGCCACAGATCACGCCCATCACCTTTTCTCAGGACGCGATTGATCCCGCCCGCAGACGGCCGCCGGCGCCAGTCGGTCAGCCCGCTACGCTTCCGGCAACAGCCCCGTCGATGCCGAAAGAGGCCGCAGGCAACCCGTACCAGCCGTCATCAAGAGGTGAGCGGACCATCCGGCCACTGACCTTCAACTTTTCGAATTTCGACACAAGCTCAACGGATCGGTAAGCGCGCCGCGCCCGGTCACCCGGCAATCAACCCTGCCAATTCTTCAGGTGCAAAACGCAATCAGAATGCCTGAAACCTGCCAGCCTTTGCCAGAAATTGTTGATATTCGTGCGGCAATAATGGCGAAGGAACTGAAATGCAGCCTTAAGAGTCGAACTCATCAGGGCAAAACGCGATGCGCACATCAATCATTTACCGTCTTAATGCCACAGTCGCGGAAGACGGGCTCACCGGACTGATGAACCTTTTCGGCCTCGCCGTCCCAGAGCGCGCTCGATCTGATGCAATTCGGGCCTTCGCTCTGTTTATGTCCGCCAGTGCAGGCTTGCGGGCTTGACCGGGTTCTTAAAACCGGCTGAACCGATTGCCCCGATCTCTTTTGTGCCGTGCGCCGGATTATCTTCGGCGTTCTGGTCGACATGCGCCCGCCAGGCACGGGACAGCTGCATGTACCAGCCGGCCGGGATATCGGGCATTCCAAGAAAAAGCGGGCGGCTGTTCTGGACGGCGTGTTGGCCGACACGTTGATTGAGGGCCTGTGCGGACAGAATGGCACCGTCCTGCGCCAGAAAACTCCCAGCCATCGCCGCGACCACTGGCTTGAGAAGGCTCAGAACCGGCCAGTTCCAATACAGGCAATGGATGATCCGGTTGCGTGTTTCCGTCACGGGCGTGATCGCGGTCAAGCCGGTCACAATCTTTTTGCCGGCGGTGATTGTCTCGATCCGCAGGCCGGGCAGAAGAAAATCGATCCGGGTCTGCGGGGCCCCGCCGAGCAAACGATAGACAGGGCTGTTGCCCGAAGGCGGGTGGCCTGGAATGCGAAACCCTTGCGGCAGCATTTCATAGGTTTTTGTCTTCTCGCGCGCCGCGCGGCCCTTCCGCCACCACCATTGCTGATGAACATAAGGGGTATGCGCCGGATCAATCAGACCTGTCACCGCTTCCTGATAAAGCCCCGCGGCTTCGACGATCGTGACGGAACACGGAAGGAAATCCGGCGGCAGGCTCAAGGCCGGCTCAGACGACGCGTCTTTGTGATCAGGTCCATACCAGATCCATACCAACCCGCTTCCCTCATACAGGCGATAGGTTTTTATACGGATTTTCTCAGGCGAAGCCGGATCCTGTTGGCTGAGCGCTGGTACCTCGCGGCATTGCCCGGTTGTAAGATCAAAAGCCCAGCCGTGATAGGGGCAGACAAGGCAGTCATGCCCTGCCCGGTCCTGAACCTGCCCGCCGGAAAGGGGCGCTGCCCGGTGCGCGCACCGGTCGACCATGGCCGATAACTGCCCGGACCGGTTACGGACAAAAACAATGGGTTCGTCAAACAGGACCCGTCTTACCGCGCATTCCCTGGCAAAGTCACGCGAGAGCCCTGCAAGATACCACAGGCCTGCAAGCCAGAAGGCACCCGGGCTGTCGGCGCCCTCGCCGGCCGCTTGTGATGCCACCGTCAAAATGCCCGCCGGCTTTTCATCGCCGCGGTGAGCGTCCCCTCATCAAGATAATCAAGTTCGCCGCCCACGGGTACGCCCTGGGAAAGTCTTGTGATCGAAACATCCGCGTCCTCAAACTGATCGCTGAGATAATGCGCCGTGGATTGACCATCGACCGTGGCGCTCAGGGCAAGAATGATCTCGGTTGTTTCAGGGCTTTTCGCTCTGGCAATGAGGCGACCAATATCCAGATCCTCCGGGTGCACCCCGTCAAGCGGCGACAGAAGGCCGCCAAGCACATGATACTGGCCCTGGAAGGCCGCTGACCGCTCAAGCGCCCATAAATCGGCGACGGTTTCAACAACACAGATGATATCTTTTTTTCGCTCCGGGTTACGGCAGATTGCACAGGGATCAATGGAATCAAGATTGCCGCACTCGGAACAATGGCGGACCTTTTCAGCCGCCTCACCAAGCGCAAAGGCAAGCGGATGCATGACGGTATCGCGTTTATTCAGCAAAAAAAGGGCAGCCCGTTTGGCCGAACGCGGGCCATAACCCGGCAGCTTTGCGAGGAGGTCGATCACCCGTTGCAGCTCAGGACCGATTGGTGCTGCCATCAGACTTGCAATCTTCAAAAGGGCAGTTTGAAACCCGGCGGCAGCGGCAACCCCGCCGTCAGTGATTTCATTTCTTCCGCAGACCGGGTTTCGAGACGCGACTTGGCATCATTGATCGCTGCGGTCATCAGGTCTTCGATCACTTCCTTGTCACCATCATTCATCAGGGCGGGATCTATGAAAACCGACTTCGCAAAACCCTTGCCTGTAAGCAGGACCTTGACCATGCCGGCGCCGGCCTGGCCCTCAACCTCCATCGCCGCGATCTTCTCCTGTAATTCCTGCATCTTGGACTGCAGGCCGGCAGCCTGCTTCATCATATCACCAAAGTCTTTCATCAGTATACTCCATTATTTAACCCAGCCATACCGGTCGCGTGCATTGCGGGCCTATCCCGTCCGGGAGGTTGGCGGCTCCTCGGTATCGTCTTCCGCAGCGGTCTCCAAAACCGGCGCCTCTCCGTGCTCCGGCACCAGAAAATCCCGGATCCGTTCAATTCGTGCCCCGGGAAACAGCGCTAACGCCCGTTGAACAACCGGATCGTTTTCGACCTCTGTACGGCGCCGCGCTCGCAATGTGTCCTGCCCTTCGGCCCGGTCATCAACAATAATCGTCCAGGCCGCTCCGGTCCATGCCTTGAGGTTTCGGGTAAGCCGGTTGGCCAGATCGGACGGGGCCCCATCGGCAAAATGCAGGGTGATCCGGTTTGGCGCAAAGGCGACAAGGTGGATATAGGCTTCGATCTCCGTGCGCAAACGGTGATCACGATGCTCACTGGCCAGCCGGGCAATATCTTTCAGCGAGGAAAGGGCCGCCGCCGGGCGATCATTCTGGACGGCCGGTGTATCTTCACCCGACAGGAATTCTGGCGAGGGTTCGGGCGTGGCTTCTGGTGCCGCCGGTGGCCTTGGTGCGGCGGCCGCAGACAGGGGTGCCGTTGGACCGCTTTCGCGCGACGGGCCTGAGGCAACCGGTTTGCTGGCTTCGGCCGCGCCTTTTTTCAGCATACGCAGGGCTTCGTCCGGTGTCGGCAGGTCGCTGGCAAAACAGATGCGGATCACGGCCATTTCGCCCGCCGCCAGCGGGTCCGGCGCGATACGGGTTTCGTCGAGCCCCTTCATCAAAAGGCTCCAGTCACGGGTCAG
>CAYSMJ010000018.1:0-16844 GCA_964432075.1 uncultured Caulobacterales bacterium | reverse complement strand
ACACCCTCAGCCAGCGCTTTTGCCCGTTCAGCATCAGCGCTGCCCGCCGGCCCATGGCCCGCGGCATTCGGCCCGGCCGCCTTGGTACGGGTCAGGAGATGAACAAGCTCAAGAAGATCTCGGATAACAACCGCCGGTTCGGCCCCGGCATCATAATGATCGCGAAACAGCGACAGGGCTTCACTGGCATTCCCTTTAAGCATCTGCTCCAACAGCGACCAGGCAAGCGACCGGTCAGCAAGACCCAGCATCGCCCGCACACTGTCTGCCGGGATAATTCCGCTATCATTGCCATGCTGAACAATCGCCTGGTCCATAATCGACAGGGCATCGCGGACAGACCCCTCCGCCGCCCGGCCGATCATTTCAATCGCGGCCGGCTCAAGCTGCGCGCCTTCGAGCGCGGCAATCTTCTCAAGATGCGCCGAGAGCACCGCCGGATCAATGCGACGCAGATCAAAACGCTGGCACCGCGACAGGACCGTTACCGGCAGTTTACGGATTTCTGTTGTGGCAAAAATGAATTTCACATGGGGCGGGGGCTCTTCAAGAGTCTTCAGAAGAGCGTTGAAGGCCGCTGTCGACAACATGTGAACTTCGTCGATGATATAGACCTTGTAGCGCGCCTCACTTGGAGCATAACGCACCCCTTCAATCAGCTCACGGATATCGCTCACCCCGGTCCGCGATGCTGCATCCATTTCGAGAACATCCGGATGCCGGCTTTCCGCAATCGCCTTACAATGAATGCCCTCATCCGCCATGTGGATTGTCGGCCCAGTGTCAGGGCCCTCCTTAGGCTGATAGTTCAGGGCACGCGCAAGGATCCGGGCTGTTGACGTTTTGCCGACACCGCGCACGCCGGTGAGGATATAGGCATGGGCAATCCGGCCAGCAGTGAACGCATTCTCAAGCGTCCGGACCATCGGCCCGTGGCCGATCAGGTCGCTGAAGTCACGCGGTCTGTATTTCCGCGCCAGCACCTCATAAGCAAGGCCAGTGGCCACCGCGGCCGCGCTGTCGTCACTATCGTGCAGGGTCCTGTCCATAAAAGCAGTATGGGCCATCGACGCCCATCGCGAAAGACCGTTCAGGGCCGCAAAAAGGGAAGTGGAGGACTGAACGACCCGAACGGAAACTCGTTACGGCTGCTTCCTTCCGGACCTGACCGGGTTGGCGAGGCGCTCGTCCGCCAGCCCTCCGATCCCAACATTGGGAAAGATGATCAAAAAGGCAAGCCCCCTGACCAGGGACCGGAACCCAGCCCGCCATGTGAAAACGGTTTTAACATGAACACATCAGCCAGGGAGGCGGCAGGGAGGCGGCCGGGTAGCCGAGCCGATCCTTGTGGGCTAGGCACAGAACATGCGTACGCACTCTGACACCCATCGGGCTCTGCAAATGGCCTTTGCCGGCAACCCCTTGCGCCGTCACTCCGAACGCAGGCCATCGCCAGCTTGGCTTGAGGCATCTTTAGCCCTGCCCACAACGCAGGTGATTGTTTTCCACAAGGGCAATCCCCTCCAGCGCGAGGGCCGGGTTGTGATGACCGGTCCGGCGGCCCTGCCGGAAGGGGCCGGGCAGATGCAGGTTTTTCTCGGCTGCGATTTGCATGACCATGCCTATTTTGCTGTTGATCTTTCCGGGCGGGACGAAACCGAGGCCGCGGGTCTGGCCGGCCCTGGCGGATTGTTTGCCAGCCTGCGCGACAGCGCCATGGATCTGCCACGCGATCACCTTGCCATTGCCGGCCATGCACGCTGGCTTCTCGACTGGCACCGGCGTCACCTTTTTTGTGCGCGCTGCGGCGTGGAGAGTGCCATGGTCGATGCCGGGGCGCGGCGCCATTGCAACGCGTGCAATATTGATCATTTTCCGCGCACCGATCCGGTTGCGATTGTCCTGATCCATGATGGCGACACCTGCCTGCTTGGCCGCAGCCCGCGCTTTCCCCTGGGTTTTTATTCCTGTCTTGCGGGCTTTGTGGAGCCGGGCGAAACTCTTGAAGAATGTGCCGTGCGCGAAGTCCGCGAAGAGGTTGGCGTTGAAATCCGCGATCCGGTCTATCGCCAGTCCCAACCCTGGCCGTTTCCGTCTTCCCTGATGGTCGGCTTCACCGCCTCGGCGCAAACCCATGACATCCGGATTGATGAAAAGGAAATTGCCGACGCCCGCTGGTTCACTCGCGCAGATATTCTGGCAGCCCTGAAGGGGCCAGCGCCGGATGCCCCCTTATTGTTGCCGCCTGATATTGCCATTGCCCGCCATTTGATTGCCGATTGGGCGTACGGGCGGTAAATCCGGGTCAGAATGTCCGTGTAAGGCCGAAGTTGACCCGGTGCCGGCTGAAATCAAACTGATCCGACGTTGATTCATTTCGTAGATATTGATAGGTTATTACCGGAGCAAATCCGTACAGGTCCCAGTCACGTTTTGTGATATTGACGGTTGCGCCATAGCTCCAGTCGCGGCGGCGGATCGGGTCCTCCCCGGGCGAAAGCGCATCCGGATCATCAAACCGCCGAAAATAAATATCAGGGCCCGCCTCAAATGTTACCCCCCAGGGCAGTTCACGCTGCAGGCCCGTGCGCAGCTGGACGGTGGTGTTTTGCAGCACCGGCTCGCTTGTCTGTTCTCGGGTGACGGTTAGCGTGCCGCGAACACGACTGCGTCGGTCAACGGCATGTTGCAGGCCGATACCTGTATAATAGACCGGGCCGTCACGCAGGGGGTTTTCGTCATAGCGGACATGCGCGCCGCCGCCGCTAAGCTGGGCCACCGTACGCCGTGTCAGACCCAGCTGTACCGCCGCGCGCCCGCCAACACTGCGGTTAAAGCCTGACCCGCCAAAAACCCGGCGCCCGGCCGTCGCCAGCACACTTGCTGACAGACCTTTCTGCTCATAGCGGACTCCGGCTTCGCCTGCGATATTGAGATCATCGAACTCCCTGTTGGAATAATCCGTAAACGCAGTACTTGCTCTTGCCTCCAGCCGCCAGTGTTTTGCGATCCGGGGAAAGACGCCAAGATTGAGCGCAGAGGACAGGCCCACACCGGACCGGGCAAGGCCATCCTCATTGAGTTCAAACGGCAGCCCCATGAGGTCGATCGCGGCATTTCGAGGGCCCGCTGATACATTTGTATCCGGAACAATGCTGGTACTGGCATTTACCGACCAGACCCTGCGCCGCTCGATCATCGCAAGAAAAGCCCGAATATTGCGCCTGGTGGCCTCGGGCAGGTCACCCGCCAGCGCCTGCCGGAAATGATAGGCGGCGGCGCGGTCTCGGCGCAGACCAAACAGGCTACGCGCCAGTTCAAGCCGTACACGAACGAGTGCTGGCCGACCGTTCAGGATTCGCCGGAAGACCTGTTCAGCGGTGGCAAAGTCTTCCTGCTGCAGGGCAACCAGCCCGAGAAGAAAGTCACGTTCGGTGGTATCGATATCGTCTTCCGGCACCACGCCGAGACCAGCAAGAATCGTCTTTGCCCCGTCATATTGGCCGCCATTGATCAGCTCACGGGCAATGGCAAGCGCATCTGCCGGGCTCAGCTCGACCTTGACGCTCTCCCCCTCGCGCAAAACCCGGATGCCGTTCTGTTCTGTTTGTGCCGCCGATTTGTCACTTGCGGCACGATCGCTTTTTTGCGCTGCGCTTGGAAAGACCGACATTGTGTCGTCCGGAGACAGGGCAACGAAACCTTCGGACAGGACACGCTCGGCACCCCTTACGGGGCCAAGACCGTACAAAGCTGCGAGCGCGGCGACCCCGGCGCCGAGGACCATTGCAGATAATCTGGACAAGACCTTTACCCTGGCGATCAGCGGAACGGCTCAAAACAAAGACGCAATGTCCCGCTTCAGGACAGCGCGCGTCCTCAGCTGGCACGAACAGGGTTAATTTCCGGTTTCCTTTTGATCCGCTCGGGCAGGGGCCTTGCCGGTTTTACCACTATTGGGGAATGATCCGACCGCAGAGATAATCCTGGGCCTGCGTAACCTGTTTGCGGCTCACCCGGTCCTGACCGTCAAACAGCAACTCGGAAATCTGCATGTCATTCACCCTCAGCCGGATAGCGGCAAGTTCGGAGACGAAATAATCCCGGTCTTTTGAGTCTCGAGGGGAGAGTGTGCACAGTTCGGCATTGCCTTCATAAAACACAAGCTGTTTCGGGTTCCCGGAGACGGCCGATATCGTCACCGACCCGCCAAAAAAGTCGCCAAGCCGGACCGCTGGGCGCACACCAAAGACCGAGGAAAGCCTTGCCTCAAGGCGGCCCCGGCCCTTGTCGATCTCAATACCAAGCGTTCCGGGCAACCCGACCATAGATGTGCCGTCACCAACCAATAACTGACCATCAAAACTGTCTTCGAGCGTGATTGCCCGTGCATTGCCGGAGAAATCCACAGCCATGACCTCGGCGCGGGTCCGGGCGGGCAGGTTCAATCGGATGGCATGGCCGGTATGACGGCGAAAGATGGCATTATCGATCCGGAACCCGGCGGTGGGATAGGCATTTGAAAAACTCAGACCGCGCGTGTTGCCTTCAAACAGAACCGGATCGGTAATATCGGCCGAGACGAGCACCTGGCCCCGAAACGGCCGTGCGAAAGTGCGCAAGCTATTGGCCGCATCCGGGCCTGTGCCGAAGCCGCCGGCACTCAGGATCATCGCGTCATCATTCTCGATGAAGGCCCCGCCCGACAGCGACACGGTAGGCGAGTAAGCCGACACAACGGCGGAATCTTCCACGCTCAGACCAACCGTATTGTTGAAAAACCGGACACCGGTCAAAAGGTTCTGTTCCGCCCGTGAGAAGACAGCCTGTTCAAGCCCCTGGACACGGATACCTCTGAGAATGAGCGTCTTGGCGCCATTGGCGACGATGCCGGTCCCGTTGCGTCCGCCCGCATTGCGAACCCCGGCCACCCCGGCAAAAATCCCGTGTTCGTCATAATCGACGCCGGAGAACTCAAGCGCCCCGGTCGCGCTTATTTCAATCGCCGTGCCCTGGCTTGTCCCCATATCGACACGCGAATTGATCAGCCGCAAGGTGCCCTTGCGCACCAGAACACACGGCTCAAGCGCCCCGTCATTGGTGATAAAGGTAACCCCCTCAAGGGTTGTAACCACATCGGAAAAGCGGCGATAGCCCGCCGGTTCAATCGACACACAGGCGCGGTCGGCCTGTTTGATCACTACGGTGCCAAACCGGTCTGCATCGGCCGCCCGGATCGTGATATTCGGCACATCCACCACAAATGGCTCAAGGAACGGGTCATTCCGGTCACGGTGGACGATCACTGTACCGCCGGGCCGGGTATGATCGATCGCATCCTGAATGGTCCGGTGATTGGTATTGTTTGCGGTCACCGGCAGGTGGGGGTCAAATATCGAGACCTTGTGACAGGGCCCGCAATCGACTTCGAAGCCGCCGCCGGTTTCTTTCGGGCCGTCATCCTGGGGCAGTGTCGGATCAGGGTTCTGGGCCGAAGCCGCATTTCCGAAAAACACGCCAAGCCCAACGATCACGGCCAGCGCGATCCCGGAACAAACCCGGCCTGCCGTTTGCCCTGCCTTGTATCCCTTGCCTGCCATGACCGCCCCACCTTTTTATAGTCCACCGTCGCAAACAGCGTCCGTTACAATGCCCTTGGACAAATCTCTGCAAGCGAAAGATCCGCATTGGGATCGCCCTTCAGGGCGGCCTTACGGGCCGGGGTCAGATCACGGACTTCCGCCTCGGCATTGACCATTGAGTTGATAAAGCTCTGCAGGATCCGACCGTCTGACTCGATTGCCAGAAAGTATGACCGCCGGGACTCGTCCTCCGCCTCCTGAATAAGCGCGGGCAGATTGCGCTGCAATTTCGCCACCAGCCAGTTGGCATAGGCAAGATTGCGCTCGAAGACCGTGCCATTGGCATACCACTGGGCCAGCAGGATGGCCGTATCGTCGCGACCGGCATAGCCGGCCGTACAGATCGCCGAACGCGATTCCGGAAAGGTCAGCCAGCCGGTCGTCTTTGCGACATCGCAATTCCCGTCGCTGCCCCGGGGATGGTACAGACACTGAAAATTCTTGGCCGCCTCGATCGTTGCTTCATTATACTCCGTACCGCCAACAGTATTGCGGGTCCCCTCGCGCTCAAGGGTTTCCGGGTCATACTGTTTCAGACTGTACAGGGCCTTCTTTGTCCAGGTCACTTCGATATAATTTACACTTTCGCGCAAGACCCGAAGGCTGGTTTCGAGGGCGCGGACCTTCTGTTTTTCAACCTCAAGAGCGCGCTCGACAACGCCCACCTTCTCCTTGCAGTTGCAGAAGGGAAGACCGGGCGCGTCTTCCTGGTAAGACGCGCGCCTGAGAAGCGGGGACGCATCGGCCGTGGCCGGGGCGATCTCGGGGACGGTATGACCAGCCGATGCGGCTGTATCGTGCGGTGCCGAGGCACAGGCAAGGAGGGAAAGAGCCCCCAAAATGGCGACGAAAAGCCGCCCTGCCACTGCGCCTGACCGTCCCGACTTTTTAAACACGAATTCAGCCACCCAGAACTCCCCAACACACCGCCTGACCCTCATTACAGTACACGGTCCGCTGCGGGCAATACCTTTCGGTCAGACCGCAGTCCTGGTGCAGAAATTTGGCCATACCAAAAATGTTCTTTCTTTGTTCGAAAAATTCAGCTAGGGGTATCGGTGTTGCGTTTTACAACCAGTGCTTGATGCAATGCGGGGAGCGGGATTGATGGTCGCGCAGGTCGAGACGTTTGCCTTTCACGGCGTGGAAGCCCAGCCGGTTACGGTCCAGGTGCAAATGACCGGTGGTGCCAATGCCTTCACCATAGTGGGCCTGCCGGACAAGGCGGTCTCCGAGGCCCGCGAAAGGGTACGCGCCGCGCTTTCCGCAGTAGGGCTGGGCCTGCCCGTCAAACGGATCACCGTCAATCTGGCCCCGGCGGACCTGCCCAAAGAGGGAAGTTATTTCGATCTGCCCATTGCCATGGCCCTCCTGATGGAGATCGGGGCCCTGTCACGTGACGCTGCTGACGGCTATGCGGTGATTGGTGAACTTGGTCTCGACGGGGGGATAATGGCGGTTACGGGAGCCCTGCCGGCCGCGGTTGCCGCGAACAGCCGCGGGCTTGGCCTGATCTGCCCGCAGCAGTCCGGGCCTGAGGCGGCCTGGGCAGGAAATGCCAGCGCCATCATTGCCCCGGCGAGCCTCATCCAGCTGGTCAATCACCTGAAAGGCACACAGGTTCTCACCGCGCCGGAACCCGGCGGGATCGCCCCGGCACCGCCGGTCCCCGACATGCGCGATGTTCGGGGCCAGGAAACAGCCAAACGCGCCCTCGAAATCGCTGCTGCCGGAGGCCACAATCTGCTCATGGTCGGGCCGCCGGGCGCCGGTAAATCCATGCTGGCGGCGCGGTTGCCCGGGCTATTGCCACCGCTTGATGCTGAAGAAATGCTGGAAGTGTCGATGGTTCAGTCTTTTGCCGGGCTTCTGGACCAGGGCAAACTTACCCGAGCGCGGCCATTTCGGGCACCACACCATTCCGCCTCCATGGCGGCGATGGTTGGTGGCGGCATCCGGGCGCGCCCGGGCGAAGCCTCGCTTGCCCACCACGGCGTTCTGTTTCTGGATGAACTCCCGGAGTTTGCCGGCACGGTGCTCGACAGTTTGCGCCAACCTCTGGAAACAGGCGATGTTCTGATCGCCCGGGCCAATTATCATGTGCGCTATCCGGCGCGGTTTCAGCTGATTGCCGCGATGAATCCCTGCCGCTGCGGCTATGGCCGGGCAAGCGGGCGCAATTGCGGGCGCGGGCCTAATTGTGAGGTGCAGTATCAAAGCCGGGTTTCGGGGCCGCTGATTGACCGGATGGACCTGTCTGTCGAGCTTCCGGCAGTGTCGCCGGGCGATCTGGCCAGCGCCCCGACCGGCGAACCCTCAGCCGGGATTGCGGCACGGGTGGCTGCGGCACGCGAGGCCCAGCGGGAACGGTTACGGGCTCTCACCGCCCGACACGACTCACGTCCCGCACGGGAAGGCCCACCGGGGGCAAGTACCGCACCGCGCCCGACCCTTGCGACCGAAACCAGGCCACCGCAGGTCATGACCAATGCGGCCATGCCCGATTCCATGCTGGAAAAGGTCGGAGTGCCGGATGCAGACGGGGCGCAACTGCTTGTGCGTGCCACGGAAGCCCTGAATTTGTCCGCGCGTGGCTATCACCGGATTTTGCGCACGGCCCGAACTCTTGCCGATCTCGACGGCAGCGACAGTGTCCGCCGACGCCATATCGCCGAAGCCGTCAGTTTCCGGCGAAGAGGGCCCGACACGCAGCCGGCGGCGGCCATGGGCGCGGTCACCGCGTGAACACAGCATCGTGGCGCAGCTTCGTTCCCTCTTTCAGTCCGGCTTTTGTCTTAACCCGCTTGGTCCACGCCGGGCGATCCCGGGCCGTCGCCAAGCGTTTCAAACGTCAGCTGGTCATTCGTGTAAACACAGATCGAGGCGGCGATCCCCATGGCCTTTTTCACGATCTCCTCTGCCGGCAGGTCGGTTTCCTCATACAGCGCCCGCGCCGCCGCGCGGGCATATTGACTGCCCGAGCCAATGGCTGCGATCCCGTGTTCAGGCTCCAGAACATCACCAACCCCCGAAAGGGTCAGGGTCATCTCGCTATCGGCCACGATCATCATGGCCTCAAGGCGACGCAGATAGCGGTCGGTCCGCCAGTCCTTGGCGAGTTCAACCGCCGCCCGGGTCAGCTGGTCGGGATATTGTTCCAGCCTGGCCTCAAGCCGCTCAAGCAGGGTGAAAGCATCCGCCGTCGCCCCGGCAAACCCGGCGATCACCGGCCTGCGCGAGCCATCACCAACCGCCAGGCGGCGCACCTTTCGGGCATTGCCCTTCACCATCGTATCCCCCATCGAGACCTGCCCGTCGCCGCCGACACAAACGGTCTGGCCGCGGCGTACCGCAAGTATGGTTGTCCCATGCCAGGCATGATCAGTCATATTGATCTCTCTTTTCTCAAAGTTTGGTTTGTCGCAGAAACCTGCCAATCGATTTGACAGCGGGGGTTTTGTTGGTGAAATGCCCCCACACGGAAATGCGAGAGGTAAGACGACCATGCAGTTCATCCAACTCCTGAGTGGGGCCGTTGCCTACACCATTATCCTGCTGGAGGTCTATTCCGGCGCCATTCAAGGGCCGCTCTGGTGGGTCTGGCCGGGCGGGCTTGTGCTCTCGCTTCTGCTTGCCATCCAGCTTTATTTCGCGCCGGGCGGCGCAGGGTTGACCGACGGGCAACAAAACAATCTCAATCCGGTCCTGCAGATCCTGCAATGGATTGCCCTTCTGGCGCTCGCGTTTGCAGCCTCTTATGTCGCGAACTATTTCGGGCGCGAAATGGTCCCCTGCTCGCTGCTCACCAGCAATGAGGGCTGGACAGCGCCGGCCGAAATCGTGCAGCGATGCGCCGAATAAGCCCGGGCCCATCAATCCGTCGGCAACCTGTTTTTCGTAAAGAAAGTTCATGACGAAACCGCTGACCCTGACAGAGCGCACCGCCACCGTGGTTCGCGAAACCCGCGAGACCCGCATTAGCGCAACCGTGAATCTCGATGGCACCGGCCGTTCCGAGATCACAACCAATATTGGCTTTTTTGACCACATGCTGGAAGGCTTTTCCAAACACAGCCTGATTGATCTGACGCTAAAGGCCGAGGGCGATTTGCACGTGGATATGCATCACACGGTCGAGGACACGGGGATCGTTATCGGGCTTGCGATCGCCAAAGCGCTTGGCGATGCCGCCGGAATTCGTCGTTTCGGGACGGGAACAGTTCCTATGGATGAAGCCCTTTCGGCAGCCCATGTCGATATCTCCAAACGCCCCTATCTGATCTGGCGCGTGACCTTTCAGCGGCCGAAAATCGGCGAGATGGACACCGAACTGTTCAAGGAATGGTTCCACGCCCTTGCCATGAATAGCGGGCTTTGCCTGCATGTGGAAAACCACTATGGCGAAAACACCCATCACATCATTGAATCCTGTTTCAAGGCAACCGCACGGGCCTTGCGTGCCGGTCTTGAACGCGATTTGCGGCTGGGGGGCGCCGTGCCCTCCACCAAAGGCATGCTGGGATCCTGAGCCCTCGTGACGAACCCTGCTCTTTCTGAGACCAGCCACATCGTGATCGTCGATCTTGGCGCCGGCAATCTCCGCTCGGTCGAAAAGGCTGTTGAGGCGGCGGCTGACCATGCCGGGATTGCCGTCAGCGTCGCCATCACCGCCGATCCGGATCGTCTTGACGCAGCAGACCGGATCATTCTGCCAGGGGTGGGGGCTTTTGCCGCCTGTATGCGCGGTCTGAATGACACGGCGAGGCTTCGGGCCGCGCTGGAAGAAAACGCCCTGTCGGCCAGAAAACCAATTCTCGGAATCTGCGTTGGCATGCAGATGCTGGCCGATACCGGTCTCGAATATGGCGAAACATGCGGGCTTGGCTGGATTCCCGGCGTGGTTCGCCCGTTCCCGCAGGCCCTGCGCGAACCCGTGCCGCATATGGGTTGGAACACCATTAAACCACAACGCAACCATACCTTGTTTGAGGGGCAAAACGATTTAACGTCGGCAGAATTCTATTTTCTTCATTCTTTTGTCGTCGCGCCTTCGCAGCCGTTCGACGCGATTGCCCTGTGCGATTATGGCGGCGCGTTTGTGGCGGCCGTCGCCAGGGGCAATATCGCCGGCGTTCAGTTCCACCCGGAAAAGAGCCAGGACGCAGGGCTTGCATTCCTTGAGAATTTCCTGATCTGGCAACCTGAAGCGGCCCATGCCGCGTCTGCAGCGTCGTAATTCCATGGCCAGCCTGACCCTCTATCCAGCCATCGACCTCAAGGGCGGCGAATGCGTTCGCCTTCTCCACGGGCAGATGAACAAGGCAACCGCCTATAATGCAGATCCGGCAAGCCAGGCCAGCCTGTTTCGGGCGGCAGGTTTTGACTGGCTGCATATTGTCGACCTTGATGGCGCCTTTGCCGGTCGCAGTGAAAACCGCACAAGTGTCGAAGCCATTCTGCCGACAGCGCCAGCCCGCTGCCAGCTCGGCGGCGGGATTCGCACCGGCGACGACGCATCTCGCTGGCTCGATCTTGGGGTCGACCGGGTCATCCTCGGCACCGCCGCCGTCAAGAATCCCGACATGGTGCGCGGTCTTGCGAGGCGCTTTCCCGGCCGGATCGTGGTTGGTATCGACGCAAAGGACGGCTTTGTCATGACCGAGGGCTGGGCTGACCGCAGCGAACAAACGGCCACCGATATGGCCAAGCGCTTCGCCGATTGTGGGGTAGCGGCCTTGATCTACACCGACATCAGCCGAGACGGCGCGCTGACCGGTGTTAATGTCGCTGCAACGGCCGCCCTTGCAGACGTCTGCGAAATCCCGGTGATCGCCTCTGGTGGTGTGCGCGATATTGACGATATCCGCGCACTGAAGGGCGCAGGGACGATCGAAGGGGTCGTGATCGGTCGCGCCCTTTATGATGGCCGTCTCGACCCGGCAGAGGCTCTTGCCGAGGTCGCCGATGGCTGACGGGCGCGCCAATATCCGAATCATTCCCTGCCTCGATGTCAAGGATGGCCGTGTTGTCAAAGGGGTGAGTTTCGTCGATCTGCGCGACGCCGGGAACCCGGTTGAAGCCGCCATTGCTTATAATGCCGCGGGCGCCGATGAGCTTTGTTTTCTTGATATTTCCGCCAGCCAGGAAGGCCGGAACATCCTGATCGACCAGGTTCGCGCCGTTGCCGAGCGCTGCTTCATGCCGCTGACCGTTGGCGGCGGGGTGCGCACAGTCGAGGATTTTCGCACCCTGCTCAAGGCCGGCGCCGACAAGGTCTCGATCAACACCGCAGCCGTCGCCCGGCCCGAATTAGTCAGCGAAGCCGCCGCGCAGTTTGGTGCCCAGTGTGTCACCGTTGCGATCGATGCCCGGCAGGCGGACCATGGCCCGTCACCGCGATGGGAGATCTTTACCCATGGCGGTCGCACACCAACGGGAATCGACGCTATCGACTTTGCACAAAAAATTGTGAGCCTTGGTGCCGGTGAAATTCTCCTCACCTCCATGGATCGGGACGGGCAGAAAACCGGTTATGATCTGCCCCTGACCCGGGCCATAAGCGCAGCCGTTAGCGTACCGGTCATTGCCTCCGGCGGGGTTGGCACACTGGAACATCTGGTCGAAGGCGTTCGTGATGGCGGCGCAAGCGCTGTGCTTGCCGCATCAATCTTCCATTTTGGAACCTTCACGATCGATACCGCACGGGCTGCCCTCAAGGATGCCGGGCTTCCTGTAAGAACCCCCTATCGCTGGAGCCGATGATGCGCAAAACGAGCCACACGAACGGTCTTTCATCATACGCAATTCTCGCACGGCTTGAAGAAACAATCCGCACACGCCATGCTGCCACACCCGAAACATCGTATACGGCGAAACTCCTGTCAATGGGTGCGTCCTATTGCGCCCGAAAATTCGGCGAAGAAGCGATCGAAACTGTGCTTGCTGCAGCTGGCGAGCCCGATGACGCGCTGGTTGGCGAGGCCGCCGACACATTGTTCCATTTGATGGTCCTGCTATCTGCACGCGGATTATCGCTTGAAGCGGTCATGGCCGAACTGGCCCGGCGCGAGGGAGTATCAGGCCATGAGGAAAAGGCGCGACGGGCTCAGGATTAAAACCGTGATGCGATGAGCCCTTTTAGATAGGCAAGCCCCTCGACGCCAAAGAAAACCAGGATCCCCACCCAGATAAAACCAACAAGAAGACCGCCGATGATCAAAAACCCATCACGCTCGATCAGACCGACGGATGTGATGGCAACACCGATACCAGGCACGGTATTGGTCGAGGGCAAAGGCACCAGGATGGATGCTGTTGGCACAAAGAGGAGGACCCCCACAATCCGGCTGCCCAGATGGCTGGTCAGCGGTAACAGCCTGGCATGGGCAAGCCGCTCGACCCAGCCGATATAGCGTGCACTGCGGGTCAGCACGTTCTGGAAATCGGCGATGGCAAAATCGCGCGCCCGAAGCCGCGCTGGCAACCACGGCACATGACGCCCGGCAATCAACTGTCCGCATAAAGCGAGCATCGGCAAAGCAACAAGCTGGGGCAATCCGTAAAGAAAGGGAATGCAGCAAGGCAGCGCCAGTAAGAGCAGCAACAGACCGAAGGCCCGCTCATCAAGTTCTTCAAGCACAGCGCCGAGCGTTGCCCGTGCTGGCGCCTCTTCCGGCGTCTCCCGGGCTTTCAACCTGTCAAGAATGGCAAGCAGATGCGCGATCGCGCCGCGCGCAACGACCCTGTCCGCACTATCGTCTGGCTTTGCAATCATCCGCGCTTCCTGTTTGGGAATTTACCCCTGTTAATATGCCCATAGATCAGTATATCATCTGAAAATCCGGGCCCCTGTGGCGGAATTGGTAGACGCGCTTGATTCAAAATCAAGTGTCTTCGGGCGTGCCCGTTCGAGTCGGGCCAGGGGCACCAGTGCCCGGACAATACGGTGCACGATGCCTGTGACATGGCGGAATTGCCACACGATTGGGTCCGCGTGCGTGTTTTCCAAATACATGGACCGAAAGGACATGGCTCGACCAGGGCGACGGGCTTTTTCCGTGATGGCGCGGTGCGTGGTCTCGTTTTGCAGAACCCGGGATTTTTCGTTTGTGATAGCCCCTGATCAGAGCGCGCTCAAAAAAAAGTGATCGTCGATGGTTCCCATCCATCGACTTGGTTTTGAACGCGCCACCCCTAAAAAATCCAGATTGCGTTTTGATCCAACAAAAAGGTAACGCAGTCTAAAAGAGATCAAGCGCCGAAAGAGAACTATCGCCAGACTGCAAAGACCCCACGGGGGCGATAGCGACGGCAGACACATCGGCAACAAGCGCCGATGCCAGTGTCGACAGGTTCAGGCCGACAAAGGTCAGGCTCGCATTAGCCCCAAGCGAAATAACGGCACTGCCGCCACTTTCCGCGGTGATCGCAGCCAGATCGGCTTCGCTAAAAACGCCGAAGGCAGACAGATCAAGTCGGTCGTTTTCGTCTGGCCGAAAGCTAAAGACCGTATCATCGCCAGTTTGACCGTCAACCGCGACAAGCAGATCCGCGCCCACACCTGGCAAAATCAGATCATCACCATCGCCGAGAATAATGACGTCGTCGCCGGCACCGGCCTGTACTGTGTCATCCCCGGGGCCACCAACAATCAGATCCGCGCCACCACCAGCATCCAGAACATCCGCATCTTCGCCACCGCGTATTGTGTCATTACCGCTTTGGCCGAAAATCTGGTCAGCACCCGAACCACCATCGATAAGATCATTGCCAGCAAGCGCATTAATTAAATCATCACCGCCAAATCCGAAGATCGCATCAAGATCGGATGTGCCGGTAAGGACATTGCGGCCATCATCACCTTCAATCGGATCGACAAGACCTTCAATCTGAACACGAACGGTAGACTGGGCCAACCCACCATTCCCGTCACCGATGGTGTAGGAGAAAACATCCTCGCCCAGATCGCCCGGTCCAAGAGCGCCAAACACGCCATTGGGATCATACCGCAACTGCCCGTCAGGCATAAGCCGCACCCGCGCACCCGATGGCAAGTCAACAAACCCTTCGGGAAGAATTCTCACCCCTTCGACCTCGGTCACAAAGACACCGTCACGGTCTTCTCTTGGCGTCCCCGAGATCGGATTGAAACCAGTATCGGGATCGGAATCGTTGGCAAGAACGGGAATGAGCACTGCAGAAAATTCATCTGTCTGCGCTGTATCGTCAATCGCTTCCGGTGCGTCGTTTCGCCCAGTGATGATGATCGTGAGCACCGACACCGCCGCTGCGAGGGAACCGTCGGAGACAATATAGGAAAGCTCGAGTTCGACGGCCTGCGCTTCGCTGAGGCTGTCAAAAGCCCCAGCAGGATCAAAAAGGGCCATCCCTGATTGTGGATCAAGCGAAAGGACCCCGGCAGGGGACATGGCGAGATCGAGAACCGCAAGGCTTGCCCCTGCATCCGGGTCCGATGCATTGGCAAGAAGATCAACAGAAATCGCCAGGCCGTCCTCGCTGACGCTTATGCGCTCATTTTCATCCGTTGGCGCATCATTATCACCATTTACGACGACCGTCACCACAGCCTCATCGACCGCGCCCGCATCATCCTCAAGCCCGTAGGTGAAACTGATGCTGTCTGTTTCGCCTTCCGCAAGGCTGTCAAACACGCCAGCCGCATCAAAGGAAAGAAACGGTATCTGATCCGAGCCTGAAAGCGTTACCGTCACCGTCCGGCCCGCGAGGCTGGTCAACGATATGGCCCCCGGCGAAAATAAGGCGCCATTTACTGTTGCCAGCCGGAAGGCGTCGCCATCCACATCGCTGTCATTACCAAGAAGCAACCCATCGACGATGGCCGCTTCCTCGCCGATCTCAAACGGGTCGTCCTCGGCCAGCGGCTTATCATTGACAGCATTGACGGTAATCGACACTTCCGTCGGCGCACTCAAAAACATTCCGTCACTGGCCTGATAGGAAAAACTGTCGTCACCGTGATAATCAGGGTCGGGCGTATATTCAAATGTCCCGTCGGCATTGAATTCGAGCTCGCCATTGTCGGGCCCGCGCACCAAAGCCGCCGTCAGGCTGTCACCATCCATATCGGTATCATTGGCAAGAACGCCGTCCTCGCCCTCGGTAGTCAGGACGTTGTCTTCATCAATTACGTAAACCTCAGGAACCGCTACCGGCGCATCACCGGAGCCTGCGACTGTCACGGTAACAATGGCTTGCGCCGTCTCGCCGGCGCCATCATCAATTTCGTATGTGAACTGATCCGAGCCGCTGAAGTCGGCATCCGGGGTATAGGTCAGCAGATTGTCGTCACCAACCGACACCGAGCCATTGGCAGGTCCGGTAACAATTCTCAGCGCCAGCGCCGCATTTTCGGGATCGCTGTCATTTTCCAGAACATCGATTTCCACTGGTGTGTCTTCCGGCGTGCTGGCTGTGTCATTAGCCGCCATCGGCACCGCATTTTGGATTTCGATCGCACCAATATCAAGGCCAGACCCGGACAAACGCGGCGCCCCCTGGCCGTCAAGCGGCAGGGCCTCGCTTGTATCCCCATCCCCGTCAATATCGGCCTGATCGGTTGGTCGCGCCGCCGCTTCGCCGCCATTTTGCGCGGGCCCGCTTATGGCAATGGGGACATGGGCAAGCCCGCCCGGACCGCCGGCGAGCGCCCCGCCACCCGTCACCGGATCAAGCGCGGCAAAAATGGCCGCAGGCGACCCGCCAACGAGACTTGCGGTAATCATGGGAACATGGCCGCCGAGATCCGCGTCATCATTAACATCGGCCGCATTGCCGCTGATGATCGTGTTGGAGACAGAAGCGGCGTTTTCGCTCTCTCCGGTCAGCCAGAAAAGGCCGCCGCCCGAGGCGCCTGCACTATTGCCGGTCAGGGTCGATGTGGCGAGCAAGACCTCACTACCCGTGACCGTGATGCCGCCGCCATCGCGCCCCGCGCTGTTCTGCGTTACCGTCGCATTGGCGGCAGAAAAACTGCCCTGATCGACCCGGATGCCACCGCCGTCACGCCCGGCCACATTTCCGACAATCGCGGCATTGACCAGCAAGAAATCGACCCCTCGCGAAAACAATCCGCCCCCGTCACGCCCGGCCATATTTGCTTCAAAGGTGGTCTCAACCACAACCAAGTCACCGGTCCCGACAATCCGTATACCGCCACCATTG
>CAYSMJ010000017.1:0-26680 GCA_964432075.1 uncultured Caulobacterales bacterium | reverse complement strand
ATAAGTCGCATTCTGGACTGCGTCCTCCGCAGCCTGGCGAACACCGTCAACGCCGTGGCTTAGCATATAAGACAGGGCCCGCACAAACATGCCCATCTGGCCGTGAAAAGCTGTCATCCGGCCGAAGCTTTCGGTACCCATACGATTGTCATCGTCAGCTGCGGCGGCACGGCGGCTCTCAACAAGCTCAAAACGCCCGCCTCGTTCAATGACATAAGGAACCGGAGCAAATGGCGCAAGCGCGGCAGACAAGACCGTCGGGCCTGAGCCCGGGCCGCCGCCGCCATGCGGCGTTGAAAAGGTCTTATGCAGATTGATGTGCATCGCATCAATGCCGAGATCGCCCGGGCGGACCTTGCCGGCGATGGCATTGAAATTTGCCCCGTCACAATAAAAATACCCACCAGCATCGTGCACCGCATCGGCGATCGCCCGGATGTCGCGCTCGAACAGGCCGCAGGTGTTGGGATTGGTAACCATGATCCCCGCCACATCAGGTCCGAGTTTGGCGCGGAAGGCTTCAAGATCGACGCGGCCCGTTTCATCACCGGGAATCCCGTCTACGGTAAATCCGCATTGAACAGCTGTAGCCGGATTTGTTCCGTGTGCCGCGTCAGGCGCCAATACGCGAGTGCGCGTTGCAGCCTCGCCCCGCGCCTCGATTGCAGCCTTGATCGCCATCATCCCGCAGAGTTCACCATGGGCCCCAGCCTTGGGGCTCATGGCGACGGCCGGCATACCGGTCAGGCTTTTGAGCCAGTGGGCAAGCGTATCAATCAATTCAAGCGCACCCTGTACGGATGATTCCGGCTGGAGCGGATGAATATCAGCAAACCCGGGCAGCCGCGCCATTTTTTCGTTGAGGCGCGGATTGTGTTTCATCGTGCAGGAGCCAAGCGGGAACGGGCCCATATCGATCGCATAGTTCTTCTGCGATAATCGCACATAATGGCGCATGGCTTCTGGCTCAGCGAGCCCCGGCAGGCCGATCCTGTCATGGCGTTCGAGCCCGCCCAGCCGGTTCTCCCGGCCCTCTGGTTCTGGCAGATCCACCCCGGAGCCCGCGAAATCTCCAGCTTCAAAAATGAGCGGCTCATAAATCACGAGGCCTCGGTTTCCCGTGCTTGTCGGGCTGTATGCACTTGTATTTTGTGTCGGCGCGGTCGGGCGACCTTGATTGTTCATGCTCATCGTCGGGGCTCCACAAAATTTACGCTTTACTCGGATAATCTTTTTGGTTCATCGTTCGGCCCATAGGGCTCGCCGTCGCGGGTCTGGAATGGCGTGTCCGCAGACCGGACGAATTTCATGTCAAGATTTTCATAATAAGCGACTTCCGCCGCATCACGGCTGCCAACTTCGATCAGGCGAACTGGCTGATCACTGCGATTTTCAATCGTGTGATGGCAAGGCTCACCGGCCTTGAAGGTGGCGCAGTCGCCAGGGCCGAGGGTTTCCACGACACCGCCTTCTATCAGCGTCGCTTCTCCTTCGAGCACATAAATGACTTCGTCTTCACGCTCGTGCCAGTGAGACAAGCCCGTGGCGGCTCCAGGGGCGAGGGTGACCAAACCAAAGCCAAACTGCGTAAGGCCCCCCACATCTGACAGGCGCAACTTGGAATAGCCCTTCGTCCGATCCCGGAGGGACCCCGGATAGACAGACCGCTCATAGGGAGCCACAGCGCTGCGATCGATTTTTGGCATCGGCTTACAATATCTCCCCCAACCCGGCAGCCAGCGCCGCGATATCTTCTTGTGTCGTGCATTCGGTAGCGGCGACCATCATCAGGTTTTCAGCCTCTGCCACATCGAGGAACAAACGGCTGGCAGGCACGCCGGCAAGGATATTCCGGGCGGCGAGGGTTTCGATCACCTCGGCCGCTGACTTGGGCAGGCGAACAGTGAATTCGTTGAAAAAGGCGGTGTTCAAAACATCCACAGCCGGCACATCAGCCAGCGCATCCGCAGTGCGGCAGGCGGCCTCGTGGTTGAGGGTTGCAAGCTTGCGCAGGCCCGTCTCGCCGAGGAGCGACATGTGGACGGAAAAAGCAAGTGCGCAGAGTCCGGAATTGGTGCAGATATTTGACGTCGCCTTGTCGCGGCGGATATGCTGCTCCCGGGTCGAAAGCGTCAGCACATAGCCACGGCGGCCTTCCGCATCCGTCGTTTCGCCGCAAAGCCGGCCCGGCATCTGCCGCATATATTTCTGGCGGGTTGCAAACAGCCCCACATAAGGACCCCCAAAATTAAGACTGTTGCCGATCGACTGCCCCTCCGCAACCACGATATCGGCTCCCATCGCCCCCGGGCTCTTGAGTGCACCCAGTGAGACAATTTCTGTTACCACAGCGACGAGGAGTGCGCCTTTTGCATGGGCCACTTCAGCGACGGGTGCCAGATCGCGAATATTGCCAAAGACATCCGGTGTCTGAACAATAACACAGGAGGTATCCTCATCTATGTGACCAGCCAGGTCCTCCGATGCTGTTGGGTCCATCGGGCACAGTTCGACTGTGTCGCCTGCAAGCTCGGAATTGGTCCGGGTAACACCGGCATAATGCGGGTGCAAACCACCGGAGAGGACAATCCGGCCGCGCTTCGTCACCCGGCGTGCCATAAGTGCAGCTTCGGCGCAGGCGGTTGATCCATCATACATGGAGGCATTGGCCACATCCATGCCGGTCAGCGCCGCAACCTGAGTCTGGAATTCAAACAGATATTGAAGGGTGCCCTGTGCGACTTCCGGTTGGTAAGGGGTGTAAGAGGTCAGAAATTCTGACCGCTGAATGATATGATCAACGGTCGCGGGCACGTGGTGTTTGTAAGCGCCGGCTCCGACAAAAAACGGCCCTGCCCCGGCTGCCCGGTTTTTTGAGGCCATGGCGCCCAGCCGCCTTTCGACCTGCATCTCACCGGCATGCTCTGGCAAATCGATATCAACATTCAAGGCATCGGCCGGTACATCGGCGAAAAGACTGTCAATCGTCCCGGCACCAATAATCTGTAACATTTGCTGGCGGTCGGTATCGTTCAAGGGGAGATAACGCATCAAATTTACTCCTTAATATCCAGCTTCATCTTTGTCTGATACCTGTTTGGCGAGAAACCGATAGGCAAACCAGTCGCCGAGCGCGACCATAGACCCGATCAACCACCCCAGATCGCCAACCGTCCAGACCATCAGTCCGGTAACAATGATCACGGACAGGATCATCGATGTCCGGATCAGGGACAATGTCTGCCGATTCAATCTAACCGACCGTTCAGCCATTTTCGGCATACTCTTTATAGGCTGCTTCATCCAACAGAGCGTCAAATTCGTCTGTACGGGTTGGTTTGAGCTTGACAAACCAGGCCGCACCTGCAGGCTCCTCGTTCACTTTGGCGGGTTCATCCACAATCGCCTGATTGACGTCAACCACTTCGCCGGAGATTGGTGCGTAGACGTCCGACGCGGCTTTCACGCTTTCAACAACGGCCATGTCATCGCCCTGCCCGAAAGATTTTCCTACCGCCGGCAATTCAACAAAAACAACATCGCCGAGTTGTTCTGCGGCATGGGGGGTGATCCCGATGATTGCCACATCCCCTTCCATCGTGACCCATTCATGGTCTTTTGTGAATTTTGTCGTCATGATGCTGATCTCCTTGTTTTCGTTACGTGGCGGTGCGGGTGACGGACCTTATCCACGATAATAATTTTGCGTCACAAAAGGCATGTCGACCACCTGCGCGAGGACCGGTTTACCGCGCAGGATAAGGTGAACATCCTGACCGACGTCACCAAAAGCACGCGGCACATAGCCCATGGCGATAGGGCCCCCCAAGGTGGGGGCAAAACCACCAGAGGTTACTTTGCCGATTGGCTGACCGTCGGTGTCTTGTATTTCGGCCCCTTCGCGCACCGGTGCGCGGCCTTCCGGCCTGAGCCCGACCCGGAGCCTGTCGGCGCCGTTTTTCATCTGTGCAAGGATCGTCTCGCATCCGGCAAATCCGCCTTCCTCGCGCCGACGCTTGCCGATGGCAAAGGTCAGGTTGGCTTCGACCGGATTTGTTTCGGTGTCCATATCGTGTCCATAAAGACAAAGCCCGGCCTCAAGCCTCAAACTATCACGCGCTCCGAGCCCGATCGGTTCGACATCATCATGGTCCAGAAGCAGGCGGGCAACGGCTTCTGCATCATCGGGCCGGGTTGAGATTTCAAACCCGTCCTCGCCTGTATAGCCGCACCGGCTACAGAACACATCGCGGCCATCAAGCCTGATCGGTCGCGCAGACATAAACGGCATGGTGGCGACTTCGGGGGCGTGCGCCGCTAGAATTTCAGCCGCCTTCGGCCCCTGTAGCGCGAGCAGGCCGAAGCCTTCAAGGAGCTGAAGCTCGGCGCGGCCGACAAGTTTCTCACGAAAAACCGCGAAATCCTGATCCTTAACCGCCGCATTGACCACCAGAAACAGGCGTCCCCGGGCGGCCTCCATCGGAGGCCGTGTGACCATCAGATCATCCATGATCCCGCCGTGCTCATTCAATAGGACGGTATATCGCGTCCGGCCTGGCTTCAGCTTGGCGATCTCGCCCGGCACCAGCGTCTCAAGCGCCGCGGCGATACGGTCATGGGCAATTGCTGTCCCGACCTCAGCCTCCAGGGTATTCAGAAAGCACTGACCCATGTGGGAGACATCAAACAACCCCGCTTTCTGCCGAACCTGGACATGTTCCTTCAGAACGCCCATCGGATATTGAACCGGCATATCATAACCGGCAAAGGGCACCAGTTTCGCACCAAGCGCCCGATGCAGCGCATGCAGCGGCGTTTTCTTCAAAACAGGTTCAGTCACGTGATCATCGGCCATAAGACACTTCCGGGATACTCGCGCCACCTTTGCGACTATCGCAAAGGCCAGGCACCCCGGCTGTCAGAAACCTGAGAGATTTCAGGGTATCGGCCGGCAAAGCCGACCGGCTACCCCCTCGCTCCTTCGGTGAGGACACGGCAATTTGCCTGGCCCTGCTTTCCAGCCTGTAATATGCATGCGGTCCCTTGTGCCTGAGCGTTTCCGGGGCGGTTGCGCCTTCGGCGGCCAGGCACTTTTCCTGACTCTCTCCCGCAATGCTCTGCAACAGTAGGGCACTTAGATAAGCTGTCAATCGGCGATTTTCAGTCCAGACAAAAAACCCGATCGCTGTGAGCGACCGGGCAAAATTCGCTGATACAGAAATCGATGGCCGTCAGGATCAATCGTCCTGTGGCTCCAGGACCTGACGACCACGATATTTGCCGGTTTTAAGATCGATATGGTGCGGCCGGCGCAGCTCGCCGGACTCTTTGTCCTCAATGTAAGCGCTCGGGGAGATCCGATCGTGGCTCCGGCGCATGCCGCGGCGGGATGGCGTGATTTTGCTCTTCGGGACAGCCATGTAGGTGCTCTTTCTTCGTCTGGGCTCGGGCTTCGTCTGGTCTCGGGCTTTGTCTGGTCTTGGGCTTCGTCTTAGCTCGGGTGCGCACGACATCCCGAGGATTATTGAAAAATTTGTGCTAAAGAACACGAAAAAAAAATGCAAGCCCGTTTTGCGCGATTAAGCATAACCCGATGGCCGATGTCAGCCCGACGCGCCTTTCAACTGGGTTTAAGACGATTAACCTTAATTACCAGCCCGCAAATTGTCCTCGGCCGCTTCAGCGGGGCTTTATGACCAGTCGGTAATGTTGCTCCGAAATCCGGCGTCCCATGCCGGACCGTGTATTGCGTATTTCGGGGTATCACGATGACTGTTGGGTTACTTGGCCGTTTGCTCGGCAAGCCACTTCTTTGCGGATGTGTATTCGGGTTTACAATGTTCTCGTCATTCGGGCCAGACAATCCCGACGAGGCCCCGTTTTTGACCGCTGCCTCTTCCGCTCAGGAAGCTGGCTTCTTCACGCCGCGTGAGGCGCAGGACCTGTGGTATGCCCTTGGCGAAAGCGATCAACGGATTGTCGATCGCATCGCCTCTGATTTTTATGAACGCTCACTGCGCTATGCCCAGACCCAGGCAATCGAATCGCAGACAGCACAGCTTTATGCAGGTGCAGAACCGGCAAGACGCACCGCCTATCGCGAACAGCGCCGTGATCAGTGGCAATCCCTAAATGACGCCCAACGCGATGCTCTGCGCGGCGTCAAGCGACCGACGTTCCTGCACCTGTCTGAAAGCCAGAAATGGCCTTTTCGGGTACATGCTTTGAACGAACTCGGCGCCACCGGCGCCATTCAGGTTGCCCGTGGGGCATCCTATAGTCGTGGTATTTGACCTCAGGCGTAGACGCCCTCTTTGCTAAAATGCTTGCAGAGCATGTAATAGACGACAGCGCGGTATTTGTTGCGGTTCGACTTGCCGTAGGTCTCAATCACGCTGTCGATCGCGCTGTCGAGCTCCGGACTGTCGCCCAGCCCTAGCTTTTTGATGAGATAGTTGTTTTTCACCGTTGCAACCTCATTCGGATCGCTGCCGGAAACGGTGCTGCTGTCGTCATTGTAAATCGACGGCCCGAGGCCAACCGTAACCTTGGTGAGCAGGTCCATATCCGGCTCGACGCCACATTTTTCCCGCAGGTCGGCGGCATATTTCTCAATCAGATCATCGCGTTTGCTCATAATCCTCACTCCCGTGCTCGCCGATGTCTATACCGGCCTTCAGGCCAGGCAATCCGACCTTTTGTTCTTGACTATAAAATTCCTGTTTGCCGAGAAATGCAACTCCTTCATCACCCTTGCCAGCCCATCCATTGGCTGGCATGGCGCTTGCGCAGACTCGCGTTTTGATTTCTGACGGTAGAATGGTGTTTTTTGACCAAGTCCTGAGGCGAGATATAAAGGCCATTGCCATTTACACGGGCATCTGCCTCGCAATTGCGCTGGCTTTAACGCCGATCAGCCGCGAGTTGGTCAGCCTTTGGCTGACGCGGGAGGCCCATGGCCACGGGGTCGCAGCGTTTCCCGCTTGCCTGCTACTATTGTTGGCGCGCGGCGCGCCATCACCAAACCTACAGGTCTCGCGGCTGCCGCTGGGGCTTGCAAGCCTTGGCACCGTCGCCCTCGTTGGCGGGATATTGTTTGACGTGCGTGGCTTTCTGCATTTGAGCGTTCCCCTTTTGTTTGTTGCGGCGTTTGCGCTTGTCTTCGGTCGGACGAGCACACACCGACACATGGCAGCCCTTGCGCTTCTGTTTTTTATGGTGCCGGCGGGTGATTTCCTTTTGCCGGTCCTGCAATCGACAACCCTCATCCTTGTTCAGGGGATCGCCGCGTTTTTTGGGCCGCCAATCGCGGTAAACGGCCTGCTGATCACCACTGATGTTGCGACTTTCCGGGTCAATGAAGCCTGCGCCGGGCTCAAATTCATGATGGCCGCCATGATGCTTGCCTGCTTTTTCTGGGGGCTGTTTCTTGACCGGGCCCGCCACGGGCTTGCGCTTGTGGCTCTTGCGGCGGGCCTTGCCTTTCTCGCCAATGGCATCAGGGTGTTTTTGATGGTGTACCTGGCGACCGCCACCAACATGAAGGTGGCAACCGGGGTAGATCACCTGCTTTATGGCTGGGTGCTGTACATCGTAATCCTGTTCTTCGTTTTTGCCATCGGTCATGCGTTCAGTCGCAAGGCCACCCTTTCGCAAGAGGGATAAACGCCATGTGCGGCATCGCCGGTATTCTCGACCTTGAGGGTATGCGTACGATCGACGATTCTATCCTGACACGGATGGCAAATGCTCTTACCCATCGCGGGCCGGACGGCGCAGGTTTTTTTTCCGGGCCAGGCATCGGCCTGGCACATCGGCGGCTCGCGATCATTGACCTTGCTGGCGGGCGTCAGCCCTTTCGTACAGCCGATCGCCGTGGCGTACTGACCTATAATGGAGAGATCTACAATTTTCCGGCGCTTCGCCGAACCCTGAAAACCGAGGTTCCGTTATCGGAAAATGGAGATACTGAAGTTCTGGCTGAAGGGGTCAACCGATATGGGCCCGAATATCTTGACCGGTTACGGGGCATGTTTGCCTTTGGCTTCTGGCAGACGGACCGGCATACCCTCACCCTCGCCCGCGATCGATATGGGGAAAAACCGCTCTATTATGGCATTTCCGATAACGGGTTTTTTGCCTTTGCCTCGGACCTGAACGCCCTGCTAGCAAGCACACTATTTGAGCGAAAGCTGAACAATCAATCCATCGCGGATTATTTTCAGTATGGCTATGTTCCCGATCCGGATACGATCTTTTCTGGGATCGCCAAACTGAAGCCGGGGCATTACATACAAGTGCGGCCCGGCGATGGTGTCACGGCCCGGCCCTACTGGCAGCCCGATATGTCCCCGATCCCTGGTCAGACTTATCAGAAAGCCACAGAGCAGGTGCGCCAGCAGGTTCACGATGCCGTTTCGGCACAGATGATTTCCGATGTCCCGCTTGGCGCATTTCTATCCGGCGGTGTTGACTCATCCGTTGTTGTCGCCTCCATGGCGCGAGGTGGCAGTCAGCCGGTGACCTGCTCTATCGGGTTTGAAGAGGCAAGCCATGATGAACGGCATTTTGCTCGCGAGATTGCCGCACTTTTCGAAACGAAACACCATGAAGATACTGCCAATATAAATGTTGCTGCGCTGATTGATCCGGTTGCTGCACACTTTGGCGAGCCTTTTGCCGACTCCTCGGCACTACCCAGTTTCATGGTGGCCAAACTGGCCCGCCATTATGTGACCGTCGCGCTTTCGGGGGACGGTGGCGACGAGATTTTTGCTGGCTATCGCCGCTATCCGATGTTTTTAAATGAAGAACGGGTTCGGTCAGTTTTTCCCGATGCCCTGCGACGGTCGGTCTTCAGCCCTCTTGGTGCGCATTATCCCAAGCTTGACACCTTTCCGCGTCCGTTCCGTTTCAAGACGACATTTACGGCACTCGGCGAGTCCAGCGGGCGCGCCTATGCCCGCGCCAGTTCGATCCTTTTGCCCGAACAACGCAATCAGCTTTTGTCGGATGACTTCCGGAACACCCTTGGCGGCTATGATCCGCTGGACCGGATCGGCGATCTGTACGCCAACAGCAAGGCACACACGCCCCTCGACAAAGCGCTTGATGTGGATCGGCAGACCTGGCTTGCCGGGCGGATGCTGGTCAAAGTTGACCGGACATCGATGGCTCACAGTCTGGAAGTACGCCCCCCCCTTCTGGATCCGCAGCTTGCCGCCCTCGCCCGCTCGCTGCCGCCCGATTATAAACTGGCAGGCTCGAACGGGAAAAAGATCCTGAAAACGGCATTTGAACCGGCTTTACCGGCGTCAATCCTGTATCGTCAAAAACAGGGGTTCGGTCTTCCGCTTGCAGGCTGGTTGCGCAGGGACAAACAAAACCCGCTTGATCGTCTGATGACGCGCGAGAAATGGGCTGCAACAGGCATCGTCAATGGCGGTGCGATAAAACGGATGATGGCTGAGCACCGGGACGGACACCGCGACCATGGTCAGGCGCTTTGGTCGGTCCTGATGTTTGACGCCTTTCTGGAACACCACGACCTTACCTGATCACCCGGTAAAACCGTGACAAACTCTATCCGGCACGGCGCATACAGTTTCAGATACAGTTTTCATATTCCCCGGAGGCGTCATTAAGGTCACAAAGGTCGACACGACGGCTTCTGCGCGGGAAACGAAACTTATCATGCTCATACTTCAAACTCTTTCCAACGATTTTTCCCGTCAGTCCCGAGTCTTCGGTATAGATCACTTCCGCATAAACCAGTGAGTGACCTTCCTTCAGAATGTCCCGATTATCGATTCGACCATTTACTTTTTTGCCCGGATCCCACGGAACCTTGTTATCCTTGTTCTGGCGCGACCACTGTATGATCGCGTTGCCACTGTCATCAGGCACAATGCTTGCTACCCTCAGCCGGAGCTTATTTTTATTGAGTGGCTCAACAATATTTTCGACACCGATCATCAAGTCATCAATTTCTTCCGGCGAGATCTGCGCTTCCTTGGCAATCACGTCAGCCAGAATACTCGCAGCCTGGACAACACGGTCCCCCGTGTGATGCACAGTGCGCCCCTCTATCGCGCCGAACATGAACAAGATCATCATCGGGGCAATCAGTGCGAACTCAACGGATGCAATTCCCCAACTTGTTTTTATAAATTTTTTCAGTGCATTGAACATCATCTTTTCCTACAGCTAATGACCGTGATCAGTCCTTGATGTTGCGTCCATAAGGCTCATTCCGGAAAATATGCTGGGCAATCATCCGGTTTCCATCCCCTTCGGTGCTTTTCAGCGAAATACCGATCAATGGGTTCAGGGTATCGTAGAGAATGCAGATACGCATACGAACGATAGACTCCTCGTCTCCGGGCTCGAAAGATGTTGATCCGGCGGCATATCCAGCATTATCCGAACAGGTAACATCGTTGTTGCTTTCTGCCAGCGCCTTGAAGCTGTCAAAGGTTTCAACCTCCACCGCCAGTTCCTCCTCACAACTGCCAAAGGCGCTGACGAACCTGCATACCTTGTCAAAAACAGCCTGACGCTGGGCGTCGGGATTATTGTCCTGACTGATCTGTTGAACCTGTCCGGTACGGATCATCCGGATAGCATCCTTTTCGGCACGCTGCACCACCGCTTCGGTAAAAAACACCCACCCAACTTCGAGGATTGAGAACATCATACCGAAAAAGATCGGCGCCAGCAGGGCAAATTCTACCGCTACAACGCCTCTCTGATTGTTGTGCCGCCGTGCTCTTCCAGGGAGTCCGGGTTTACGAAATATCATGGCTCACTCTCCAGTCATTTGTCGATTAGCGTGAGATATGAAGGTCAACGAGGTCCGCTGCGATATCACCGAAGGCTTCGTTAAGATCAGCACCCGCAGTCGCATCGTGGAAATAGGGTTCGTCCGGTTCGCTAGCGCAGGCTTTGAAGAGATCTTTTGTATCATTATCGTCCAGACCGAACATGATGGTGTAAACGATTATACCTTTATCTTTCATACGCTGGCATATACGAAGCATTTTAGCGTCAATCTCATCTTCCATCTCGGACTCAGTGTCGACATCCTCCCCCATCCGCTCCTCGCGGGCATATCCATATCCCGAGAGGTTGGATTTATAATGCGTTTTACGTTGGGCTACGCTGTTGTCACCATCGGTCATGATAACGATGGCTTTCTGCCACTGACCGTCATCGTAGGCCACGCCTTCCGTAAACGGCTCTTCCGGTGACAATATTCGCCAACCCCACATTGTGCCGATTGCAGAATTGGTGCCGCCATCTGCGGTCAGGCCATCAATCATGGTTTCAATTGCAGTGCGGTTTGTCGTGAGCGCAAGCAGTTCATCCGGACACGAGCTATTGGGATCAGCGGAGCCGCTTACATTGATTGCGCTATTGTTATCATACTTTCCTTTGTAGGTGTTTGTTGCAGGATCATAGATCCCGACATAGGCCGAGCGCGCAACGAACTCTTCGTCACCATGATCGAAAGCAAAAACACGGTCAAAACCATTTTGCGCGTCTTTCCAGTAATCAACGCCACCGTCACCATATTGGCGTGCACGCCGGAAACTCATTACATAGTCATTGTAAAATGCAAAATCGCTTCCGGCGCTAGTATTGGCATAAGAAGAATCGCCAACATAGCTGTATTGTGAATAATGATATTCATCATGCGTGATACCGTCCAAAGAAGTATGTTCGGGATTGTCGTAGTAATAATTCCTGAAAGTACTGGCAAGATCGAACCCAAGGTCAGTCTCGGTATTCCACACATAACCGGTGCTTGGCACCTGACTTGTGCTGAAACACTGGCCTCCTGAATTAGTAGAACAATCAATCCCATCCGGCATAAACAGCGGCACAAATTTCGTATTTGCGCTGTCGGCCAAATCACTTGATGCGATTGAAAAGGCGGGCGCGCCGGTAAACGCGTCTTTGGTTTCTCCGCCAGCGTCTGTTGAAGGATCGACCCCCGCCGGTGTTGTCATTGCCGCATTGAGGGCGCCAATACTAACGCTTGCGCCTGGCTCAAAGTCGAGTTCATCCAGCGGATAGGGACGCCCTTCAACACAGCCTTTCCATTCCAATTCACTCGACGAGGCGTAAAGGTCAAAATGATTTACGTTGGTGTTCGGATCAAGCATAAGCGGAAGGCCGCCATTGTATCCATTATAGGCGTTGTCCGCCTGGTTTGCCTCAATTGAATTGGGGCTAGTGTCCCTGTCGGTTGCAACAACCGAATGAATGAAGCGAGCCCCATGGTAATAAGATTCCGCGTCGACATCGAACCAGTCGGCATTGTCTGTCAGATTATCGCTACCAATGTTCACATACTGATTGAAGGGAACAACGCCGATCTTGATGAATTCGTCCGAGGTTTCGTCACCGTACAATGCGTTCAACATGACGTCGACGCTGTCTTTGAGATCAAGTAATTTGCTTTGACTTGAACCAGGGCCAGCCGGATCACCCATTGAGCCGGTTACGTCGAGGACCATCGCCAGCTCTATTCGGCCTGATCCTTTTTTGGTTATTTCAGTATCGGTACTCAAGTCGAAACCAGTAAAATTGAAACTTGCGAGTCCAACACTTAACGAGTCAAGGATCAGCGTGTCGAGCGTGCCGGTGACTGATGGTGTGATCGTGCTATTTGTGATTTGAAAATCAATGTTGAAGTTATTGACCAGGTTTTTGTATTTGAAGTTTTCACTGAAGAATTGCTCACCAAAAATTTTCAGCTCGGCATCGGAAACATCTTCATTCAGCGCCTGATAATTGGCGATGGCGAGGCCAGCAGAGTCCATGGCTTCAACAAGATCACCATACACCATATTATATCGGGAATAGTCCACGGCAAGTCCGGTCATGACAAACATGATCAGTGACGTTATCCCGAACATGATCGCGAAATTACCGTCCGTATTTTTTCCAAATCGGCACAACTGTACGGCTGCGCCGGAGGCACTGACAGGGGTGTTAAAATTTGTGGTCGCCCTGAGCCTTTTTTTCAAAAGCATCGTTGACCTCGTGGAAAGATCAGACATTACTGTTGCAGTCTTGTGCATGATATTCATGGCCAATACCTTCTCGCATTGAGATCCGAATTAACGGTAAAGTATCGATCCAGCATTAATACGTAGTAATATTATCTGGTTAATCACCAAATTTATCGACTTGTAAAATCAATGGATAAAATTTTCGGGCAATGCGTCATATTTACCTTGAATTTGTAGGGCCGCCGTGGCTGTGTTGTGGATGGCTTTTACGCTATCGGGCGGATCGATAACCCGCTGTTTATGTAAACAGGCCGGTTTTTCACGAATATTCTGCCAAAAATCTTGCGGTGGTTTTGCTTGTTGATCTTCCTGATGAACGGGTTCGGGCATGCCAAAAATGCCGCCTGGACTCTGTGGCAAGCCCCTTGCGATAATAACATTTTAAGCGTCTGCACCGTCTGTGTGTCTAACCGAAAAATCGGATAGACTTTCAGGCAAAAAGGACTGTCATGAAGGACCTGATCCTTGTCGGCTTTATCGCGAGCGCCCTGATTTTGGCGCTACGATATCCTTTTGTCGGGCTGATTATCTGGGCGTGGTTCACGATCATGACCCCGCACCAGCTTGCCTATGATGCCTATGGAATCCCGCTCAACACCGTAATTGCAGGTGCTACGATTTTGTCGCTGCTTTATCACCGCGAATACCAGCGGTTTCGTTTTGATACGACGACGCTGATGTTATTGCTCCTGTTGGGGTGGCAGACGTTGGCACAAAACCTGTCGCTTGCCCCCGAAGACTCCGCGCCCGTCTATGACCGGCTTCAAAAGACGCTGATCTTTATGCTCCTGTGTGCACAACTCGCCTCGGAACGGCTTCGTTTTCATGCGCTGATCTGGGTCATTGCCGGCGGGCTTGGTCTTTATGGGATCAAGGGAGGCCTGTTCACACTCATCAATCTGGGCCAGTACCGGGTACAGGGCATCCCCAATACTGTTCTTGAAGACAATAACCATTTCGGGATCGCGCTCGTGGCGGTGTTGCCGCTCATGCTCTATCTGCGCCACCAGCTTGCCAATCCGTGGATGCGCCAGGGCATGCTTGTTGCCGTGGGGCTTTCGGTCATTGCAATTCTCGGAACGCATTCGCGGGGCGCGCTGCTGGCGCTTCTCACTTTCGCGGGGTATTTCTGGTGGAAGTCATCCCATAAACTTGCCCTTGGCGGTCTTGGCCTTGTCATGGCCATCCCGCTGGTGGTTTTCATGCCTTCTAAATGGCTTGACCGGATGAAGACGATAACCAATGCCACGGAGGACGCCTCCTTTCGCGGTCGGCTCGACGCATGGGAAATCAATTTCCGACTGGCTCTTGAAAATCCGCTGACGGGTGTCGGTCTGCGAAATTCCTACAATCCAGACATTGCCGCTCTTGTCGCACCCGAAATGGCAGACCGGGCGCGGGCCGCCCATTCGATCTATTTCGAAATGCTCGGTGGCAGCGGTTTTGCCGGGCTAGCCATCTTTCTCGGCCTGCTCTTACTGGCCGGATTTTCAGCGCGGCGGCTCGAAAAACTCGAAGGCCTGATTCCGGAATGGAAATCGCAGTTCGGCCGTTATGCCAAAATTTCCCTGTTGGGCTTTTGCGTCGGGGCGGCCTCGGCATCAATGGAAATGTGGGACGGCTATCTACTTGTCATCGCCCTTGTTGGAGCCGCACAGCGCGATACAAAAGTGCCGAAACCGATCAACTTGAATTCTCCTAGCGCGCGCATTCGAGCCAAGCTCCAGCTGGCCGGTATGGGCGTCTGACAAAAACCGAAGCCGGATATGCGGGCCCGGTTTAAGGCTACGCGCCGCCGGAATAACCGCTAATGTCGGATTTTGGTGACCAGGCACAAACAAGCATTATGGACTTCAACTTTTGCCTCAATAATTTCATCGTGTGTGTTACAGGGTCTTGGAAACAGTGACGGGAATGCAGAAATGAACGGTGAGACGGCCATTGCGCCCCAGTCACCGGACCGCGCCGGAGACCTCTATACGAGTGGCGATTATTGGCGGGGTCTTAGTTCCATGCATGAGGACGATTCCGAGCACAAGGTCATGCATGCGCGGCGTCTGCTGGACCGGCACGCTATCAGACCTAACTCCATTCTGGATTGTGGCTGCGGTGCCGGTCGTGTCGCCTATCTTTTCGCCGGGATTTACGGATGCGATACGCTCGGAATCGACGCCTCGGAAACCGCCATCGACCATGCACGCCGCACCTACAGGCATGACCGGCTGGACTATGCCTGCACGCTGATCGGCGACGTGGAGGGGCCACAGCGCGATCTTGGTGTCATGTTCGACGTGTTTGAACATGTTGACGACTATCTCGGTTTTCTCAGCCTGGCCCGGACAAAAGCGCGGCACTGGATTTTTAACATTCCCCTCGACATGTCGGTGATGCACCTCCTTGACGGGACTTACATGGCGCGCCGCAGACGGGTTGGGCACCTGCACTATTTTACCAAGGCCTCAGCACTGGCGACACTTGAAACAGCCGGGTTTTATCTCATCGACCAGCGTTATGCGGATTACCACCGGGGTGCCTTTGCCGATGCGCGCCGCTGGCAGGAAAAACTCCGCTTACTGCCAGGAAGGCTTTTGTTCGGACTGCACAAGGATTGGGCAGTCTTATGGTTTGGTGGCGCATCACTGGTGGTTCTTGCCGATACGCAAAAGCCGTAACCGCCCTGCCCGATGGGCCGCGGCTTTTTTTAATGAAGGATTGTTGTTGACGGTTGGGGCAGCGCAGGACTGGCTTCGTTCTCCTCGTTCGCTGCGGCTGGCGTCAATGACGGCTTCTCACACCTGTCATCGCCAACCTTTTCAGCGACCAGAAGGTCGGGACAATGGTCCTTCATTTCGATCTGAATGGTCGATTGCAAGGCGCCATAGTGCTTTTCGAGAAATTGCTTCACCCGGGCAAGGGTGCCCGAGGCGGCATCAGGCCGGTTCAATTCCACATGCATCGTCAATCGCGGAAATTCCGGCGTAAGCTGCCAGATCTGCACATTATGAATATTGGCGATCTCCGGAATTGCTGACTTGAGGTCTGCAATCAGTTGTTTTTTATCAATATCATCCGGCGCGCCTTCAAGCAGGATATGGCCGGTCTCGCATACAAGCCGCAAGGCTGATCTTCCAATAAGTGCCGCAACCAGTAACGACAGAACAGGATCAGCAACCCACCAGCCCGTTCCCATGATGATCAGAGCGGCAAGAATAGCCGCAACCGACCCCAACAGGTCACCCGCCACGTGCAACATCGCACCGCGGATATTGAGATTAGCCTGATTGGCGAAAGTCAAAATCAGAAAGGCTGCGCCGTTCGCCAATAGCCCCAGGACGGCGACGACCAGCATCGTCGACCAGATCACCGGCTCGGGATTGGCAATCCGGTTCAGGGCTTCAAAGACGATCCAGGCGATCACCGCCATCAGGAGGATCCCGTTGACAAAGCCACATAATACCTGGACCCGGCGATAGCCAAAATGCAGATTGGCGTCGGCGGGACGATTGGAAATCCACATCGCGCTTGCCGCGAGGCCAAGAGCAAGCGCATCCGTTGACATATGGGCGGCATCGGCAAGCAAGGCGAGCGACCTGGACAGGATCCCGCCCGCAATTTCCACAACCATAAAGACAAAAGTAACGGCAAAAGCCCAGATCAGGCGGCGGCCATCCTGTCGCGGATCACAGTGTGTATGATGGCAGTGATGACCCAAGGATCACCCCGATCAGCGATTATGGGCCCCGCCGCAGAAAAATCTGCCGGAAACCCCGTTAAACCCTGTTCGTTGGGATACGGCTTTTTTCCTGGGCCGACAACATTCGCCGCCGGATTCGGCAGGAAAAATTAAAAATCTCAACCAACTAGTAATGTGATAACATCCATGACAAGAGAAGGAACAGGGGGATGGCATTGGGTCAGACGGTCAGCAGACAGGCGGCGTTTGGTCGAAATCGAGGGCACCGGGGATAGAAAGCACGAGATAGCCAGATATGTTCAAGCATCGCGAGCTTGATGGCTGTGATCTGCGTCCCCCCCTCTCGCCCTTCGTCATAGGCGTGCTAAGGTAAGTGGCTAGCGGGTTTGCAGGGGAATTTGTGCTTATTGAACCGGGGCATGTCGCACCACTTCAGGCGAGTTTTCTGGCCGCGATTATCAGTGCGGCCGGCCTCCTGTCGATGGCAATGCTTGGAGACTGGGGCAAGAAGTTTAGTCCCGCGTTCTCGGCTTTTGCTGTCGGCATCATGCTGACCGCAACCCTTCTGCACCTTATTCCCGAGGGTTTAGCCCAATCTGAACAGCTTTGGCAGTGGATATCGCTGGGTCTCCTCGCCTTCATCCTGTCAGGACTTTTCCTGCGCCTCCTCAGTTCTGGACAGTCGATCGAGACAGACCTTTCCTTTGCCTTTTCTTCGGCGTTTGCCCTAGGCACCCACTCGCTGCTCGATGGCGTCTTGTATGCCATGGCCTTTCAGGGCGACAGTTTTACCGGCTGGGTGGCCGCGGTTGGTTTGCTTGTCCATGAGTTTCCCGAAGGTGTTATCATCTTCTTTCTTTTGCGCGATGCAAACCTGCCCCGGGCGACCGCATTTGCGCTCGCCTTCGTCACCGCATGCCTCACCACGCTTGTGGGAACGCTGGGCACGCTTCATTTTCTTGATTTCTTTGCCGCCTCTGTCCCGATCATGACAGGGATCACCATCGGCGCGTTCATCTATGTCTTGATTTTCCACCTCGGGCCGCATGCTTCCCGCGCGCCGGGTCGTCAGGGTTATCTGGCGGCATCGGCCGGTGTGTTGCTGGCAACGCTCGCCATCGTCCTCGGCCACAGCAATCATATCGGCCATGATCATGGACATCTTTCCGACCATGGGCACCGGTCACATGATCAGGAAAGCCCGGCTGGCTCCCCGTTTGAGCCTTGATCGATAGCGCCTGGCGCGAGACTGACCCCGTCCGCGACGGACTTGATGCGTCTTCGCCGCACTTAACGGTTTCAGGAGCGGCATCCAGCGAGGCCGGCCACCGGCGTCACCAGCGTTCCAAGATCCGGCTTGTCGACGCGAATGACCCCGCGTTCGATATAGGTACCACCGTCAAAACCCTGGCCAAAAACGATCTCTACATTGACGGTGATATCCTTACCCGCAGCATAGCGCTGATCTGAAGAGACACCGAACTCGGACTGACCACTGGAATCGACCTGGATAAGTTCGTGTGGCACCCCATTGATGCGAAATTCCCCGGCCTTTCCAGCCACATAGCGAAGAACTGGTACGGGCCGGTTCGCGTCAAGCGTCCACAATACCATACCGCATGTTCCGCCGGGAAGAAGCGACGACGCAAGCCCCGTCAGGGCAAAGCGATTATTCTGCGCCGATGTGGCCTGATCAATTTCCGCGCGGACAAGTTCTGGCTCCGCATCAACAAGACCGCTCGATTTTGGCCCGGTCTCACAGGCACCAAGCAGCAATAACAATGGCAAGAAACGCCGAAAGACGATCATAGTTGCAGGCTCCGGAAACTGCCGCTTGTCTCATAATAAAGGTCGCCATTGCGGGGTTCAAAACCGATATAGCCAAGCGCATTTGCCACATCGGGCTGGGCGGATTCCACCGTAACGGTCATTGAATAGCTTGCATCGCGGGCGAGCGCAAAACCAACCTGGGCGCTGGCTTCCTCACCATTGCCTGCCATCTCGACCGTCATCATCCCGTCGACGCATTTCCCGTCACCCGCAAGAGGAAAACCATCAGCGCCCCACTGCTGTGCCGAAACGGTAAGAAAATCTGTCCACACATCAAAATCACCCGAAAGACACGCGGTCCTTGCGATTACCAGACTTCGGATATCGGCCCGTGCTGTCCCCCCCACAGGCACACCAAGTGCCGATGATCGGCTCAAATCGGCAAGCTGCAAGGTAACAGCCCCGGCCGTAATCCGTAAACGACCCGAGGAGCCCACGGCCTTCAGGTCGCCGATCACAGCACCGCCACGCAAATCGACCGAAACCTCAACCTTGCCGGTCAACAATCGCCAGCCATTCATGTCGAAAGCGACACGCCCGAGGGGAATACCGCGAAGAACGGCATCGTCCAGAACACCGGACCACAACCGGCCGCTTGTTTTTGAATAGCTAAGGCCCGGCACCTGGCGTTGCAGAATATGCGCGCCAAGACTGGCCGGCGCCTGTCGAACGGTTTGCCCAAGAAAAACAACAACGCCCAACACTATAAAAAGGGTACGCAAACCGCGCTTCATCAAAAGGTCCTCATGAGGGCAAACGCCGGAAAATCAAGCGATCCGCCTGAACAAGCTCGTTATTATTCCGTGCTCGGCTTATTCTTGCCTCGACAACAATTGCGCCATAGTCGCGTTTTACCGCGTCAAGCCAGTTATATAGCTTTTCCGGCTCGGCAGGCGCAAGCGTCATCCGTACACCGCTGGCTTCATCACCATCCGTTGTTGATACAATCAGGGCGGCACGCGACGCGCTTGAGGCCAACGCACTTTTCAATGGCGTTATCGCATCGAAAACCGGCTGACCTGCCGCTTCTCCGCCAGCGCCACCACCCGTGCGTTGTGCCGCAAGGATCACCTGACGATAGCCGACACTGGCGACGTCTGACTGCGCAAGCACTTGCTTATGCCAGCGGCCCACCGGCATGATCAGCGCCTGATACAGAATAAACAACACCGCTGCGCCGGCGCCGACGGCAACCATCGCTTTTTCGCGTATTGTAAGGGTAAGCCACCAGCTTTGCATGATGCGTACAAATCCTTTACAAGGTGATCGTCAGCTCGCCGGAAAACTGGGCATTGCTGACACGGTTAAGCACACCTTCCTGCGCCGTCAGACCGCGCTCGGCAAGCGCTACCTTGAAACTGTCGAGGGTCGACTGGCTGTCGACACGGATCGACACCCGGAATACCCGCCCTTCATCAAGGAAAGTGAGACTGTCGATCTGCAGGTTTTTTTCTTCCTCAATGGCATCGGCAAACCGCAGCCATAGCGACAGAAAATCAGCACCCGCCCCTTCCGCGGCCAGAACCTGGCGGGCATGGGCAATCGGTTCAGCGTTGGCGGCATCCGGAAATGCCTCGCGATGGATTGCCGCCATGTGAGAGCGCATACGCTCCGCCTCGCGGCTGGCCCTGTTGCCTTCGACCACCCAGTTGGCCAGCAATGCGACAAGACAAAACCCCGCAGCAATGGCTGGCCACCGCCATGGGCGCACAGAGCGCATCCAGTCGACCCTGGGCGCAAAAATTCCGGTCAGGAGATTGACGTCCTGGCGGGCCGGCGCACCGGCAGCGCCAATGGCGCGGTGAAACAGCGCAGCAAGCGCTTCAACACTGGCAGGCGGATGATAACGCAAATCGCCGACCAGATCTTCAAGTCCGACAATTTTTTTATCGGCATAAAGATCAATTAGATTGGCGTCCCAGATCCGAAAAATGTCCTCCAGAATATTATCTGACGTATACCGATCCATCGAAAAGCCGCCGCGTGTGCTGTTGGCAAATAGCCCATCATGGTGGATAAAGACGGTTGCGCGCACGCGATCAGCTGTTGTCGCTTCATCATCGGGTATCTCCGCGCCATCGGGCTCCGGCAAGGGTAGGCCTAGATAGTCTGGCAGCAAACGGGCCGGATACGGCCCGGCCTCTTCAAATGCCGCCTTCCAGGCAGCCATAATATCGCCATCCACCCCAAGGCACAGACCCCCGCTTGCGACACGCCCAACAGCCACGTGGAGTCCATCGATATCGCCAGCGCAGGTATCTTCAAAAAGAAGCCGCGCCGCTGAAACAAAAGCGGTACGCCCGCGCGGCGGCGAGGGCATCTGCCGCATGGCAACAAGCTCTCCGGGCAGAAACGCAATCACATTGTCGCCTTCATGGGCGTGTTTTGCTGTATAATCGGCAAATCCCGTGCAATCTCCCCGGCTGAGCAGACGGCCGCCAGCATCCACCCGCATAAAAGTCAGCGGGTCATCCGGGCTTTCTGACAGCAAAAGAAAAACGTTGATCGTCACCGACGCCTCCCGATGCGCCGTGACACAAGATCAAGACGCGTCCCATTTTGAACCCTGAATAGCATTGTGACTTCCAAGAATGTGTTACCGGTCGACAATTCAAGACGGCTTTTCAAATAATCGGAGGTGACCGCAAGGCGGCCGGCTATGCCTTCAGGCAGGGTCCGGCCCGCCAGTACCGTGGAATTCAAGATCGCCTCAACGCTTCCGTACCCGCCAAGCGGACGCTGTTCAATCAGCGCGGTCAGGTCGGACAGCGTAACGCTTTCGCCAAACACACCGGCAAGGACCGGCACATCGTCCGGCAGCAGCATGTTTACATTGATCCGAGCCGGTGCGCTTGTGGGCAGGGCACACAATAGAGGCTCGATAATTGCCAGAAATTCAGAGTCCACGCCCTGCATGGCCCTGAGCTCCGAGACATCCGCGATCAGGCTGTTACCGGTCCGGTAGGGCACCGGCAGACGCTGGTAGCGTTCGTCCTCGGCACCATTGAGCTCTGGCGTTGTATCCGCATCCACCCAGTCACCGATGACCGCGCCCAGGGCGCGCGCATCGGTGTCAGATATCCCCACCGCGCCAAGCATTGCGACAAACTCATCCATCCGCGCTTCAGCGATCGATTGCTGAGCCGCCGTGCCATCGCCAAGCGAGACTTCGTTATCACGGGTCTGATTGCTCAGGCCCGATTGTGGGTCGAAATCTTCGGTGATGCCAAGCGCATTGATGTTGAAACAGGCGCCGCCATCAAGAAAGGAAACACTCCCGGTTTCCTCCGGGCGGGTTGCCAGCGCGGACAGATCAATCGGGACGCCAACCCAAGGGTCATCAAGGCTCATCTGCTGTCGGTCTTCGGTCGCCTCAACCAACAGTCGCTCGGCAAGCGTTTCAGCGGCATAAAGACGCCAGAGCATCTGGCTGCGGTTCTGTTCATTGCGGATACGCGACGCCGCAACCAATGTCCGGTCGCTAAGCCCCACCGCGATGATCGACAGGGTCGCCACAAGAAGCAGCACGATGATCAGCGCCGCCCCTTTCTGCCGGGTCCGGTCAACCCTCGCCATTCTGAACTCCGAATTCACCGATCCAGAATAAATGCTCGACAGGCCCGGTCCGTACACTGTCAAGTGTCAGACGCAGGGCCCGTGGCGGCGCCTCTCCGGTATTTCCGAGGTCCTGCAATATCGGAATGGCCGCAGCCGGAATAACCGGCCAACGATCAGCCCACAATAATTCACCATTGCCAAAGCCATTGACGAATGCGATTTCCACATCGGTAATCCCCGTCTGCAGTGGGCGGTCTTCGGTCGGCAGGTCCCGGGCCGCGTCGACAAAGGGCCGGGTTCGGCGGATCAGCGTTTCGTCACGCACCAGATATTCAACATACTGAATGGAGGCACGGGGCTCGCGGTAGCCCGGGTTTGTCCAGCCATTGCGTACAAATCGCATCAGAATCTCGGTTTCCGCATCACGATTGTCACTATTGGCAGATAACCCACCCTGAAAACCGAGAAGGACGGGATTACCAAATTCATCGCGCGCACTGCGCTGGAGCAGTTGCGCCAGATCTTCCTTGATCAGGGTTCGCATGACCTGACTGTTGCGTAGCTTTCCGTCGGCTGACGTCAGCTGGCGTTCCGCGTCAATCCCGAGCCGCAACGCATAGATCGTACCCGATGCAATCAGGGAAAAGATAAACAGGGCAATAACCACCTCGATCAGGGTGAAGCCGCGCATCTGGCGCCCATTCGTCACGGTCACTGGCTTCGTCCTTTGAGGCTTGAGACTTCTACCAAAAGCTGGTCACCGACAGCCGGGCGGACCCGGGCCGTCACGGCAAGGATGCCGGAATAGGTGGTCTCGGTTATTTCAAGCTCGGTGACAAAGGCCCGGCCAGCGATGGTTACGGGGCGTTCTGTGATCCCGATTTCAGCCAGAAAAGGCCTTGCAAGCGTGTCCACAAGAAGATTATCGGCCGCAATTCCGGCATAATAGCGGGTTTCAGCATCGGCGATAAAGCGCGTATTCTGACCAATCAACACAATCATGGCTGCCGTGGTCACGCCCATGATCAAAAGCGCAATCAGAGTTTCGACAAGGGTAAAGCCGTTTTGTCCGGAGCGCATAATATCATCGACCTGATTGCAGTTGGGCAATATCGATCGCGCCATCTTCCGCCATCCGGACCTCCCAGTGCTCAAGGTTCCCGGTAAAGGATGCCGTCAACGGTGTTGGCGTACCTGTTGGTGTGAAGATGATGACCGGCGTCGACCGATCCTCGTTATCACCGAGGCGCCGCTGGCCGATACGCCGATTGGTGCGGTTGAGAAGCCGGTCATTTTCCGAAAGCCGCAATTCGCTCTCACCGGCGAGGGAAAAAACAACATCCTCACCCAGACGCCATGTGCCGAGGACACGGCCGGTCATCAAAGTCCATTCGTCGTCAGCATAGCGCAGAAACCGATATCCCCCTGCGACCGGGTCAAGCCCGACAGGACGGCCGGACAAAAGCGCCTCATCCTGCGCAGCGGCCAGCCGGGCCGCAAAGCGCTCGGCTTCACGGCGAACCTGTCGGTCCGACGCCGGCGCATTCAGAACGACAACCGAGGCCGCCAGTCCGACAATGGCGAGGGCCAGCAGGACCTCGACAAGGGTAACGCCGCCCTGTCGTCGTAGACGCCTCTCAGTATCAGCGACCTTGCCGGTTTCTGTCATTCGTTCAGTTCTGGGACCAGTTGCCGATATCCGCGCTGAGCCCGTCACCGCCCGGCTTGCCGTCAGCACCAAGCGTGAAGACGTCATAGACACTGCGCTCACCGGGGAACCGGTATTGGTAAGGACGGCCCCATGGATCGTTGGGCAGGTTCCGCAGATAACCACCAGCCTGGTAATTTTGTGGCTGTGCCGCGCCTTCCGGCAGGCTACGCAGCGCAGAAAGCCCCTGCGACGTGGATGGATAGGCCAAAAGGTCAAGATTGTAACGTTCCAGGGCGGTTTCGATCGTCCGAATATCGGCAAGAGCCTTGCGCTGCATCGATTTGCCCTGCTCAGGCGCCAGGTTCTGAATGGCGATCGCGCCAACAAGCCCGATAATGAAGATCACAACAAGCATCTCCACAAGGGTGATACCGGTCTGGCGCTGGCGGGCCGCCGCGCGTGTTCGGGAACGGGGCATCTGTACAAATCCTCTACAATACGGTTGGGTCTTATTACCCGCCCGAGGCCAGGGTATTCAACCGCAATGTCGGCAACAGGATCGACAGGACGATCACCATCACGACAAGCCCCATGAAAACGATGATCAAAGGCTCAACAAGCCGTAAGGCAACGGTCGTTGCGGTTTCAAATTCCTCTTCCAGTTGATCCGCCGCCTTGTCGAGAAGCCGCGGAAGCTCGCCCGATTTCTCACCGGCGGCCACCATGTGTGTCATCATCGGTGGCAGGACACCAGCCTTTTTGAGCCCGGTCGCCAGCGCCGAGCCCTCCCGAACAGCCGTGATGGTCGTCTCCAGCTGTTCACGGATATAAAGATTCCCGACGGTTTTCTGGGCACCGACCAGCGCGTCAATCAGCGGCGTTCCCCCCGCAAAGAGCGTCGCCAATGTCCGCCCGAACCGGGCCCCCTCCATACCCCGCACCAGCTTGCCCGCCACCGGCAAACGCAACACCGAGCGATCAAAGGGGCGGCGAAAACCCGGCATCTTCATCAGCCGCCAGAAACCCGCAATCCCGGCCCCCAGTGCCACCAGCAGCACAATCCCAAAATCAGCAAGGAAATTCGAAATCGCGATCACGATTTCGGTAATCACCGGCAGCCTCGTGTCAAAGTCCTGAAACTGCTCGACAATCTTCGGAACAACAAACCGCATCAGGGCGATAACCACGCCAAACGCCACAACCGCCAGCGCCGCCGGATAGATCAAAGCCGTCAAGGCCTTGGACCGTATTGCCCGGTTTTTTTCAAGCATGGTCGCAAGCCGCTCAAGTACAGCGCCGAGATCACCGGAAAGCTCTCCCGCCGAGACAACCGAGCGATAAAGCGGTGGAAAGGATTTCGGATCCTCAGCAAAGGCATCGGCAAGCCGCCAGCCTTCGAGAATCCGTTCCCGGACAGATAGAATTAACAGCCGGACTCTTTCATTGTCCGCCTGCTGCGCAACGGCACTCAAGGATTCTTCGAGCGGAACAGCTGTTGAGACAAGGGTCGCAAGCTGACGCGTTACCATGACAAGCTCTCGCGCCTTCAGATGGCCCCGGCGGTTTCCGTCTTCCCCCGCCTTTCCTGTCCGCGACAAGGATCGCTTGCGTGCATTATCGATGCGCACGGGCATAAGGTTTTGCCGACGGAGCGTCTGGCGGGCCTCCTTCGGATTGTCGGCCGAAATGACCCCGCGTTTTGAGCGGCCAGACCCGTCCAGAGCTTCATATTGAAAGGTTGCCATGCCGCCACACCCGGTTAAGCCGTAACAACAGAGGGCATTATGGGATCGCTGGCCGGAGGATCATCCCCCGAAAAGACCACACGGATCACCTCTTCGGTTGCCGTCAACCCGGCTTTGACATGCGTAAAACCGCTTTGCAAAAGCGTCGGCTGATCGCGGAACGCATGCGCCGTCATCTTCTGTTCGCTTGCATCGTCATGGATCATGGTTTTGAGCCGATCATCGACAACAACAAGCTCGTAAACACCGATCCGCCCTTCATAGCCGGTATGGTTGCACCGTCCGCATCCGGCGGGCTTGTAAAGGGTAATCGGTTCATCTTCAGACAGGCCAAGGCGGTTGCGCTCAGACTGGTCCGGATCATAGGGCGTCTTGCAGGTCGGGCAGAGCCGCCGGACCAGCCGCTGGGCCATGACACCAGCAAGCGTTGAGGATAGGAGAAACGGCTCAACACCCATATCCCGAAGCCGGGTCATGGCCCCAATGGCGGAATTTGTGTGCACCGTAGACAGAACAAGGTGGCCAGTCAGCGAGGCCTGAACAGCAATCTCCGCCGTTTCGCCGTCACGAATTTCCCCGACCATAACAACATCCGGGTCCTGACGCAGGATCGCGCGCAAACCGGTCGCAAAAGTCATACCGACCTTGGGATTGATCTGTGTCTGACCAACACCATCAATGGCATATTCAACCGGATCCTCAACCGTCAGAATATTCCGACCCGGATCATTTAAGAGCGCAAGCCCGCCATAAAGGGTTGTCGTCTTTCCCGAACCCGTCGGCCCGGTCACAAGGATAATCCCGTTTGGCCGGGTCAGAAGCTTTTTGAACCGGTCAAGTATCGGCCGCGGCATGCCAAGCGCATCGAGATCCAGCTTGGCCTCCTCCTTGTCGAGGATCCGCATCACGACACGTTCGCCAAACCGCGCCGGCAGGGTTGAGACCCGCACATCAACCGTCTTGCCACCAAGCGCGAGAGAAATACGACCATCCTGGGGCACACGTTTTTCTGCAATATCGAGCCGCGCCATGACCTTAAGACGCGAGGTGAACACCGGCGTCATCCTGGCCGGAAGCGAGAGCACCTCACTCATCCGCAAGAGGAGGGCAAACGCAACTGCAA
>CAYSMJ010000016.1:7827-27163 GCA_964432075.1 uncultured Caulobacterales bacterium | reverse complement strand
GGCGGACGCTCGGCCTATAACCCGTCTTCGTCGCAGGGCCGGAGCGTAGCGCAGTCTGGTAGCGCACTACACTGGGGGTGTAGGGGTCGTGGGTTCAAATCCCGCCGCTCCGACCATTTTGAACAGGGTGGGAACGGGCGCTCAGTTTGGCAATTTCTCGGAAGCGCCTTTGGACGCGAGGTTGGTATGGTCATGGTAAGGGCGCTTGATCGTGGCAGCCACCGATAGCATGAAACTGGCGGTCCTTGAGATGGGGGTACCCGCTGCGTCCCTTCGCGCCATTCACGGGACTTACGGCGAGATGTTTGGTCGCGCCTTTCGCGAGGTGGCGCCGGCGGTGAAAACCGAGGCGTTTGCAATCTGGAATGGCGCGCCCTTTCCGACGGTCCCGTCCTTTGATGCGATCATCGTCTCCGGCTCGGCCTATGGCGTTTATGAAGATCGTCCCTTTATTCCCGCTGCCGAGGCCTATGTCCGCCATGCCCTTGCCAGCCAGATCCCGGTGGTGGGCATTTGTTTTGGACATCAGCTTATGGCGCAGGCGCTGGGCGCAGAGGTTGTGCGATCCGAAAAGGGGTGGGGCGTCGGCATTCACCGCCATGGCCTTGAGACAAACGCGGCGCGCACGCATGGTCTTGCGCTCACCGATGACGCCATCCGGTGCATCGTCTCGCATCGTGATCAGGTTGTGTCGCTGTCACCGGAGATCAAACGCCTTGGCGGCTCCAAATTCTGCCCGAATGGCGTGCTGTCCTATGCGGGCGGCGCGGGGCTTTCATTTCAAATGCATCCGGAATTCACCACCGCCTTTGCGCGTGCGCTCCTGAAAAGCCGACGCGCCGATATTCCTGCGCCTGTCGCAGAAGAGGCCAAGCAGTCTTTTGGGCAGCCTTCCGATCGCAAAGCCATCTTAACGACTATCATTGATTTTGTCCGTCAGCGTCGGCAGGTGCGGACGCCGCTTCATTCGGAGACAGCCCGTGCATGATCTGACCCTGTATATCGGAAACAAGAATTTGTCGTCCTGGTCGCTCAGGCCGTGGTTGCTGATGAAACAGGCGGACATCCCGTTTGAAGAAGTGATGATCCGCCTCGATATCCCGGAAGAACGCAAAGCGATTGCTGATCACTCGCCATCAGGAAAGGTGCCCGCGCTCGTTTGCGATGGCCAGACGATCTGGGATTCCTTCGCCATTGCGGAATTTCTGCATGACCTGTTTCCCGAGCGGGGGCTCTGGCCGGAGAACCGAAAGGTGCGTGCGATTGCCCGGTGTATCTCTGCCGAGATGCATTCTGGCTTCCAGGCCATGCGCGATTTCTGGCCGATGAATTATTCACGCAGTGCCATGGGCCATCTGTGTCCACCGCCCGTGCGACGCGACGTTGAGCGGGTTACGGAAATCTGGACCATGTGCCGCAAACGCTTCGGCGCAGGTGGCCCCTTTCTGTTTGGCCGGTTTTCGATCGCCGATGCCATGTTTGCACCGGTGGTCTCCCGGATGCGCACTTATGGCCCGCTTGATCTGAACGATGCGGTAACGGACTATTGCCAGTCGGTGTGGACATTGCCCGCCATGCGCGAATGGGGCGAGAGCGCCAAGGCTGAACTTGCCCGAGAGGCCTTGTAGTCGGCTATTGGTAAAATCAGAAATATTTCTGCGGTGGGAAGCAATTTTTGCTTGCGTTATGACCCGCGCGAAACTATGCGCCTTGAGTGCTTTAAGGATAATGTTGTGATCCACCTGTCTGCAAATTGTGAGGCAACACCGCGCCCAGGCGCGGGGGTGTGCTCGCCTGCGGCCCGGGTGGGCCAGAATTCCTATCGTCCTGCCGGTCGGGATGGCTTCCGTCTGTTATGGTCCGATTTTGGCACGCCTTATATCGAGCAGTTCCTGTCTCCCAAACATCTGGATTGCATGGCCGCTGTTGCGGAACACTCCATGCCCGTGCGGGCTTAGTCCCGCCGAAATCCTTTTGGCCGCGTCATTCCGAAAAGCCTGACCGCTTGCGGGGTTACGTACTTGTTCCACCATCAGTTTGAGAGACCGGTTCGCCGGCGCAATACCATGATTTTCCATGATGAAAACGTGACCGCATCATCCCCTGTCGCCACGCCCGGCGGCGGATTGCCGGTCTATGAGACGTTGTCCGACCTGATCAATGCCTATGACGGGGATGATGCGATCAATGTGATCTTTCCCGGCGCGATCACCGCAGCGGCCAAGACATTTGTTGAAGGTTTTCCGGGTACGGTGCTTTATGCCATAAAAGCAAATCCGCATCCTTTTGTGTTGCAAACCTTATGGAATGCCGGAGTTGAGGCCTTTGATGTTGCGTCCATTCGCGAAGCCGAGTTGATATCGGCCATGTTCCCGGCTGCCCGCATCTATTTCATGCATCCTGTCAAATCCCGCGCGACCATCCGCACGGCTTATCGCCTTGGTATTCGCGATTTTGCCTTTGATTGTGCTGAAGAACTTGACAAAATCCGTATCGAGACCGGTCATGCAAGCGACATTCGCCTGCATCTGCGTATTGACATCGCCGACCTGACAAAAGACGGATCGGCGATGCCTCTGGCCGGTAAATTCGGGGCATGCGAAGATGAGGCTCCGGCGCTCCTACGCGCGGCACGAAAGGTCTGTGCACGTCTTGGGGTGTCGTTTCATGTCGGCTCCCAATGTCTGGAACCGGAAGCCTATACCACGGCAATCGCATATGTCCGTACCCTGATCGATAGGAGTGGGGTCGGGATTGACAGCCTTGATGTCGGGGGTGGTTTCCCGGTATCCTATCCGGGCATGGTTGCTCAGCCGCCCCGGTTCTATTTCGAGGCCATTGCCCGGGCCGTTGTGAAGCATGGCTTTTCCGATCTTGCTATTCTTGGCGAGCCCGGCCGGGCGCTTGTGGCCGCCGGCGGGGCGACCCTGGCACGGATTGAATTGCGCAAGGGCCGTGATGTCTATCTTAATGAAGGCACCTATGGGTCGCTTTTTGATGCCGGAAGCTGCGGCTGGCGGTATCCGGTCACACTTCATCGGCGTTCAGATGATCGTACAGATACCGAAACCCGCATTCCGATGACCGCGTTTCGCTTTTTTGGTCCGACCTGTGACAGTCTGGACAAGATGGACGGACCATTCATGCTGCCTGATTGCGCTGCCGAAGGCGACTGGATTGAAATCGCCAATCTTGGTGCATATGGCCAGACTCTGGCAACGCGGTTTAACGGGTTTTTCAGTGAACAGACCGTCATCGTCAATGACCGCCGGGTCGTTTCATCCGGCAGCCCTCAGTCAGGCCCGCGAGCCGGCTCTGAAACACTTACCGAAACAATCGAACAGGAATCAGAACATGTCTGAGGAGCGAGCCAACACCAAAGCTGAACTGCTATCAAATCCGGTCGAGCATATTGATATTACCCGGATTGATGCGCGGCCGATCATTGAGGCCATGGGCAAGATGTCGTTTTCTGCCCGCGATCTTGCGCGCGCCTGCGACGTCTTCGATATGGCTGTGTCCGATCCGGATGCCGGCGTGATTCTGACGCTTGCGGGGTCTACCTCCGCAGGCGGCTGCATGCATGTCTACCGTGACCTCGTTAAGTACGGAATGATCGATTGTATCGTTGCTACCGGGGCTTCCATAATTGATATGGATTTTCTTGAGGCTCTCGGCTTTCGTCATTATCAGGGTAGGCCTGACCTTGATGACAATACCCTTCGCAATCTGTATATCGACCGCATCTACGATACTTATATCGATGAGGAAGAACTCCAGGTTGTGGATCACACGATCAAGGAGATTGCCGACGGTCTTGAGCGCCGTCCCTATTCGTCGCGGGAATTTATCTTCGAAATGGGTCACTGGCTAAAAGACAACAAGAAAAAAGAGGACTCCCTGATTGAAACCTGCTTCGATCATAAGGTACCGATCTTTGTGCCGGCTTTTTCTGACTGTTCTGCCGGCTTTGGACTTGTCAAACATCAGGTTGAAAATCCCGGGCATTATCTGTCAATCGACAGTGTTGCAGACTTCCGTGAGCTGACAGAGGTTAAGCTCAAGGCGGGACGAACTGGCCTGCTGATGGTTGGCGGCGGCGTGCCGAAAAACTTTGTACAGGACACAGTTGTCTGTGCGGAAATCCTCGGCAAGGAAGCCGAAATGCACAAATATGCCGTACAGATCACGGTTGCTGATGTGCGCGATGGGGCCTGCTCCTCCTCAACCCTGAAGGAAGCGGCGAGCTGGGGAAAGGTCGAAACCACCCATGAGCAGATGGTTTTCGCCGAGGCCGGGTCGGTAATCCCGCTGCTTGCCTCCGATGCTTTCCACAGGGGCAGTTGGAAAGACCGCTCCCGGCGGAATTTTGCGACGCTGTTTACGGAGTAAGCAATGGACACGCCGTTTACCATGCTGGCGCCAGAACACGGGTTTCTCGGGCTCTCTGGCGACGACGCGGTGGGTTATGCGGCCGCGCGCGCTGTGATTGTACCCTATGGCCTTGAGGCCTCGGTTTCCTATGGTGCAGGGACAATGTGTGGTCCTCGCCATATGCTCAAGGCAAGCCATCAGGTGGAATTGTTTGACGAGGAATACTGGCGCGAACCGTTCCGCGACTATGGTGTCGTGACCATGGCTGAACCGGAAATGCCGGGCTCCATCATTGCCGCGCTAGAAGATCTGGCCACGCGCACCGGGCGTGTCCTTGAGGACGGAAAGTTTCCTCTTGTCTTTGGTGGGGAGCATTCGATCACGCCTGGCGCCATTCGCCCCTTTCTTGAGCAGTATGATGATCTGATTATTCTGCATTTCGATGCCCATGCGGACCTGCGTGACGGTTATGAGGGCGAGCCTTTTTCCCATGCCGCGGCCATCCGCCGGGTTCTTGACCACCCAACCGTTCCCATTGTTTCTATCGGAATACGAAATATATCGGCAGAGGAAATCCCGTTTCTTGAAGCCAATCGTGAACGGATAACAATTCATTGGGGCAAGGATCGGCAGGCCTATGATTATGATGAGATCGTTCGCCCCCTGACGGGGCGCCCGATCTATCTGACCTTCGATCTTGATGGTTTTGATTCGGCCGTCATGCCCGCTACAGGAACGCCGGAGCCGGGGGGCATTTTCTGGGAGGATGCCATCGGGATCATCTCCCGCGCAGCGAAGGTTGGCCGGTTGGTGGGTGCCGATATCAATGAACTCGCCCCGATTGACGGGTTCCACGGGCCTGACTTTCTGGCAGCCAAACTTGCCTACAAAATCCTCAATTATGCCCTAGCGGACCCCCCGGGTGGAAATGGCTTGATCAGGTAAATCGCGCAATCACATCCTTGTAGGACCGCGACAGTTTCAGTTCCTGGCCGTTTTCAAGAATGAGATAGTATTCACTGTTTGAATGCGGATGAAGCTCGCGCACCTTGTTGACATTGACGATGGCAGACCGGTGAATGCGTTGGAACCGGGAAGGGTCGAGCCGAGCTTCCAGCGATTTCATCGTCTCACGGATTATATGGGTTTTTCCGCCCGCATGGACGCACATATAATCGCCGGCAGCATCAATATAGTCAACCTCTTCTGCATGCAGAACGATGACTTTTGTGCCATCCTTGAAGGATAGTTTCTCCGGGTAGCGCGCTTTTTCTGCCCAATCCGGTTCGTCAAGCAGTTCTTTTATCCGATCGCGCTCTTCTGCGTTCAGCAAGGCGAGAAGTTCAACAAGACGGCTTTCGCGGCCAACAGCGGTTTTTGAATGAAGCGCCTCCCGGGCTCTTGCAACCGCATCGGACAGCCTTTCCTCGTCCACGGGCTTGACCAGATAATCGAGCGCATTCGCCTCAAAGGCCTCGATAGCGTATTTGTCATAAGCGGTTACAAAGACGAATAGTGGCATCGATGAGCCGATTAGGGCACGAACGACGCCAAGCCCGTCAATTCCCGGCATCTGAATATCAAGAAAAACAAGATCCGGGGACAGCGATCTGATTTCCCTGATTGCTTCGCGTCCATTCATCGCTGTGCCGACAATTTCAACTTCGTCATATTCTGCAAGACGTATTTCAAGACCCTGGATTGCCAAGGGTTCATCGTCGACGAGTAAGACACGGATCATATCGCTCATGAGGCTCTCTCCTCGACTTCGAAGGGAATACGCAGGGAAACGCATAACCCGCTTGGGACAAGCCGGGTCAGGGCAAAGGACTGGTTATCCCCATAAAGATGGACAAGCCGGTCGCGCATATTTACAACGCCGACCCCTGAGGCAGACTGCAATATGGTTTGCGGGTCTTCCGGCGTATTTGGCCCGTTGTCGCATACCCGGAGAAAAAGCTGATCATGTTCGCGTTGGGCAACAAGACGGATCTCGCCACCATCTTCCATCACGCCGATTGCAAATTTTATCGCGTTTTCAATCGCCGGCTGCAAAATCAGGGAAGGTACCATTGCCCGTTTGACATCGTTTTCAATGTCAAGCTTTACGCTGAGACGGTTGCCAAAACGCGTTTTTTCAATGTCAAGATATTGCTGCAAGGCCTTAAGTTCATCAGCGAGCGTTGTTTTCTGAAGCGGGTCGCTGTCCAGCGAGTATCGCAGAAACGACGAAAGCTGGGTCAACATTTTGTTTGCTTGCCTGTTTTCCTGACTGAGAACAAGCGTTGAAATTGCGTTCAGCGTATTGAAAAGAAAATGTGGATTGAGCTGGTAGCGCAGCATTTTCAATTGCGCCTGGTCGGCAAGCCGTGCAGAAAAAAGTGCGCGTTCGGTTTCATCACGAAGGGCGAGATAATAATTGATCCCGAAGTAAAACCCTGCCCAGGTCAGAACCAGGAAGAGATTGACAGGCAGATCTGGCAGGAGGAGGCGAAAGAAATTATCAGTGCCAAATTCATTGATCCGCTGCTGTACCCATTCGGTTCCCAGGATTGATATATAGATGGGAGCTTTCACCGATGACATGATCAGGGCCATGATCAGGGATGCGATTATCACGATCATCAATAGCCGCGGTGGCTCCTGGCGACGGGCGAAGCGATAGATCGGACGCAGGAAGATTGAGGAAAAGATGAACCCGACTGCGGCTGAAGAAAAGGAAAAAGGCACGCCCGAGGCGGACGGCCCGCCATAGATCTGCGCCGAAGCCGTGAACAGATGCAGCAGGAAAAATCCGGTCCAGCCGGCTAGCTGGAACGACCAGAACAGCCGATCCTTATCAGCAAAAAACCAGTTTACGGTTCGGCGGGTTTTCGTCGCCGGCCCACGAGCCCCGTCAATATGAATATCGTCCACACGCAGAAAGGGTCCAGTTTTTCTGACGGGCTTTTTTGGGCCGATCAGTGAACCGGGTTGGTTGCGTGCGGTGTCTGATATTTCAACCATCCTGCCTGCTGATCTGGTTTCTTGACTACCCACTGTGCGATGCTGCGGACGCCTGGACAAGCGGCTTTCGACCGACGGGCAGTTTAATGCGATAAAAACCCTCTAAAAACCGGGATTTCATCCCGTTATCCTTCAAGCGCGAGCAAGCGTACATCCCCGCCTGCGGCGGTTGTGTTGATCGTCAGTGTGCGCTCGACGGCGAATCGCTCAGGGCTTGCGGTCGAAAGAACAGGGACAAGCGGACCGTCTCGTTCTGAAACAATGCGCGCAATCGGCGTAGCCTGCTTTGTGGTGCCGTCGAACGCAATTGCAGACAGGTGGGGATGCATCAGAAGATCCTCGGTCAGATCGGATGGCAGTGACAGGAGGCCGGGACGCGCACCGGCCCGCTCAAGCCCGGCGGCCAACTCGTGCAGCGCCGGGGTCGCGCGGGCGAGCGCCGCCCCGCCGGAAGCAAGTGCAAGCGTGATCTGTTTACTGATCAGGGTGTCATCATCCGTACCGTCTCCGATACACAGGATCAAACCGCGTCCCTTGAGACGCAAGGTGTTTGATTCTCCGGTCGGACCGGGAAGGGTTTCCACTATGCCAAACAGGGTTTCATGCCAGTGCTTCAGGCTCTGGCCAAACGCGCTTACGCGCTCATTACTGTCTGCAGTCATCCGTTTAATGACGGAGTCATTTTCCCGGGCAAGGCGCCACCACTCAAAGGCCATCTGTGCACGGTCTATGGTGGACGCGCTGTCATGGCCGCCTGGCGGTGCAAATTGCGGGATGTTCCCCTTCGTCTCTCTTTCAGGCTGGCGGGTCAGGGCCGGCACGTAATGCGGCCCGCCTGCTTTTGGTCCGGTCCCGGACATGCGTTCGCCACCAAAAGGCTGGATACCGACAAGCGCGCCGATCTGGTTGCGGTTGACATAAACATTTCCGACACGCGCTGCCGCCACGATCGCATGCATGGTCTCGTCGATACGGGTGTGGATACCAAGGGTCAGGCCATAGCCAAGCCTGTTGATTGCCTCCACGGTTTCGGCAAGCCTTTTGCCTTCATACCGAACCATATGCAGGACGGGGCCGAAAACTTCCCGGGTAACATCTTCCAGGGTATCAACAGAAAATGCGACCGGCGCGATAAAGGTGCCTCTGGCCGTCGGGTCGATGTCAGCCTGTGCGATCATCCGTGTCTTCTTTTTCATGGCTTCTATATAATCGGTGATAACGGCCTGTGCCTCCTTGTCGATGACGGGTCCCACATCGGTTGCCCGGTCAGACGGGTCGCCAATCGTGAGTTCCGCCATGGCACCGGCAAGCATCTCCTCGAAACGATCGGCAATATCACGTTGTACACAGACCACACGGCAGGCCGAGCAGCGTTGCCCCGCGCTTTGAAAGGCAGATTCGATGACATCGGTCACGGCCTGTTCAAGAAGGGCTGTTGAGTCCACAATCATCGCATTGATCCCGCCTGTCTCAGCAATCAGGGGGGCGGGACCTGACTCGCGCCGGGCAAGAACGTGGTTGATTGTCTGGGCAACGGGCGTGGACCCGGTAAAGACAACACCGCATATGGCCTCATGGCGCGTGAGCGCTGCGCCAACGCTCTCGCCCGGACCGGGTGTAAGCTGGACCGCATCTGCCGGAATTCCAGATTCATGCATCAGGCGGATCGCCTCATAGGCAATGATGGAGGTTTGCTCTGCCGGCTTTGCAATCACGCAATTTCCGGCGGCGAGATTTGCCGTTATCTGTCCGAGAAAGATCGCAAGCGGAAAATTCCAGGGGGAAATACATATGACCGTCCCCAGTGGCTCTCCATCAAGCTGTATTGCCTGTCCGGCATAATACCTGCAAAAATCAATGGCTTCACGCACTTCCGCGATGGCATCTTCCCAGCTTTTGCCGGCTTCAAAAACGGCAATGGCCATAAACCGGTCCATCTCCAATTCAAGCTCATCAGCATAGGCCCGGATCAATCCTGCCCGCTCTTTCGCTGGCGTGATTGGCCAGCTTGATTGACCCGCCGCAGCCACAATGTCGTTGACGGCGTCAGTAGGCAGATTGCGGATGGTGCCGATCTGCTGATCAGGATTGGCCGGATTTCTGACAGTGATCGGTTCCTCGGCATAGGTTACATCAGGCACAACAAGCGGGCCTGCAGCGATCGGGAATAGCTCTTCAAAGGCAGCCGGATGAAACCGGTCGGCAGTATTGGGATCGGTCAGATCCCGGCCTTTCGCCAATAGCCGCCTTGGCTCGGTTTTTTCGGTTTTGAAGAGATCGCGCGGCGACGGGATTGCAGGATTTTCGACCGGTTTCAGATGGGTGGCGATCACGAAAGGTGACGCAACGATTTCCTCAATCGATGTTTCCGGATCGATCAGTTGATTGACAAAGGAGGAGTTTGCCCCGTTTTCGAGCAGTCTGCGGACCAGGTAGGGCAAAAGCTCCTTATGCCCCCCAACGGGCGCATAGATCCGCGATCTTACATCGCCTTCGAGAAGTCTGTCATGAAGCTGTTCGCCCATGCCATGAAGACGTTGAAATTCATAGTCGTCCCCGATGTCGCCGAGATCGAGTGCCATTTCGCGCACGCTCGTCGCCGTCAGTGCATTATGGGTGGCAAATTGCGCATAGAAAACATCGCGATTTGCGAACAGCTTTCTCGCACAGGCAAGATAGCTCAGGTCGGTCAGAGCCTTTCGGGTAAAAACGGGATAGCTATCGAGACCCATGGTCTGGGCCCGTTTGATTTCGCTGTCCCAATAGGCGCCCTTGACAAGACGGACCATGATCCGGCGCCCGGCATCCCGTGTGATTGCCGCCAGCCAGTCCAGAACAAAAAAAGCACGACGCTGAAACGCCTGAACCACGACGCCAAACCCGTCCCAGCCCGCGAGATCGTCGTCAATCAGCATCATGGCGATCATATCGAGGGACAAGTCGAGGCGGTCGGCTTCTTCCGCATCGATATTAAAGCCCATATTGGCTGCCCGCGCATCGAGAGCAAGCTCCTTGAGGCGCGCGCCCATTTCGGTGAGGACGCGCTCGCGTTTTCCATATTCATAACGCGGATGGAGTGCCGAGAGTTTCACCGATATTCCGGGGTTAAGCCGGGTGTCGGCATGGCGGCAGTCAGCTGCAATCGCCGCGATTGCGTTTTTGTAGTCTTCAAAAAACTTGTCCGCATCCGCTTGCGTGCGGGCCGCCTCACCAAGCATGTCGAAGGAGAAGCTATAGCCGTGATCGCGATAGGGTCGTGCGCGTTTGAGAGCGGCATGAATTGTCTCACCAAGGACAAAATGCTCGCCCATGATCTGCATGGCCTGAGCGACAGAAGATCGGATAACAGGCTCGCCGACCCGGTCCAGCAGTGATTTTGTTGCCCGCAACATTTGCCGAGCCGGGCCCTGGCCCTCGACATCGTCAAGCCATGCGGCTGTGAGCATGAGTGCATTGGTTGAGAAATTGACGAGCGGAAACTGGCTTTTGCCCCGATGGGCGGCCCAGTCACCCGTCTCGACCTTGTCGCGGATCAGGGCGTCGGCGGTTGCGACGTCGGGCGTGCGCAACAGGGCTTCAGCCAGACGCATCAGGGTGACGCCTTCGGTGGTTGACAGGCCATATTCCTGCAGGAATTTGTCGATCAGACCCGAGCGGTTTGCGTTTGCCCGGGCATATTCAACAAAATCGACGGCGGCATCATGGGCGCGCTGGCGGGCGTCGGCGCCGAGATCGGCTTCTTCCAGCAGCAAGGGCAATAGGGTTTCCTCGCTTGCAAGTGTGTATTGGCGGATCACGTCGCGCAGGCGGACAAGGTTTGAGGGGGGTGGGGGTGTCGGTGCGATGTCCATCGGGATTTCCAGCATTTTTCTGCGAAGCTAGCGCAATTTCCAGCAAAGTGGGAACCGGTTTGCGTGAAGAAAATGCGGCAAAACAAGAGGCTAGTGGATCGACCCAGACATTTGAGTCCGTACCGTTCACAGTTTAACGACTGCTATCCCACTCAAATGGCTGAATAAGTTGATCCATCAGAAAAATGCCTGTTCGTGCGAAACGTCAGAATCGCACGACCAGCGCATCTTAATTGACTCCGATTGGCTTCAAGATGCGCGAGCAGAACACAGGGGCGCTCGTGTAAGGCATGATCGCAAGATCGTTGCTGCCGAGCCAGCACATCTTCAGGGCCAAAACCCGGGGTTATTATCGCTCGGGGGGTGGCTGCCGTCTTCTAATCGTCAATATACGATCGATGCTGACACCGTCGCGAGCAAGCGGCTTTGTGGTCGCACCAAAAGGCTGGACGGGCGATGTCCCGGGGCTGGCCCGATCCTTGCGCCATGGTTTAAGAGTATCTCTTATGGCTTGACCTTGCCCGCTGGCCCCCCAGATCCACGAATGCTATGCCCCGTTTCGCCGTTCCCATTGCTTTTGTCCTGCTCGTGATTGTTGCGCTTTATGTCGAGCGCACCAGCCTGCTTGGTCGCGGCAGTTTTTATGTTCAGGAAGTGGCCGGTCGCGAGCGGACGGTCATGCTGACCTGGCGTGGCGGCATTGAAGCGCCGATGGCTGCGGAGTTGGAGAGTGCTTTCGGCGAGTGGGAAGACGCCGCCGACACGATCATCCTCAACCTTGTTTCCGAAGGCGGTGCCCTGCGCGAGGGCGGCAAGGTGATCGATGTCATTCGCGGGATCAAGCAAACGCACCGCGTTGAAACCCGGGTCGGTGATAACCGCATTTGCCTGTCCATGTGCGTGCCAATATTCCTGCAGGGCGATTACCGTGTTGCCGGCGAGGGCGCGCGGTTCATGTTTCACCAGCCGATATCGATGGATGCGGTGACCGGCGAGGTGGTTGACCGGCCGGGTTTTGAACAGAATTTTGTCAGCCAGCAGTTTTTTAACCGCTATTTTGTCGATTCGCCCATGGACCCGGCCTGGCGGGAAGAGCTGCGGGTCGACTGGACAAATGGCGATGTCTGGAAGACGGGCATGCAACTCGTCAATGAGGGCTCGAATATCATCGATGCACTGATCTGAGCGGGATCGTCAGTAAAGACCGCAAGCCGGACCCGGCAAGGGCGCAAGATCAAGCAGACGCGCCGTCGGCACCGAAACCTTGCGGACGTAAAAACACCCCTCGAGCCGGATCACCGTCGGCGGGGTGTCCGGCCCACTGCCGCCCGATGCATAATCGCAGGCAAGATAATTGGTGGGGAACGCCTCAGGGTCGCCAAGCGTGATCTCCATCAGCAGGTGATTGGAGCCCGTCGGCACCGACACCCGCCGTGCCCCCTCGATGATGCCATAGGCACAGGTGCCATCGAGCTGCCGGACCGTGCCATCGGCGAAGGTGACGCGGGGGAAGGCGGGAGGTCGAAACCGTATTGTCACAGAACGGCTGTGAAACGGGTCGTTGATCGTCGAGAGCGCTTCCAGCTTTTCCGGGCCATCGAGGGGTAACGTAACAAATAATCCGTTGTCGTTTGTGGCAGGCAATTGAGTCGTAGCGGAACGCTCGCCTGTTTCGGCTGGCGTCCCGCGAAATGGCGGATCAAGCGCCCGGCCATCGCCGCTCGAAATCTCCCCGGTCTCCCGGTTTGAGAAAATCTCAACGGAGCCGCTGTCGCTGTCGCTCGCACAGCCGACAAGCCCCAGCGCCGCCAACAAAATCCACCGACCCATACACATCTCCATTTGCCCCGATTGCGGGAACAGAGTATCCCACGGGTTCGAATTTCGCACCGGTGCAGGCGCGGGATTTGAGCGGATGGTTATCCTTCAAGACGCCGCCAGGGCGGCCCCTCAGGATGAGGCTCCCGGAACAGCCGGAAATCCTTATCATGAAAGACTTTCTGATCGAAGGCCTGACAATTGTCTCGAAGGACGGGGATTTTCGTTTCGCCATCGTTCAAACCCCTCACAGCCCGCAAGCAGAGAGAAGAATATGTCAAAATATCAGTATATCTACTTTATGCAAGGACTGACCAAGGCCTACGGCACCAAGAAGATCCTTGAAAATGTTCATCTGCAATTTTACCCGGACGCCAAGATCGGTGTTGTCGGTGTCAATGGCGCGGGAAAGTCGACTTTGCTGCGCATCATGGCCGGGGTCGACAAGGAATTCTCCGGCGAGGCCTATGCCGCCGAGGGCGTCAAGATCGGCTATCTCGCCCAGGAGCCGGAGCTCGACGAGACAAAAACCGTTTTTGAAAACGCCATGGCCGGCGTCGGCGAGATCAAGGCCAAGCTTGATGAATTCAACGCCGTCTCGGTCCAGATGGCTGAGGAGTATACGGAGGAATTGATGGAGAAGATGTCTGCCCTGCAGGAGGAGATTGATGCGCTTGATGCGTGGGACCTTGATGCGCGGGTGGAAATGGCGATGGAGGCCCTGCGCTGCCCGCCGGGCGACTGGCCGGTGGATAAACTGTCGGGCGGGGAGAAACGCCGGGTGGCGCTCGCCCGCCTGCTCCTGTCGAAGCCGGACCTCATGCTGCTGGACGAGCCGACCAACCATCTCGATGCGGAGAGTGTGGCCTGGCTGGAAAACTATCTGCGCGAATTTCCGGGCGCCGTCGTTACCGTGACCCACGACCGCTATTTCCTCGACAATGTGACGGGCTGGATCCTCGAGCTCGACCGGGCGCGCGGCATCCCCTATGAGGGCAATTATTCCTCCTGGCTCGAACAAAAGGCCAAGCGCCTGGAACAGGAAGCGCGCGAGGAGGCCAACAAACAAAAGAGCCTCGACCGCGAACTCGAATGGATCCGCCAGAGCCCGAAGGCCCGCCAGGCCAAGTCAAAAGCGCGGATCAATGCTTATGAGGAGCTTGTCAACGAGGCCGACGCCGAAGCGATCACCACCGCGCAGATCCAGATCCCTGTGGGCCCGCGTCTGGGGGATGTCGTCATTGAGTGCGAACATATCTCCAAGGCGTTTGGCGAAAAATATCTGATCAATGATCTGTCCTTCAAACTGCCTCCGGGCGGGATTGTCGGCGTGATCGGCCCGAATGGGGCGGGCAAGACGACCCTGTTCAAGATGATCACTGGCAAGGAAGAGCCCGACACGGGTACCTTCCGCGTGGGCGACACGGTCAAGCTCGGCTATGTCGATCAGACAAGGGAAGATCTCGACCCGAACAAAAATGTCTGGGAGGAAATATCTGGCGGGCTCGATGTGATCCAGCTGGGCAAGAAGGAAATTCCGTCGCGGGCCTATGTGAGTTGGTTCAATTTCAAGGGTGGCGACCAACAGAAGAAAGTCGGCAATTTGTCCGGCGGGGAGCGTAACCGCGTGCAGATGGCCAAGATGCTGACCGAAGGCGCAAACCTGATCCTCCTCGACGAACCGACCAACGACCTTGACGTCGATACCTTGAGAGAACTTGAACGCGCGCTGGAAGTCTTCCCCGGCTGCGCCGTCGTCATCAGCCACGACCGCTGGTTTCTCGACCGCATCGCCACCCACATCCTCGCCTTCGAAGGCAACAGCCATGTGGAGTGGTTTGAAGGGAACTATGAAGACTATATCCAAGACAAGATCAGCCGGTTGGGCAATGAAGCGGTGCAGCCGAAACGAGTGAAATATAAGCCACTGGAGCGGTGACAAGCGGTTTAGCAGCAGGGTGCACCAGCCAACGGGCAATGCTCCGCTCACAAACTTCCGTGTCCTGTCTTTAGATCTCAGTGTTTTGGGTTCACCCGGGCCGTGTCCCCGGCCTTGCGCCGGGGCCTCCGCCCTTGCCAGGCACCGGCGCCCGCGCCACGGGAGGTCCCGGGTCTGCGGCCCTGACGGGCCTTGCCCGGGAACACGGTGTTTTGGGTTCACCCGGTCCGTGTCCCCGGCCTTGCGCCGGGGCCTTCGCCATAGGGTGCATCGCGCTCCACTTGATGCAGCCGGCGAATTCTGCCTGCCATTAAAACTCAAAGCCGATCCGGGCGCCGACATTGTCGATGCCGTCATTGATGTCGGTTGAGCACAGAATACCGCCATGGCTGGCGTGGATGTAGTAGACGGACAGATGGGCGCGTTTGCCGATGCGCCGGCCGACCGCCGGGGAGAGGTGGAACAGGGCCGGGCAGCCATAAAACAGGCGCCGGTCTTCGCGCAGGCGGCGGCCTTCCGGGAATTCGGGCGAGACCGGCTGAAGCTGGCCGTCATGGGCGACGATACCCGTCTGGAGTTCGAGAAACCATTTTTTCGACACCGGCACATTCAGCTGCACCCCGCCGCCGCCGCGCAGGAGATTGCCGGAACTGTTGGCTGAAAAGGTAACAAACGGGCGGAATTTTACCTTGCCGGGTTTTTCCGGCATCTCGCCCAACACAAACTGGCCCTGGACCGTGACGCCGCCCTCAAGCCCGCGGACATCATGGTTCGAAAGACCAAGCCGCAGCTCGCTGGCCGATGCCTCGGTTGATATTGATGTCAACAGCAGCCCGACAAGCGCCAAAACCGAAACACGCCCCATTGCAAAACCCCTCATGCAAACCTGAATGGCGGCACCGCAAGATTGATGCCTGATCCTGCCCCCGGCGCCGCTTATGTCCGGCTTGCGGGCGGACTTCAAGACTGAAAAGCCGGGAGCCGGTGAGGGGTGCGACGTCAGCTGGCCCAGTCTTTCCTGAGCCGCGGCGCGGTGAGGAAGAAAAGTACCGCCGCCATCACATAGAAGACAATGCCGGACAGGATGGCATAGCGCAGGCTTTCGTCGCCAAAGCGCGCCTCAAGGCTGTCGGAAATCAGGCCGATGATGAGGTTGCCAAGGCCAATCCCGATCAGGTTGTTGATGAATAGGAAAATCGCCGAGGCGGTTGCGCGCATATTTGGCTGGACGAGGTTCTGGAAGGCGGACAGGACCGGGCCGATCCAGACAAGGTTAAGGCATTGCAGGCCCATAAAGGCGACAAAGACGATCCAGAGGTCATTGGCGAGGACGCCGGTCAGGAAGAACGGGATGGTGATCAGAAAGGCCGTCGCCGGGACGGTTGCATAGGCGGCCTTGCGCTCGGGGCCGTACTGGTCGGCGAGGACCCCGCCAAGCCAGATGCCGGCCGTCCCGCCGATCAGGAGGATCGTGCCGTAAAAATAAGAGGCATAAAGCGCCGGGCCCGGATTGTTCGGGATGAGAGCCGGCGGCATCCAGGCGAAAAAGCCGGGCAGGTCGGCGCCAAAGCTGCGCACAAAGAAGGAGGGCAGCCAGAAGATCAGGCCATAGCCAACCATGGAGGAGGAGGCCGCCCCGAGTGACAGGCCCCAGAAACTGGGTTTATCGATCAATGTGCGCACAACATCCATAACCGCAACGGGCTTTGTCTCGGCGCCTTCCCGGTCATTGCCGCCGCGTACCGGCTCGCGCATGGTCAGGCGAAAAAGCGGGGCAATGGCGATGCCCGCAACGCCGACATAGATAAAGGCTTCGCGCCAGCCCACATAGGTCGTCAGAACGCCGCCAAGCAGGATGCCAAGAGCCGAGCCGATGGGAATACCAAAGGAATAGATCGCAAGGGCGCGGGCGCGTTTTTCTTCCGGGAAGTAATCCGCTATCAGAGAATAAGCGGGTGCCACGCCGCCGGCCTCGCCAACGCCGACGCCCAGCCGGGCGAGAAAAAGCTGGAGAAAATTCTGGGCAAAGCCACAGGCTGCGGTCATGGCGCTCCAGATGGTCAGCGCCGCCGTCATGATCCAGGTACGGTTCGACCGGTCGGCAAGCACCGCAATGGGGATGCCGAGAAAAGTATAGAACAGGGCAAAGGCAAGCCCGCCCATCAGGCTGAGCTGAGTGTCTGACAGGCCCAGATCAGCTTTGATCGGTACGGCAAGGATGCCGACGATCTGGCGGTCGATAAAGTTGAAGGTGTAGACGACCACCAGAATGAACAGCACCCAGGCGCGGTAGCCTGCGCTTGTCTGGCGCGGATCAATCATTGCGCGGGTGCCGGTGCGGCAGCCGGATCAAGGAGGGCGGGCGCCGGTTCGCCCGGGCGTTCGGCGCTGCCAATATCGGCAAGAAAGGCCCGCATATCAGCAAGCGTTTCGGCCGGGATTTCCTCTTGCGCGGCGTGGCCCACACCGCGATAGGTGATCAGCTGTGCATTGGGCATTGTCGCCGCCATCTTGCGGCCCTGCGCCACCGGCAACAGGCCATCAGCCTCACCCCACAGGACCAATGTCGGTACGGTAAGGGTACGGAGGATATCCGTCGGATCAGGCAGGGTGAATTCTTCGAGCGATTTGACCATCGCCTCCCCGTTACCTTCCCGGCGCATCATGTCTCGCAGGGTTTTCAGTCGTGCTTCCGTGATCTTGCTGTCGTCGCCAAATACGAATTCTGCGCTTGTCTTTACCCCGGCTTCCGGTGCAGTGGTCAGGTAAACCTTCATCGTCCCCGGAATATCCGCAGGGGTATAGCCAACCATCTCGGTCGGATAGGCCCCGGGTGAGATCAGGATCAGCGCTTCAACCCGCTCCGGCTCCATCGCTGCGTAGCGCCACGCAGCCAGACCACCAAGGGAATTGCCTGCAATGATGGCCTCATCGACCCCAAGCGCATCAAGCACATCCCCGACAAAAGCCGCCCGCTCAAACGGGGCATAGCGCTCCTGAGGATCCGGGCCGGTGAGGCCGTGGCCATTCAGGTCGTAACGGATCACGCGATAGTCGCGGGCAAGATCGCCAGCCCATGCGTCCCAGCTTTCGAGGCTGTAGGTAAAGCCATGGAGGAGCAGAATGACCGGAGCCTCCGCTGGTCCTTCGGTGCGGACACGAACTTTTGCGCCGGCAACAGAGACATAACGGTCGGCGTCAGTAAAATAGTTTGCCTCAAGGGTTGCCGGTGCGATGCCCTTTGCGGCGTTTACAAACCAGATAATGCTGCCGATTGCCATCAAGCTGACGGCGGCAAGCAGAAAAAGAAGAATGCGGCCCATGCTGGTCCTCCCGGAAAAAAAGGGCGGTAATATCCCTTACGCGATATCACCGCCCCAGGTACAGGCTCTCCCGCCAGGAAAGCAGGAAAGGGCCCAAGGAAAAGGGAGGGCTTAGAAGCGGACCTGCACGGTGCCGAAGACCTGGCGCGGATTGCCAAAGAAGGCTGTCAGGACACCAGTCAGACCCAGCGGCGAGTTCCCGAAGGCAGGCTGATCGGTAACGAAGTCATAGCCGGCAACGATATACTCCTCATCGAGAAGGTTTGTCCCGTGCACGCCGACGCTGATCCGCCCGTCTTCGGTTGTCCAGGAGGCGCCTGCGTTCAGGAGAACAAAGGCTTCCTGATCGATCGGGCTGCGGAAGTTGAACTGGTTAGTTTCACTGCGGAAAGAAAAGGACGTGTAGACATTAAATCCGCCATCCCGCTCAAACATGTTCAGCGGTCTTGAATAGCCAAGCTGGGTGAAGGCCGTGACTTCCGGCGTGTTCTGGAAGACAGCATCGTCCGCCACGTTTTCGCCTGTACGGCCCAGCAGTTCGTCAAATTCGGCACTGATATAGCCAAGCGCGAACTGGAGATCGACCGAATCATCCGGTGTCGCCAGATCGCGGATCAGCGCCATCTGGCCTTCCCATTCCACACCCCAGACCGTTGCCTCGCCGGCATTTGTGGTGACACCGGCAAAAGTTTCGGCAACGCCGTCACCATCGCCGTCAACGCCGATCGAGCCCGGAACCTGTACGTCGGTATAATCGGAATAGAAAATAGCCAGGTTTGAAGTGGCAACACCGGCAATGGCGGCCTTCCAGCCAAGTTCGAAGGTATCGATATTTTCCGGCTCGAAGCGGCAGAATTCGATCTGGTCATCGATATCCGTTGCGCCCGGTTCGCCATCATTGTCGAGATCTGGCGCTGCGTTGGCGCCGCAACGCGGGTCAAAGCTGCCACCCTTGAAGCCCTGCGACCAGGAGAAATAGAAATTGTGTTCATCCGTGGCCTGCCAGGCGAGGCTGGCGCGCGGGC
>CAYSMJ010000016.1:7297-7817 GCA_964432075.1 uncultured Caulobacterales bacterium | reverse complement strand
GAAATCGTCGAAATTCGCCTCGGCGTCGAGGTCGGCAAGGACAACCGCCGGGGTCGTCAGTGGGCCGCCAAAGAATTCAGTCAGGCCGGGGGCAAAGAATTGCTGACGGTCCAGCGAGATTGTCCGCGTATCTTCGGTGTACCGTCCGCCAAAGGACAGGGAAAGCTGGTCCGTCAGGTCATAGCTGAAATCACCAAAGATCGACCAGGTCGAGGTATCGACATCGGAATTGGTGAAGGCATTCAGACCAGGCAGCATCAGAAGATCAGCCGTCGGCTGGAGCACGACGTCAAAAATATTCTGGGCGTTTGCATCAAGATAGTAGATCCCGACCACACCGTTGAGCCGGTCGCTTTCGTAAAGAAGCTGGAATTCCTCACTAAACTGATCATTCTGATAGATAACGGGAACATCAAGGTCGGCAACCGGCAAGCTGTCAAAATCGATCGGCGAGAAGCTCTCATCGTCGCGGTAAGCAAGGATGTTCTTTAGGGTGATATTGTCATTGACCTGCCACTCG
>CAYSMJ010000016.1:0-7287 GCA_964432075.1 uncultured Caulobacterales bacterium | reverse complement strand
ATGAGGCCCTGCTCCACGTAGGGCAGCCAGTCGGGCGCATGGGCCTCGCGCAGGGCGTAGTTGCCGCGCTGGGGCACCTCGGCGATCTCGATCGTGCCGTTGACGCCGCGAGCGACAACGCTCTGCTCCGGGGTGTTCAGCCCGGCGCGGGTATCGAAGACATTATCAAGGACAGGAAAGCCCGGCGTATCGAGGAGGCGATGCCCCTGACGCGGATCGGAATTGTCGTCCGTCCAGTCACCGGTAATCCGGACCGAGAATGTATCGGTGGGGTCCCATTCAACGGCGACACGCCCGGCAAGGATATCCTTGGCATAATTGTCGAGGCCCGGAATGTTCAGGTTTTCGCCAAAGCCATCACGGCGCAGATAGGCGACGGTGCCGCCAAGCTTGAGATCGCCAATCCCGGAATCGGTCAGCACCGGCAGACCAAAGGTCCCGACAGCATCGAACTGGCCAAAGGTCCCACCAGTCAGACGCAGCTGGGCGAAGGCTTCTTCCGGCAGGCGTTTGGTCACATATTTGACCGCGCCGCCGATCGTGTTCCGGCCGTAGAGTGTGCCTTGCGGACCGCGCAGCACTTCGATCCGCTCCACGTCATAGACATCGAGAAGAGCGGCCTGTGGACGGTTGAGATAGATGTCATCAATATAAATACCAACACCAGCTTCAAAGCCGGAGACCGGGTCCTGCTGGCCGACACCGCGAATAAAGGCCGTCAGCGTCGTGTTCGTGCCGCGCGAGGTTTCCAGGGTGACGTTGGGGGTGATTGCCTCGATATCGGTAAGATCGACAACACCGATGGCGTTGAGTTGTTCGCCGGTAAAGGCGCTGACGGCGACAGGCACATCCTGGAGCGATTCATCCCGGCGGCGGGCCGAGACAATGATCACGTCATCGGTCTGATCCTCGGCACCGTCATCCTGGGCCATCGCCAAAGGCGCGGTCATCAGGAGCGGTGTTGAAAGCGTGGCAATGGCTGTCAGGCAGCTGGTGCGGCGAAGTTGAGCAAAAATTGAGTTCTTCACGGTTAGCCTCCCTTGTTTTCAACGTTTATACGCCGAGTTTGTTTTTCGTGGTATGACAGCTCGGCTCACAAAAAGCGGACATTTTCGCTCATATTGGTCTTGCACGCGGACGCGCCAGGTGGGTGGTGTCCCTGCTATAGCGTATTGACAAACGTTCGCGGTGTCGCGCCATTCCATCTTTTGAAGGCCCGGTTGAAGCTGCGCTGATCTGAAAAGCCAAGTCGTTCGCCCACCTCGGCCGGGCTGTGGCCAAGGCTGAGAAGTCGGCGGGCCCGTTCATTGAGAACCTGCTCGCGAAGGGTGCGGAAATTGGTGTTTGCCGCGGTAAGACGTCGACGCAAGGTCGCAACACTAATCCCGAGAGCCTTGGCAATCGCCGTCTGATCTTCATGTCCGTCGGCGATCAGGCGACACACTCTGGTCTCAATGCCGGACATGCGGAGCGGCCCTGCGGGACTGACCAGCCGCTCAATCGTTGCGTAAACCTGCTCTGTATTCAGGTCTTCCGGCCGACAGGTGATGGGGTGACCTGCAAGATGAGCGGCGTCAAACGTCAGACGATAAACCGGGCAGCCAAATCGGATCGGCACTGACCAGAAATTCAGGTGCGTGTCACCATGAGGCGGGCGCTCGGCACGGTTGCGCCGGATTTCAACGGTTTTCAGACCGGCAAAGGCCGCATGCGGGTTCAGGGTGACGAGAATACAGAACAGGAAAATCAGTGTACTCTCAATCGCAAACAGCGCCTGTTCGCTGTCAGTGGCGTCAGAATAGTGAAAATCACGGTCGTCGATCACACAGCTGACAGACCCCCCGCGCTCTTCCACACGATTGTAATTCCCGCCATGCAGGAGGTTATAGCCTACGGCTATCTTCGCCATGGCTTCGACTAATGTGCCGGAAGTCGATACATTGCGCAGGACAAAATCAGTACTACCGGGCATGAGCGTTCGGTCGGAAAGATGGCAGGTCTCATCCGCCAGGAGATAACCAAGGCGGTTTTGCAGCCGAAAATAGTCAGCAAGGCAATGATGGCTTGTCAGACTTTCAGACACCTGAAATGCGGGGTCAAGGCTCAGATCATTCAACAGGGTTTCCACCGGCAAGTCTGCATTTTGTGCAGCAGCAATCAGTGGGCGGAAGTGTGTCGCACTAATCGTAAGCCCGCCCGGTCCGCCGATCCCTGAGGCTGTGGTGGCGCATGCGTCCGCGCTGTCGGTGTCCCCGGCAGATTTGGTCAAAACGGGGTTTTCAGACCCATCGTCCTTCATGGCGAAAATATAGCACTCGACGCCTTTTCATAACAACGGAAAAAGGGGCGTGATAAATAGCCCATCGCCCGGCATTCTGATGAAAGCCGGACGATATCGGCGCGTTTTTCAGAAGCGATAGCCAAATCCGATACCGGCAACGATCGGGTCGAGATCGACATCAACCGTGTTGATGGCCCCGCCCGAGTTCAGCGTCGCAGTGGTATCGATCTGGATGTATTTCGCATCCACATTGATGAACCAGCGTTCCGACAAGGCAATATCGAAACCGGCCTGGAAAGCAACGCCAACCGAATCATCGATGGAAATGTCGGTCGGCCCGACGGCACCGACGAGATTGTCCGATGCGTCTTCACTGTAAAAGATCGACCAGTTCACACCGACACCAACATAAGGTCGGAACTGACCATTCGGGTTCAGATGATACTGGAAGGTCAGCGTGGGTGGCAGCACCATGGTGTCGGCAATCTCGCCCAGCGCTTCCAGCGTTCCTTCACCCTGCAGGTCATGGGGGGAGGTCGCCAGAATCAGCTCCGCACCAATATTGTTCGTAAGGAAATAGGTGAAATCAAGTTCGGGTACGATTGCGTTTTCAACCCCAACACCACTGCCCGGAAATCCTGGCAGTACTTCTGAAGACTGTTCGGTCGGTGCAACGACAATACCGCGCAGGCGTACAAGCAGGTCGCCGGCTTCGGCATGGGCTGACGCTGTGATCAGTGTGCTGCCCAGCACTGCTGCCGCTGTTGTGATGAATAATGTTGAGCGCATGGTGTTGCCCCTTTCTGTTCGTTGGCATCAGTTCCGTAAACTGACCTAGGAGCGCTTGACCGCATTTCCTTGATCAAGATCAAATGGAAGGGCGTTGCCAAGATGAAAAAGAAAAAACCTATTGCGATCGGGAATTTGCCCTTGATCCAGGTCAAGTCCGGCGCAGCGCACGCCGCTAGGGTCACAGTATGAAACAATCCTTGATGCCCTATCTGAGCATGCGGGCGCCGCGTTACACGAGCTTTCCCTCGGCGTTACACTTTGACGACGGTGTCGGAGCAGACGCTTACCGGGCTCGGCTTGAGACCTGCCCGCCCTATGAGGCGGTCTCTGTTTATATCCATGTCCCGTTCTGCCGCCAGCTCTGCTGGTATTGCGGCTGTAATATGCAGGTGGAACGCAATTATGCCCGCGCTGAGGCTTATGTTGATATGCTGATCTGCGAGCTTGAAATGGTTGGCGAGGCCATGGAAGGGCGGGGTCATCCGGTTTCGGTGCATTTTGGCGGGGGGACGCCGAATTTCCTGTCCGTCAGTGATCTGAGCCGAATCCTCTTTGCCATTGAGTGCACTGTCGGGCTGACTGATGACGCGCCGCTTGCGATCGAGGTGGACCCGCGTCTGCTGGCCGTCGGCGATGTGACGGCGCTCGCGGAAACCGGTTTCTCGCGGATGAGTATTGGCATTCAGGATTTTGACCCGGTTGTTCAGTCGCTGATCAATCGCGAGCAGAGCTTTGACCTTGTCGAAGCCTGTGTCAGCGAGATGCGTAGCGTGAATATCACTGATATCTCATTTGACCTGCTTTACGGGCTACCGGGGCAGACGCCGGAACGGTTTGCGGATTCGCTCAGCAAGGTTGTCGCCCTTTCCCCGGACCGGGTTTCGGTGTTTGGCTATGCGCATCTGCCGGCGGCCCTGCCCAATCAAAGGCTGATTGACGAGACGCAACTCCCGGATGATCCGCTGCGCGCCGTATTGATGATGCAAGCCGACGAAACGCTCACCCGCGAGGGCTATTGGCGCATCGGGTTTGACCATTATGCGAAGCCGGATAACGGCCTTGCCCGGGCGGCGCGCGAAGGGCGGCTGCGCCGGAACTTCCAGGGCTTTACCGATGATGTGGCCGACACGCTGCTTGGCTTTGGCGCGACCGCCATTTCCTTTATCGACGGGCTATATGTTCAAAATGAAAAAGCCATCAAAGGATATCAAGCGGCAATTACGGGCGGGCGCCTTCCCGCAGCCAGAGGTATTGTCCGGTCGGCCAGTGATACCATTTTTGCAAAGACAATCGCAGATCTTTTGTGTCAGGGCGCAACGGATCTTCGTCCGGCGCTTGCTGCCAGCACGGCGGAGCATGCAAACCGGATTTGTGCTCAGCTCGAGCGTTTTGCCGACGACGGCATCATTTCCTGGCGGCAGGATATGGTCAGGCTCAGCCCGGATGCCCGTGCCCTTGCGCGGGTCGTGGCCACCGCGTTTGATCCCTATATCCCCGAGAGCGCACGGCTTTCGCTCGCGGTCTGAAATCGGATCAATCCGCCGTCGGCACCCCTTTTAGTGGGGACCGATTTGTCATATCATTTAGTCAGAATGGAGTGACAAATGAACAGTCCGGCGATCGTTTCCGAGATTGAATGCCCGAAAAAGCACCAGGCCAGAAAGGGTCCTGCCTCTTGCGATGTCTGTGAGGTCCGGGCCAACTCGATCTGCGCTGATCTCAATGCGCGAGAGTTTCAGCAGGTTGAGAAGACCATGGCGCGGCGGAAAGTCGCGCGTGGGCAGCCCATCATGTCAGAAGGCGAACCGAATGAGACCCTCTATGTCATCGTGGAGGGAAGCTTCCGCCTGATCAAACATCTTGAAGACGGGCGCCGCCAGGTGACCGGTTTTCTGTTTCAGGGTGATTTTGTCGGCGTGCGATCGACGGACGAAAATCCCTACACGGCAGAAGCCCTGATCGACAGCCGCGTTTGCTATTTTCCGCATCGATTTCTTGACCGGGTCTCGCTTGAGAGCCCGGGGGTGAAGGACCGGCTGATCGCTCGCAGCCAGACTGAATATCACCGGGCCCAGGATCATATTGTGTTACTTGGCAAAAAAACTGCCGAGGAGCGGGTGGATTCGTTTCTTGCGCAACTGGCTGCTACCATTGGTGAGGACCTTGAAAACGGCAACATTGCCTGTGATCTCCCGATGCCCCGGCAGGATATTGCGGATTATCTTGGCCTGCGTCTGGAAACCCTGAGCCGGACCCTTGCTTCCTTGAAGCGTAAGGGAACGTTGCGCGATCTGACCCGGAACAGCTTCACCTACACTGGGTAATTTGCTGACGCCCATGCCAGGCGATGATGCCGCCGCCGCGATCAGCTCGATGCCGCGTCGTCATGCGCCATGTCGGCGGAGCCGCGTCTGCGCCCGCTGAGACAGGCCGCGTGACAGGCATTGCTTCCCTGGTCATTATCCGGAACGTCTCCGCCCGGGAGATTTGACAGGGGGATACGGATAGAGCTTTCACCGATACAAATTCGCACAAACGGTCCGTTAACCATAGCCAGGCCATGGGCGAGCCCAGCGGTGCTGGTCAAACCAAATACCACCGAAGCCAGGACTGCCAGAAAACGGCATATCCCTCGCGACAGACCCGGACGGAATGGTTCGCAGTCCTCATATGTCATTATTGGAAACTGTCCTGCTGCGACATGTTATACATTGCAGAAAAATCCTTTCCTGTCTTGATTTACGTCAAAGAGCGAACGGTAGCATTTCTTAAGACCTACCCACGAGACATGGAAGGATTCGCGATGTCTGTTTCGAGCCCTGCGGCCAATCGGCCCCAGCCTTCAGGAATCCCCGGTGGAGGGGATGTCATGTTCATTGCCATTGCCATCATTTTGTTGGCGCTCTGGTCGCTGTTTACCGCCTCGCGGGCGGCGGACCCGCAAATGGGCGTGCATGCCATGATGTTCTTTGGCGCCAGCCTCGCGGCCGGTTTTGCGATGATCTATCAGCACACGAAGGGCAAGGTGATTGACTATTCAACCTATGAGATGGGGGTTGTAAAAGCAGGGGTCTTTGCTTCGGTTTTCTGGGGAATTGCCGGCTTTCTTGTCGGGGTCATCATCGCGACCCAGCTTGCCTTTCCCGAGCTTCTCTATTTCCCCGATCATCCGTGGACGAGCTTTGGCCGCCTGCGCCCGCTCCATACCTCGGCAGTGATTTTTGCCTTTGGTGGCAATGTGCTGATCGCCACATCATTTTACGTGGTCCAGCGGACCTGCCGGGCGCGGCTTTGGGGCGGGATGACCCCCTGGTTTGTTTTCTGGGGTTATAACCTGTTTATCGTCATTGCGGCGACCGGCTATCTGATGGGGGTTACCCAGTCGAGAGAATATGCCGAACCCGAATGGTATGCCGATCTATGGCTGACCATTGTCTGGGTTGCCTATCTTCTAGTCTTCCTTGGCACCATCATCAAACGCAAGGAACCGCACATTTACGTGGCGAACTGGTTCTATCTCGCCTTTATCGTCACCATTGCGATGCTGCATATCATCAACAATCTGGCGGTACCTGTCTCGCTGACGGGCTCGCGCTCGATTGCCCTTTTCTCCGGTGTCCAGGATGCGCTGACCCAGTGGTGGTATGGCCATAATGCGGTGGGTTTCTTCCTGACCGCCGGCTTCCTCGCCATCATGTATTATTTTATTCCGAAACAGGCCGAACGCCCGGTCTATTCCTACCGCCTGTCGATCATTCACTTCTGGGCACTGATCTTTATCTATATCTGGGCCGGTCCGCACCACCTCCATTATACGGCGCTGCCGGAATGGGCGCAGACGCTGGGCATGACCTTCTCGATCATGCTGTGGATGCCGTCCTGGGGCGGGATGATCAACGGGCTGATGACGCTGTCGGGCGCCTGGGACAAACTTCGTACCGATCCGGTTCTGCGGATGATGGTCGTCTCCGTTGCATTCTATGGCATGTCAACCTTTGAAGGCCCGCTGATGTCGGTCCGGGCGGTGAACTCCCTTTCACACTATACAGACTGGACCATTGGCCATGTGCATTCCGGTGCCCTTGGCTGGGTCGGCTATATCTCCTTCGGGGCGCTCTATTGCCTCGTGCCGTGGCTGTGGAAGAGGAAAGATCTGTACTCAAAGCAGCTCGTCGAATGGCACTTCTGGATTTCGACCATCGGCATTCTACTGT
>CAYSMJ010000015.1:12061-28420 GCA_964432075.1 uncultured Caulobacterales bacterium | reverse complement strand
CCGGCCGTTTTTCGCCGCCACCTATATCCCGAGGGACAGTCGCTTCGGCCGGGCGCCATCGCCAAGTCAGTCAAAACGCTGCGGGCTTCCGTCACAGCGCAACCGCCGCAGGATCGCCATCCGTCTCCTGCGCGCGGGCCACAGCAAGTTCGACCGCATCGGCGATATAATCAACCTGTGTATCTGAAAGATAAGGATGCATAGGCAGGGCAAAGATGCGCGCCGCAACCCGCTCTGTTACCCCCAGCGCTCCTTCCGGGCCGCCCAGCCCGGCATAGGCCTTGAACGCACCCATATGGTGCAGGGGGGTCTTGTAATAGATTGCCGTTGGTACGCCGAGCGTTTTCAGATGATATACAACCGCATCCCGGTTTTCCGTCAAAACACTGAAATAGCCATATCCGGAAGCGGCACCTTCTATCATCCCCTGACACTGAACGATGCCGGAAAGCCGTTCCCTGTATCGAGCCGCAATATGATGACGCGCCGCAAGCTCATCATCGAATATGGCAAGCTTTTCGAGGAGAACCGCAGCCTGAAAACTATCAAGCCGGCCATTCAGACCGACACGGATCGATTCTTTCCGGTCTGCATCCGTACCGTGCCAGCGGATTGATTGGAATTCCTCAATATCCACGGGATCCCGGGTAAAGATCGCCCCGGCCTCGCCATAAGCGCCGAGCGCCTTGCCGGGGAAAAAACTGACGGCCGTCACCGGAGCGAGACTGCCCACCGGTGTGCCATTCAATCGGCCACCATAGCTTTGCGCGCCATCAGCCAGCAGAAACAGCTCTTGTTTTGCCGCGATGGTGGTGATGGCGCCATAGTCCGCCGGCGCGCCAAAAAGATCGACCGGCACAACAGCGCGCGGGCGCAAGCGCCCTTGCGCGCGAACGTGATCAATCGCCCGTTGCAGCGCCTGCGGACACATATTGAACGTTTTCGGATCAATATCGACAAAAACAGGCGCCGCGCCGGTGAGCAGGATCGCATTGACCGTGGCATTATAGGTAAAGGACGGCACAAAGACGGCGTCCCCGGTCACCAGGCCACGGGCAAGCATCGGGATCAAAAGGGCATCGGTACCCGATCCGCAACTGACAACACCGCGCACACCGGTTTTCTCCGCCAACAGCGCTTCAAGCTCATCGATTTCCGGCCCGGCAATATATCGGCCATGGTCGAGTACCGCCGACAGCCGCGCTTCAATACGGTCACGGATGCTCTTTTGCTGCGCCTTGAGATCGATAAAGGCAATATCGCCACAACGGTTCCGTGCGGCGAGAGACAGATTTGTCACCCCATTCATGATACGGTCTCCATTGCCCGCGCTGACCCTGATGCGTTCAGCGACCCATTTTCCCGATCGGAACGATTGGAAAGTCCCGCTTCTACGGCCAGAGCCAGGGCGAGGGCCTCCCTCGCCTGCCCGCCGGTAACCCCGCCTGCCGGCGCCTTGCCCTCAATCGCTTTCAGAAAGAGCGACAGGCCATAGGCCAGCGGGTCTTTAAGGGCAGGAACATCATCTGTCTCGAGACTGGCTTTTAATCCGTATGGTGTTTTATTTTGGATTGTTCGTGTCAGGAAATCGAGTTCGATCGCACCGGTTTCATAGTCAAGCATAAGGGAGCGTCGCCGCGTCTCAGACCGGCGGCTGACCGTAACGGTCGCGATTGCCTGGGGATCGTGCAGCAGGTGAAATTCAGCCGCGACCGCATCATAGAGATCGATATTGGCCGCCACCGACGCGACCTCGACCGAGAATTCCGTAGCATGCCGACCCGTCAGGGCACAGATGAGATCGAGATCATGAATCATCAGATCCATCACAACGGAGACGTCTTCACCGCGCCCAGTGGCGGGCATGCAGCGATGGCAGGTGATCTGCAAAGGCGGCGCTTCGGGAAGATCGAGAAGCCCAAGCGCAGCCGCGACATATCGCTCCTGATGGCCAACCTGCAAAACAACACCATTCGCCGTCGCCTGCGCAATAAGGCCGTCAGCATCCGCGAGCGAGAGCGCAATCGGTTTTTCAATAAATACATGCCTGCCGGCGGCAAGAGCCTGTGCCGCAATCTGTGCATGGGCAGAGGCCGGCACCGTCACAAAGACCACGTCGACCTCGGGAAGAACTGCCGACAGATCGGTTGCGGCCGCAGCATCAAACCGGGATGCCAGTGCCGTACCGGCCGCCCCGTCGCGATCAACCACAAAGGCAAGGTCGGTCAGCGAATTCTCGGCAATTTTCGCGGCATGGAATCCCCCAAACTTGCCGGCGCCGACGACAGCACAACGAAGGCGATTTGTCTCCGGCAAACCCTCAGCGCTCATACCACCTCCACACCACTATAAAAGCGGACACTGCGCCCGGACCGCCATGTCAAAGGGAGACACGGTCAGGACACCGGCCAGACTCGTTTCACTTTAACGGCTTAACCCAAAAGCGCGAATCAGCAGGTCCATCGGCGTCATCAAAGAATGTTGCAATGCGCTACCGCCCGCCTTGATATCCCCGGAAACCTCGCCAAAGCCTTTCAACTCGGCTACAAAATTAGGGTCAGCTGGTCTCCTGGTAAACCTAATCCCATGTTGCCCGAATTCTCACCTTCCGCACTGGAAGTCTATTTCTGGGAAGCGCTTGCCCTGATCGCGGTGGCGTGTGTTTTCGCGCCAATTTTTCGAAAACTCGGCTTTGGATCGGTTCTTGGCTATATCATTGCCGGTATCGTGGTTCAGTTCACCCTGACTACGCGTTTTTCGGACCATCCCGAAGAGCTGCTGCATTTTGCAGAATTCGGGGTCGTCCTGTTTCTCTTTGTCATCGGTCTTGAACTCAAACCGTCTTCGCTCTGGGCTATGCGCGCCGATATTTTCGGGCTCGGCCTGTTACAGGTTTTGCTTTGCGGCACCGTCCTCGGCGCCATCGCCTATGTCGCCGGGCAACCCAGCCGGACAGCAACCGTCATCGGGCTGGGTCTTGCCTTGTCATCGACAGCGCTTGTCATGCGGACCCTCGACGAGCGGCGCGAACGGACAACCGCCTATGGTCGGAAGGTCTTCTCAATCCTGCTCTTCCAGGACCTCGCCATTGTTCCGCTATTGCTCGTGGCAGCCCTCCTCGCGCCGACCGACAATTCGGTTACCCTGATCGACAGCCTCGTCAATGTCGGCTGGGCCGTGGCCGCCATCGCCATCCTTGTCATTTTTGGCAAGTTTATTCTGAATCCGATTTTCCGGACCCTGGCAGCGGCCGAGATGACCGAAATTATGACGGCCGCCGCCCTTGGCGTTGTTATCTTCGCCAGCCTCCTGCTCGACTATGTCGGCATGTCCTACGCCATGGGCGCGTTTATTGCCGGCGTCATGCTCGCAGACAGCGATTATCGTCACGAGATCGAAGCAAATATAGAGCCCTTCCGCGGCCTGTTTCTGGCGCTTTTCTTTGTGGCCGTCGGGATGTCGGTCAAACTCGAGGTGGTGCTTGCTAACTGGCAAACCATTCTGATCGCCGCCCCCGCCATCCTTATCATCAAGGCAGTGATTATTTTCGTCCTCGCCCGGCTACAGGGGAACCCGCACAATGTCAGTGTCCATACTGGCTTTGCGCTGGCGCAGGCTGGCGAATTCGGGTTTGTTCTTTTCGGCGCTGCCACCGCCTCCGGCTTGATGGGCAGCGGGGAAGGTTCTGCCCTGATTGCCGTCATTACCCTGACAATGGCACTTTCTCCCGTGTTCGTGCAACTCGAAGGTCTGTTTCTGCGCAAAAGCAGGGAACATGAAATCGAGGAAACCTTTGAGGATGCTGGCGGACGGGCTCTGATCATTGGCTTTGGCCGCTTCGGCCAGACCGTATCGCAACCGCTACTGGCCCAGGGAATTGATGTCACCATTCTTGATTATGATCCTGACAGGATCGAGGAGGCGACCCGCTTTGGGTTTCGCATTCATTATGGCAATGGCCTGCGCCGCGATGTTTTGCGCGCGGCCGGGGCAGCCAAAGCCGATATCATTATCGTCTGTGTCAATACCGCATCGACGGCAACGCAGATTGCCGACATGGTTGCTGACAATTTTTCACAAGCCAAGCTGCATGTCCGATCTATTGACCGGCGCCACTCGATTGAACTTGCCCGTCGTCCGGTCAACTATTCCATCCGTGAGCTGTTTGAATCAGCGCTGATGATGGGTGAACAATCCCTGATCGCGCTCGGATTGGAAGAACGCGCAGCGGCCCATACAATCAGCGAAATTCGCGACCGCGACCGTGCCCGGCTTCAAGCGCAGATTGACGGTGACATTCAATCGGGAATGGACAAACTTCATACCCGCCCGGTCAACCCGGAGCCGCTGACGCCAAAACCATAATTAGAGCGCGCGCACTATAAGACTTGGCGGTGAAAAAATCAGGTGTTTTAGCCTGTTGATCAGTTTTGCTGATCAAGCCGCACTTCAATGGCCAGCATGCCTTTGCCGCCATTGGCGTAGGACACCCGGACCCGTTGACCAGTATGCAACTCACCCATGCCGCACCGACGCAGCGTCTCCATATGAACGAAAATATCGTCCGTCCCTTCCCCCTGGGTCAGAAAGCCGAAGCCTTTAGCGCGGTTAAACCATTTGACCTCAGCCCGAACAAAGTTTCCGGCAGGCGTCTGCTCCGAAAGCGGCATCGGGTCAGTCGGCAAAATGGCAGCGGCTGTCGAATCATCGACATTGAGAATACGAAGCGCCTGCATTCCTTTGGACCGGCGAACAACTTCGCAGGCGATTGTAGAGCCCTCACGTGCGGTCGTCAGGCCGTGTTCTTTCAGGCAGGAAGAATGCAAGAGTATATCGCCATCGCCATTACCGGAAATGACAAACCCGTAGCCCTTTTGCGGGTCGAACCATTTAAGAATCCCCGTGACGACAAAGCTGTCTTCACCCGCCGCCTCAGCGGTCTCGTCTTTGGTTATGGACCCGCCCACGTCCTGTGGAAAATCCGACTGGTCCTGCCGTGTGCTTCCGTTTCCTCGCGAACTCATTAGCCCCCGCTGTTCACCCGACATCGCCTGCATCCCTACTGTGTACTGATACCGTTTCAGGTTTATCGCATTAACCATACCCTTGACCCGTTTTCCGCGTCTAGGGCTTTTGCGCACCTCTTAAAGGCGAAATTCATGCTTTTTACTCTACCAATGTTATATTATATCTATTTTTGATTGTTTCCTGCACCATCATTGCGCGGATTGTCCGACCACGGCTCAGCGCGAACGCTCGGGCCAGAGGTTGTGCACTTGCTGACAAGTTACGGATTGGAAAGGTTCAGAGCCACCGCAAACCACGATCGATATCACTCGCTACAAATTGCAAGAGCCGAAATCAAAAAAGCGCACGTCAATCCGTGCGCTTTTCAACTCAGCGTTCAGCGATGACCAGCCAGACACATCTTCAAATCAAGCAGAAGCCCTAAGGGTCGAAAGATGCGCTGGCCTTTTGATTAGCCGCAATTTCTTCACGCGAACCGAACCGGTTCCCGATTTGCTTGAAAACGCCTCAGGTAATCTGGATACGTTCGACGTCCTCGAGAAACTTCGAGATCAGGATCAGGAAAACATCGAAGTCTGACTCGATATTCTCGGATGACACACCACCGGCAGAATTCCGATCCATCTGCAGGGCAATATCGCCATCACGGTCCACATAAGCCCGCCCAAATTTCACTTCACTGTTAAACCGGCTCAGGAACTCATAACCAAGCATATCCACCGAAACACCATTAACATAGGTGATATAGGAAACATCGCCATCCGCGCCATCAACCGCGATCAGGACAACATGGTCGCCAACAACCACCGCTACCATGCTCTGGGCGAAATCCCGGACAGCATAGCCCTGCTCCGTCAGAATATCGGTGATTTCCTGTTTGCTGATGCTTGCGGCAGTCGCGTTGGGTTGCGCAAAAAGGCTCGCTCCAACCAGAGCGAATGCGCCGACGAGAAGTCCTGCAAAACGTGTCATGGTGTTTCCTTTCGCCCGAACATTATATGAAGCTAAGCGAAAGGCCGGGGCAGACGCAATGAAAAATACCGCCTTCATGGATAATGAATCCGGCCATGACGTTCCTGGATGCCGGGTGTTGCAAATCGGCACGCCGCAATGGCCCGGAAAAGCAACGCACTTTACGGAGATCGATTGGCAGTCCCTAGGGGAATCGAACCCCTCTTTCCAGGTTGAAAACCTGGCGTCCTAACCGATAGACGAAGGGACCGCGTGCGCTGTGATATATTCAGAGCGCGCCGGGGATGCAAGAGCAAATTGGCGGCAGCCAACGATATGTCTGTTTGCGCCGGAAAGCTTGTGATTTCAATCGCTTATTTCTGCGCCCAGCGGCCATCCGTCCCCCGGACACATTCGCCGCGCCCTGCCCGCCGGATCAGTTTTTCAGCCGTAAGCGCCGCCGTCACCTCAACCGTTGTGCCGTTTTCCCGGGCAAGATTGACGTAAACGCCTTTCCGTTGCTGGTTTATCTGGCGCACCTCCCGGCGAAGCTCTGTCGAGACGGATTTGTTGGGGACAAAACCAAGATAGCCATCGGCCTGCTCGCCCACCACGCAATTGTCCTTCGCCTGTTGAACAAGGCGAGGAAAAGCTTCTGCCTGACTGCTGATCAGGACTGCGACCAGAAGACTTAATGCTGCCAAAAAACCTGTTTTGTTCATGATACCGGTTCTCCACCGTTTAACCTGTCGCCGGGTCCCCCCGAACCTTGGATGCTAGAAAAAAATGTCCGGGTTTTCCTCAAGCGCTTCCTCGATTTCCTTATCGAGCTTGACCCGCAATTCACCGTCGATCTTGACGTTCAGATTGATTTCGATCGGCTCCGAAGGCGGCTCAACCTTGACGGTCGCACAGGCCGCAAGAATGGTCGCGACCAGAAAAGCGCCCGACAGACGCAGGCCAAACATGTGTGGATCACGCCGGGAGACCTTTATTGGCGTCTCGCCCGATCCCGACGGCGCGTATTGATCTGAATTTTTTGCCTGCATTATCGTTCAGCCTCGCCCATGGCCCTGGTCGCCGATCGTTCCATCACTTTCCTATAGCCACAAATCATCAGATTGCCTATACGCAAACGCTCTGTTCCGGATCGCCTGACTGGCACAATACCGGTAATGACCTTCTGGCCGCTTAACTCTGGCATTTTCATACCGGCCGTGTGTGTCAACAATATGAGCATCCCCAGGGCCTTACGCATCTGTCCACCAAACCCGGCGTCATTGCGCCTCGGTCACAAAATTGAAATTGGTGAATTGCATCCGCTGCGACAGGAGGTCCGGCAACGGCCCCTCTATAGTGATCCGGTAAATCACGGGGGCTGTAACTTCCTGCGCGCGGAACAGAACATCATTTGTCCCCTCAAATACCATCCCCACATTGAGTTGTCCGTCGAGGGAACCATTGATCGTCGCCTCGAGCGACTCATAGTTAAGATCGCGCAAAATATTGAAGGCCAGTCCGGCCAGTTCACTGCGTCGTCCCGCCTCGTCGCTGACCGTGTTGTTGAAGCGTATGACGCCTGGCGTGGTTGACCGGAAAAACCCGTTTTCAATGCGCAAGCGACCGTCTTCAGAGACCAGCGGCAATGTCCCTTCGACAATCCCGGCGCCGGTCAGGCCATCAATATCGAGAAAGCTCAGAAACTGGCCCAGATCAATATCCGACGCCCTCAGCGCAGCGAAGACTTCTGACCCGTCAAACCGTGCGACCGTATCATACACGCCGAGCTTGCCACCAAACCAGGGGAACACCCCGCGCACCATATTCAGTGTGTTGTCACCGGGAAATTCGATCTCCAATAACCCGTTTTCGAGCCGCAGAGCCCCCAGATCAAGCGCATCAATCGTTACTGTCTGGTGCCCGTCACTGCGAACCGGAAACAGGCTGTCAAGCCGCACAATACCGTCGATACCGACAGTACGGGTGACCGCCGTTCCGGGCCCGGCAAAGCTCAGATTATCGGTCGTCAGAGTGCCACTTGAAGAAAGCGCATTTTCATCAAGATCCCATGCCAGCGCAGCAACACCGCCAAGCGTGCCGACCGCATCGCCGATCTGACCCTTGAGGGGCGGTAAGATATCCGCTGGCTGAAGACCGTCGGGCAGGAAAATCAGGTCGTCTATCCGCGCTTCAAGGTTGCCCCGGCTGTTTGCCGCATTGTGTCCTCCCGATACGGACGCAAACCGCTCACCCCCGGGCACCCTGAAATCACCGGTAAAATCAACCGCCTGGTTGTCATACCGGACCCGGCCCGAAACCGAGAATGGCGCAACAGTCTCAGGCCGCGCCGTTTGCGCGATCAGCCCTTTGTCCAACAGAAGATTACCTTTAACAGTCGCGGGATCAAAACTTGCCTCGACATTTCCCTGCAGACCCGTCATCCGGAGCATATCATTTAGAATCGCATTTCCACCGAAAAATTTTCCGCTAACAGAAAGTCTTTCGCTGGCACTTGCATAGGCGACATCAATATCGACCACAGGCGGTTCACCCGCGAGCATCAATGCTCCCTGGTCGTAAAAAAAGTTGCCACCCTGTATCACCGACTGAACCGTCGCCACCAACGGCATCAGGCTCTCGACCCGCAGAAAATCCCCGCCATTGGAGCACAGGGCGAGGCTGTTGCCCCCGATGCGCACATCCTGATCGGGAATGGCAAGACCGACCCGCGAAAGGGACACGCAGTCAAGGACCCCACCAACGGCGCTTTCCTTACGCAGAGCAAGCCCCGCAAGCCCCCCCTCTGGTGTGCGTTCCGCCACAAGCCGGAACCGGTCATTATCAAAAACGATACCCTCCAGCGTCAGCGGTGCCCGGGTCAGCCTGTCGATGCGACCATCAATCGCCAGATCGGCAGTGATCCCTCCAGCCTCGATTACGGTCAACATACGACCTGACAGATCACCCAGCACAAGCGTTGCGTCTGAACGCGGAAGATCCGGCTTTTGTGCCGGAACAATGAATTCGAGAGCTGTACGAACTGTTCCATCAACCTCAAGACTACCGGTCGCCCGGGTCGCAAAAACCGCCTCACGCAAGGCGGCATCGACGCCAACCGCAAAACCCAGGCCATCACCCTCAAGGCGAACGAGAGGCTCGTCCACAAGCGGTGTAAACTCAAGGCGATCACCGCGATCCGTCTCCACAATCGCAGGCCGGGCGCTATCGAGATCAACCTGCAGCCTGTTGTCACGAAACTGAAAGCCGAAGGCACCACGCGCCGACAGGCGTTGTGGCAAACGCTCTGCATCAGCGGCAAGCGCTCCAAATGGCAGGGAGGCAGTCTTTAGCTCTATGCTGCCCTTTATATCGAGCGCGCTGGCCCCCTGATCAATGGCTGCGATCCATGAGGTCCCGTCCGCATGCAAATCAAGCGATAGTTTTGAAATTTTAAACCTCTGATACTGTCCGCCGCCGGTACCATCGGCCCTGATATCAATAAGACCGTCACTGCCAAGCGCCAGGCTTGCAGAGAAATCCGCAGCATCAACAGCAAAATCGCCGATACCAATTTGCTCGGCCTGTCCCTCAAACTCGAAGGCACCACCGCGCGCGCGGTCATAAGAGCCCGCCACGACGCCGTTCAGCATGCCTCTTTCGGCCGACAAAAAAATCCTGATTGGTTCGAGAGTAACAATGTCCAATGGCAAGCGGGATGGATCGAACGCCGGCGCGGCAGGATTGTCTGCCGGCAACAATAGCCCGCCGATCCGGATTTTTCCTTCCGGTGTAATCTGTCCACTGATTTGTCCCGGCCCTGCCGATAAGGTCTTGATACGGCGCTCACGCCACAATTGAACCGGACTGTAGCTGATATCGATCCGATCGAGTTGAAGTCCCTTCGCCGATAAGGACTTGATCCGGGCACCATCAAGCGAAAGTTCGACGAGATTGAGCTTTATATCGGACAGCCCGGCATTTTGCGCCACATGTGTAGCGAGGCGCTCACCAATCGGCAGGCGGAAAATCCAGAGGGCAAGAAAAACAAGCACCAGCAGGAACAAAACCGCCAGAAAAACCCGCAGCAGATATCGGACCACAATCACCGAAACGGCCCCTCTGTTCACACCGCCCACAAACTCGATGCTTGTATTATAGAGGAACAGATGCGGCTGAAACAGCCCCGCCTGTCCCAACGCCATAAAAACGCACGCCGGTAAGGGCGGGTGCTTTGGTCAAAATAATAATGTTTCCGTCAACTGCCGTGGCGATGAGGGCGACGCTGGCGATTGTTGCGCATGCCTTCCGCCCCGGCTTCAAGCTCTGCCGCATCCACGACACCGTCATTATTCGTATCGAGACGCATGATCCGCGGGCCCGGACGGGCATCGATCTCGTCGAGGGAAAGATAGCCATCCCCGTTCACATCAAGCCGATCAAAGCCACTCTGGCCCCTTCTGGCGCGCCGTTCCGCGCGTTTTTGTTCGCGGTAGGCCGTGGCTTCCTCCTGACTGACAAGGCCATCGCCATCACTATCCATTTCGGCAAAACGCGCCGCCCGGTAGGCATCCACCTCGGCCTGACTGATCTCACCGTCACCATTGGAATCGAACCGTTCGAGCATGCGCGCACCGGGAGCGGGACCCTCGTCCTGCTCGTCCGCCATGGCGAGCGCGCCACCGAGCCCGGCCATAAGGCTGAGGGCAAACGCCGAGGCCATCTGTTTTCTGCTTGGCTTGGTCATTCTTCAAATCCTTTTTTTCGTATTTTTCGCGCGTTCCCGGCCTGCATGGCAAACCGGGAACGCATCCTGGAGCGACACCGGGGCCAGGCGTGAGGGGCATCTCGCTCCCGGCGGCCTCACTAAAACAGACGTTCAACGCGGCGCATTCCTTCGTTTTTATCCAATAGATATTTAGGGACGTGGCGGGCTGTCGAGTCGTTCGTCGATATTTCTGCGGCGGTGCTCGCGCCGGCGGGCGCGCCGATCTTCCCGCGCTTTGCCAATGTCGGCACGGGCTTCAGGCGAGAGCGCCGCCAGTGCAAGAACAACCGTTTCCTGAAGATAAGCTTGTTGCCGGGCCCTAGCCTCAACCGCCGCCTTCGAGAGCGCGGCAAGCGCATCCGGATCGAAGTCCTCGGATGTAAGGGCAGCATGGAAATCGCGAGACTTTCGCCGGGCCTCAAAACTGATCCGGCGCAAATCCTCAAGCCGGGACCCGATCGCAGCGCGGGCTTGCCGTTTATCCGTTTCCGGCAGGGTTTCGATCAGACGCAAGGTTTGAAAGTCACGGCCGCCAAGTCCGCTCGGGCCACGCCGCCCCGGGACATCGCCAAGTTTGTCTTCGGCGATGGCGCGGTCCGTTGGCGACGGGCGATCGACCCACGCCCGGGTTGCGACATAGCTGATCAACGCAACATTGACCATGATCGATCCCATGAGAACGAAGGATCTAACCTTCATCACCGGTCTCCATGCTGATATTGGGCCATGCAAAATCCTCCGCAAGGATCAGGAGTTCTTCTTCGGGCGTGGCAGGCCCCGCTTCACCGGTCAGCGAAACAACGGCGCCGCCGCCCCCCAGCATGGCTGCAAAAAGCGAAGCCACCGCAAGGCTGGCCGGCGGCACCTCAAAAATTTCCGCCAGCCACGACAGCCATCGCATTGATGCCTTCGCCGGTATCGGCACCGATGTGGTGTTCGGGGCCGTGACCTGGACAAAGTCGTCAAGCACGGCACGGCGCAGCGCATCCGACGGCACCGGCACCGAACCATCAGACACCTGCAAAAGCTGGTCGAGCGCTTCTTTACTCAGCGGTGCATTGGCCTTCTCCACCCTAGTTTTACTCATGGCTCTCTCCGTAACCTCGCTGACCGGAAACAGCCGACTCTGTACCCAGATATGTCTGCGCCATCTCGGCGAGGATGAGACGCAGTTTCGCCCGCGCCCGCGAAAGTAGCGACTCAAGCGCCTTTACATTCATGCCCATCACATCGGCAGCTTCCTTCTGGCTCAGATGTTCCCGGGCCGTAAGGATGACCGCCAGCCGCTGCCGCGCTGGTAAGTCCGAAATCGCCCTGTCGACAGCACCAGCAAGCTGTGCATTGGCAAGGGCTGTTTCAGGCGTGGCGCGCTGATCAGACATGTCGGGTACCGAGCCGTCACTCGACAGGGCTTCACGGCGTTTGCGGGTCCGGTCGATACACAGATTAGCGGTAACCCGAAGCAGCCAAGGGCGTACCGGAACCGCATCCCGGTCCAGTTTCGCCAGCGCTTTCCAGAACTTCAGGAACACATCCTGCACAATATCCTCTGCATCTTCGTGGCCACCAAGCATCCGCCAGGCAATGGCCTTGACCGACGGTGCATGCCGATCAAACAACCGCGCTGCCGCGTGCCGATCCCCGCGCGCAGCCTCGCCAAGATCCCTGGCGTCACGATCTGGTCGGCCAGGCTGAGGCTGCCCCGATATCTGCGTTGGCAGCTTGCCTGCGCTGGTGTCATTCATGTCGCACAATCGCCGAGCTTGCCGACCGCTCCATGGCCAGCCAGTCCGTGGCTCAAGATCCCATGGTTTTAGAACGACTTTCCGTCAAAAACCCTTTGGCCCAATTCAATTTGAATCGGGAAAGGTGTAGCCGGCAAACATCTTGCGCAGCTCGGTCTTGAGTACCTTGCCAGTCGCACCAAGTGGAATTTTATCAACGAACTCAACGGCATCCGGCCAGGCGATCTTTGGTAGCCGGGCGTTGACAAACTCCGAGATTTCCTTGGCGGATGGGTCGGTGCCCGGCCGACGTTCAATCACGAGAAGGGGCCGTTCGCCCCATTTCGGATGGGCAATAGCAATCGCAGCCGCCTGGGCAACTTCAGGATGCATCAGCGCCGCATTTTCGATCTCAATCGTCGAGATCCACTCGCCGCCGGACTTGATGACATCCTTGGACCGGTCGGTGATCTGCATAAAACCGTTTTGGTCGATGGTTGCCACATCCCCGGTATCGAACCAGCCATCGGCGGTCAGGGTCGGCGCCTCCGCCTTGTAATATTCATCAATTATCCACGGCCCCCGGACCTGAAGATGACCATCCGTCAAGCCATCATGCGGCAAGATCCGGCCGTTCTCGCTGACAATCCGCATGTCCACAAAGGGCAACGCCCGTCCGGCCTTGAGCTTGAGCCGGTCCTGCTGGTCAAGCGGGAGATCCAGCGCCCAGGGCGGCAATTTGCTGATCGTCCCGACGGGCGACATTTCTGTCATCCCCCAACCTTGCTGGACCTCGACATCGTGCTCGCGAAACCCGTTAATGATCGCCTGGGACAGGGCGGCCCCGCCAGAAAACGCCACCTTGAGCTGGGTCAGCCGTTTCCCGGTTTCGCGCAGATAGGCCAGCAGGTTCAGCCAGACCGTTGGCACGCCGAGGGCATAATTTACCTTCTCCGCCTCGATCATCACATAAAGCCCCTCGCCGTCCAGCCGCGGACCGGGAAAAACTATTTTTGCGCCAGCAAGAATGGCCGAATAGGGCAGGTTCCAGGCATTGACATGGAACATGGGCACGATCGGCATAATCACATCGCCTTCCTTCGGCGCAAGTCCCTGATCAAGACCGATCGCGAGGGCCTGGAGTACCAGAGATCGGTGGGTGTAAAGGACACCCTTCGGCTTCCCGGTTGTGCCGGAGGTATAACACATGGAGACAGCCGTGCGCTCATCGAACTCGGGCCACTTATAGGTCTCCGGATTGCCCTCCAGCAGGCGTTCATAGGGTTCAACAATGATCTTCGCCTCGGGAAGATTGGCAGCGTCAGTGAGCACATAGACCGTTTCAACGGTTGGGAGTTGCGGCAGCAAAGCCTCCACAAGCGGCAGGAAGGTTGCGTCCGTGAACAGGACCTTGTTCTCGGCATGGTTGATCACATAGGCTGCATTATCAGGCCCCAGCCGAGGATTGATCGTGTGCAACACAGCGCCGATCCCACCGACCGCGTAATACAGTTCGAATTGCCGGTAGGTATTCCAGCCAATCACGCCAACACGATCGCCCGGCTGCACATTGATACCGGCAAGACCATGGGCAAGCTGGGCAATGCGTTTTCCTGCGTCCTCGATTGTATAACGGTGCACCGGCCCTTCAACCGTGCGGGTGACAATCTCCGTGCCTGCATAGGTGCGCATGGCATGGCGTAGAATATCCGTTGTAAGAAGCGGATGATCCATCATCTGGCCAAACATAAGTCGACATCCTTCCCTGCTTCGCTTTTTGATTCAAACTATCCGAGGCCACGCAGCCACTCAAGCACGCGCCCTGAAACACACAACAGATTATGCCGATTGTTGGAATTGTAGCGGCTTCGGCAAGGTGGCATTAGGGATTTCGGCCGAAATATCGATGCGGTCCACCCTTATCGGCGGATCAAACCCAACCAAAGGAATTGTAACCATGATGGTTTTTGAAGAAATACCCGATCCCGACCCGGCAAAGCCGAAAACAACCGGCGAGGCTCCGACGTTTAAGCCCGATCGCCGCCTTGAAAGCCGGATTGCCCTGAGACAGCCATGCCGACTGACCCATATCGATGGCCGCGAATTCGAAGCCATCACCACGAATATCGCGATGTCAGGTGTTGCGATAGAGAGCGCGGAAAAGACCGAGATCGGTGATCGCCTGACCATCATTGTTGGAAAAGGGGCAGGTTTTGGCGGCACCGTTGTGCGAACCTTTGCCGGAGGCTTTGCCATGACCTTACCGATTGCGGCGCTTGCCGTCCTGATATTGAATCTTGACGACGCGTAAAGTCGGCATGTAAGTGCTAGAAGCGTCAGCTCACGGACGGTAATGGTTGGGCCCGATCCGTATCGAGATAATACGCTTTCTCAGGCTTTAGTGAGCCGGCTTGCAATTCGAAAACCAGGGGGTTTCCGGTCGGGATTTCCACCCCCGGAATTTCTTCGTCTGCGACTTTGAGCAACAGCTTCACAAGCGCTCGCAGGGAATTGCCGTGGGCTGCAATAATCAGCGGCTGCCCGGCCTGCAATTTAGGGGCAATCTCCGCCTCCCAATAGGGCGCAACACGGTCCAGCGTGAGCTTGAGGCTTTCGGTTATCGGCAGCGTGTCCGGGGACAAGTGGGCATATTGAGGGTCATTTTTAGGGTTATAAGGATTATCTTCGTTAATTGGCGGCGGTGGTATATCATAGCTACGCCGCCAGATGTGAACCTGTTCGTCGCCATGCTTGTCGCGGGTTTCCTGTTTGTTGAGCCCGGTGAGCCCGCCATAATGGCGTTCATTCAGCCGCCAGTCCTTCGTCACCGGAAGCCATACCCGATCCATTTCATGAAGAGCAATCCACAGGGTACGGATAGCCCGTTTCTGAACCGAAGTATAACAGGCCGAAAAGTCTGCTCCCAATTCGCGCAGTAAAAGCCCGGCCTTTTTTGCCTCTGCTTCGCCCTTCTCGGTAAGATCAACATCCACCCAGCCGGTAAACCGGTTTTCAAGGTTCCATTGACTTTGGCCATGCCGTAACAGGGCAAGCGTGGTCCTCACTGCACTCTCCTCAGGCTTGCATCAGCGTTGCCATAACGCAGCCCGATCCTAAGCGCCAGTGGAGGATGTCCCTGCCTATTGCCGAGGCTTTCGCCGATCTTCCGGATTTCAGTGCCGAACCCGGACTGTCGCCCGGCGTAAGGACCGACCCGATGCCGGTCCAAAGGCCGGAATGACGAATTTCCTGCGAGGGCCGCCTGCAACATTACGAGGGTCTTTCGGAATTATAAAAAGAGCCGTCCCCATGGCAAGACTGCCCCAGGTGATCATGATGGCGATCATCATCATGGCGATGGCAAGATATTTGTCTGATGCCGCCAGGACCAGGGTGCCGAGCCCGCCTATATCGAACCAGAGCAGCGCCGCCAGAAACGCCCATCCGGCCCCTGTCCCAATGGCCATGTTGATGCCAAGAAAGCGTAACAGACGCAGATCCTGTCGATTTGCCCGGGCCTGATGCGCACTGGTAGACGCGTCGCAGCGACCCGGGCGCGGCATTGGCTCGTGTGTTTCGGTCATGAGGAAATTACACCGCTGATGTGTTTTGATTTCAATCCCTATACCATTTCCGACGCTCCTACGGATCACCTGTTTTATCGGGTAGCCAGCCCGGCACGGCTTCGGTAGGCAAACGAAAACCAGAGCAAAGCCCAGTTGCATCGGGCCCGCGCGAGGAGAAAATTCATGCCGTCGAATCCTGCCTCACCACCGCTTGCCCTTGTTTTGCATGGCGGCGCCGGCGCCAAACATGGCCGGGACTACAGCAAGGCCGATGCGCACCTTCTCGGGCTAGCCGAACAGGGCAAAATGATGCTCGAGGCCGGAC
>CAYSMJ010000015.1:6103-12051 GCA_964432075.1 uncultured Caulobacterales bacterium | reverse complement strand
GACTGATGTCGTCACCGAAATGGTCGCCGAGATGGAAGCGTCCGGGCTTTATATCGCCGGCCGCGGCGCCCCGCCGAACATGGCGGGATACGCCGAGCTCGACGCGTCAATCATGGCCGGTGATGTGGGTGGCGCCGACCCCGACCCGCGACGGAAACTCCGCCGCAAAGCAGGTGCCGTGGCCGCCCTCGCCCATCTGAAAAGTCCGATCCGCGCTGCACGGCTCGTAATGGATGATACGCCACACGTTATGCTGGCAGGCACGGGCGCGGAGAATTTCTGCCGCGCCAACGGTCTCGCCTTTGTTGACGACCCGGATGGCTATTACGTCGTTCCGATCGGCGTTGAACCGGAGGAAATGACGGCCGCGGAATTGGGCCATGGCACCGTCGGCGCCTGCGCCCTTGATATCTATGGACGGCTGGCCGCTGCTACCTCTACCGGCGGTGTTTTTGGCAAGCTTGAAGGCCGGGTCGGCGATACGCCGCTGATTGGCTCGGGGACTTGGGCCGACGAGCGCGTGGCAGCGTCCTGCACAGGCCTTGGCGAGTATTTCATCCTGGCCGGTGGCGCGCGGGACGTGGCAAGTCGTGTCCGTTACCGCAAGGAAGCCCTGCAGTCTGCCGCTGATGGTCTGATCGAGGATGTCCACCGGCTCGGCGGTGATGGCGGCGTTATCTGTGTCTCGCAAGCGGGCGAAATAGCCTTCAGCTTTAACTCCGACGGTATGAAACGTGCCGGTTTTGGTGTTGGTCAGGACTTGTTCTCGGCCACCTTCTGACAGCTTTTACACCGCCTGTCTCGCGCCAAAAAAACAGGGATATCAGCGATATCCCTTATTCTGCGTGATCAGGTTTATGCGGTGACGCAAAAATCCGATCTGCTTTAATCAGGTATCGTTGCGCCAGACGGCGTTTACTTTTTGTTAAATCATAAACGCAGTCCAGACTTTTTACGGGTCGCTGGTTCGTAACCAGGTTGATGGATGAGAACCATCGACGATCACACCTTTTGTGAACACGCTCAAAGTTTCTCCTTCCGCATCGTTGCCAGCCAAACCGGTAAATCACTTTGGCGGCACGTCCGTATACAAATCAGAAATTGAAGCTTGCCTCCAGGAAAAGCTGACGCCCGCGATTCTGGCTTATATAGACGTCATCATTCGGCGGCGAGCGGAAGGGACGGTCAACACTGAAGCTGACAAAACGCTCATCGCTGAGGTTTGTGCCAATCAGAGCAAGTTTCCAGCCGCGGTCAGCGGAGCCAAGTGACAGTGAGGCGTCGAATCGCGCATAACTGTCCTGAACGAAATCATCGTTTCTGGCATCGGCGGTAAAATAGGAACCGCTGAATGCCACATTTCCGGATAGTCCGAGTTCCAGTTGCGAGGAAACCGGGGCAAAATAATCAAAGGCGAAGTTACCGGAACATTCCGGTGCGCGGGCCACATCCCGCCCATCAAGATCCTCACCAAGCCCGATAAAAGTGTCTGTGAATTCTGCGTCGTTATAGAGCAACGACCCGGAAAAGACGAGGCCTGGCTCCGGTGTCTGCCAGTTAAAGGTGACATCGACACCGCGCGTTGTCACCTCACCGGCGTTGCTGGTGAAAAACTGAACCGTCGTACCATCAAAATTTTGCACCTGCAGATCTTCAAACACATAATAGAACAAAGCCGTGTTGACGGTCAGGGCCCGATCGAAGAACTGGGTCTTGGCGCCAAGCTCACCGCCCTCTGCTGTCTCCGAGTCGAAAACGATACCCTCGATGGCTATCTCATCAAACGTTCGCCCGTCGGGATCGTTGGGGTCAACCGTCGTGTCGCCAATCCCGAGCAGCGATGCAGAAGGCAAAGCACTGTTGTCGACACCGCCTGACTTGAAGCCAGTTTTATAAGCGGCATACAGATTGATATTATTTGTCGCCTTATAGGAGAGTGTGACCTCGGGAGAGACATTACTGTCGCTGAATTCGATCGGGTCCGAAATAAAGCCCGGTGCCACGAACCCCGGGCCCTGCAGGAAGGTGTGCAGGTAGGGGACGCTGATAACACTTTCTCGGTTTTCATCGACCCAGCGCACACCGCCGGACAACTCAATCTGGTCGGTAATATCAAGTGTCACACTGCCGAAGAACGAGAGCGCATCCCCGGTTGTAAGCTGGTCCTTAAGCCAGTCAAAGGTATTGCCAGTAACGGGGTCCGCGGCGATCAGCGAGATGTTGACCGCCTGTTGCGCGGTCGCAAAACGATAATCGCGCGTCTCGTAAAATCCGCCAAGCATGAAATTGAACCAGCCATCAAATTCGCTGACAAGCCGCACTTCCTGAGAAAACTGCTCCAGATCGTGGTTGGTAAATCCTGTACCCAAACCGAAGGGAACGCCAGGCCCATTGGCTGCCTCGAAGGCCGACCCGGGTGGCACATCCGTTGCCGGGCCTACGCCACCATAGCTGTAATTATCAATATCGTCAGCCTGCATATCAACATAACCACTGACCGAAGTCAGTGTCAGGTTTTCCGTGATATCAAAGTCCATCCGTAGCCGGGAGAAAAAGATATCTGTTTCCCCGAAAGGCACCCCCGGATTGGAATTGTATTGCTCCGCACCGCGAAGTTCTATTGGTGCCTGCTGCGCAATGGGAGGCGCTGCATCGGGGAGGAAATAGAATTTATCGTCGATATTACAATTATTGCCGCCAGGGATTAGCCCGCCAACCGGCGAAACCAGCGGATCAGCAACACCATTGGCGCCGCAAAAGACATCTGTGTGCTGAATCGCACCATCATTTTCGTTGCGCGAGTATGCAAACTTCAGGTTGGCGCGAAACCTGTCCGTCGGGTCCCATTGGAGCGTCGAACGAACATTCAGATTTTCCAGACCGCGTTCGAGGTTTTGCGCCGGAGTGTCAGGCTGAAGCTCGATATACCGGTCGATATCATTGTATTGCAGCGCTACACGAACGCCCAGAGAATCGGTCAGCGGGCCGGAGAGGTAACCGCCGAACAGGTAGCCCTGTTCCTCGAACTCATAGGAACCGCGCCCGCCGAACTCCCATTCGTCCGTCGGATCGGCAGACCGGATCGAGATCACACCGGCGGAGGCACTCTTCCCGAAGTAAAGCGATTGCGGCCCTTTCAGGATATCAATCTGGGCCGTATCGACAAAGGCCGCCTGGACAATGCGGGATGTACTGACAACCACGCCATCAAAGTTGAGCGCAACCGCCGAATCGAAGGCTGCGGAAATGTTGGATGAACCAATCCCGCGCAGATAGATCTGGCTGCCTCCGCCAGAATCACCGGTCTGGATATTGAGCGATGGAATACGGCTCGAAATATCTTCAACTTCGTTAATATTGTAGCGCTCGATTGTTTCCTGCCCGACAACATCGACCGAGAGCGGTGCCTCCTGAACTGTTTCTTCCCGCTTTCGAGCAGTAACCGTGATTTCATCCCGGGTTACCTCCTCGTCGGCCGCGCCAAACGACTGTGCTGCCACAGATGGTGACATGCTCAGTGCCGCAATCACAACCGCTGATGCTGCACCGCAAAGAATAGATTTTGTTTTCACTTTCCGCCCTCCCTAAAATGCTCACCACACGCAGTAAACCTGCATTGGTTAATTTTTACGTCGTCGACGATTCAATCCGCCGCAGCACGATATTGTGATAAGTTGAGACGCAGGGCAAAGCGAATGACGCAAAATTCCGCCCGAACTAGCCAATTCGATAGGACCATTCGGGCGTGTCCGTCGGAAATTGTGCGATATTGGTCACGCTTTTAGCGTAATCAGCGACATTAGCCTTGCCGGCGCGCGCCCTGGACCAGGATGATGACGTGGCGCCCAGCAGAACTGGTTCCTGCACAGAGGTCTATGCCGGAACCGAAATCTGCGGGACAATCAGCCCCCCTACTGCCCGTTCCCCTATTACCCGTCGTCCTATTGCCCGTCGTCCTATTGCCCGTCACTGGGCACGGGCGTCTGGTCTCCGACGGGCTGGTTGATAACGAGGGCCTTCAGCGGTGGCAGGGCAATACCGGGCGCTGATTCCTCAGCAAATGCCGTGTTGAAGGCCGCAATTGGCCCGGAAATGACCTTGTCGCGCTCAGCCATCGCGGCAGCAAAGGCCTTATCAAGATCCGCCATCCGATCCTTCATGCCCTGTGTCAGCCCCTGGGAAGCCCCATCGACCGTGCTGTAGAGAGCCTGCAGGTCGGAATCGAGCCGATCAGGATAGTTCAATACATCCTGGAAGAATTCGCGCTCCGGTGAAACAACGGTGTTTTCCCAGGCATCGACAGCTTCGGCCAGTGTTGTCGCCGCCTCGACCAGTGCCTCGCCGCCCCCGGCCTCCTCAGCGATGGCCTTTCGGGTTTTCGCCTGCTCTTTGGCTTTACGGAATGCCACGACCGAACGATGAAGCTCATCGATCATATCATAAAGCCTGCGCACGGCCCGTTGTTGTTCCTCAATTCTGCCAGGGGCCACATCAAGCCGAGGGTCCCACGCAATTTCCAGAGGAACGGTTGCGATCTCCATGTCACCCTGCTTCATCCTGACACTGTATTTTCCCGGACCGGAAACAAAACCGGGAACAATTTTCGCGTCGCCCCCCCGCATCGCCCACAGACCCGGGACTTCCTTGATCGGCGAAATACGGATATCCCACAGGACACGGTTTACGCCCGCTTCGGCCGACAGCCGATATTTGACGCCGTCGCCGCCACCTTCATTCCCGGTGTCAGCATCGGTTTCGAGAACACGGATCACCTTGCCATCTGCATCAAGAATTTCGAGTGCAAGGGTTGTTTCTTCAAGGTCGGGTGCTTCACCGAGGCTGTAATAGATCACGGCACCGCTGGGCGGATTGGGGCCTTCGCCGCCATTGCCGCCGCCAGTCTCGAAACGATAGCCCGTCTTCGGGGCGAAAAGATGAGCCTCAGCCTGCATGATCTCCGGTGTCATCTGGCGCAGGGGAGAGATGTCATCGAGGATCCAGAAGCCCCGGCCTTGCGTTGCCACCACAAGATCGCGTTCCTTGACCCGCAGGTCCGTTACCGGAACCCCCGGCATTTCAAGCTGCAAGGACTGCCAGCCTGCCCCGCCATCACCTGAGGTAAAGACACCACGTTCAGTCCCGGCGAAAAGCAGGCCCTGCTTTTCGGGGTCTTCACGCACGACACGGACAAAAGCGGCTTCGGGAAGCCCCTTGTCAATCCGCGTCCAGCTCTGTCCAAAATCTGTCGTCTGATAAATATAGGGCTTCTGGTCGCCCATCTTGTACCGGGTGTAGGCAATATAGGCCGTACCGGGCGCATGGGGCGATATTTCGATGGCATTCATCATCCCGTCTTCTATCCCAGACGGGGTCACGTCATTCCATGTCTGGCCATCATCGCGGGTCACTTGGAGGCGGCCGTCATCCGTTCCGGCCCAGACGATTCCCGCCTTGTGCGGACTTTCGGAGAGATAAAGGATGGTATTGTAATTTTCGCTGACTTCGTTTGTGATTGGCCGACCACCCGGCCCCTGCTTGTCTTCCTCGTCGCGAGTGAGATCGGGAGAATATTCAGCCCAGCTCTGACCGCGGTCCTTCGAGACCATCACATGGTTTCCAGCGTGGTAGATCGTTTGCGGATCGTGGCTCGATACGACGATCGGCGCGTTCCAGTTCCATCTGTATTTCCGCTCTGACGGCGAAACGCCAAACTCAAGTTCCGGATAGGCGGCGATATATCGGGTCGTCTGCGTTTCGGAATCATACTCGCTGATAAAGCCGAGATAGCTTCCCGCATAGACATAGCGCGGATTATCCGGGTTGAGCGCCACATGCGCGCTTTCTCCGCCGCCAATAGCAAAGTAATCATCCCGGCCGATCCGCCCGTCGGGTGCACGAGAGGGAATTGATACGGTCGAATTGTCCTGCTGGCCCGCATAAAGCCGGTA
>CAYSMJ010000015.1:0-6093 GCA_964432075.1 uncultured Caulobacterales bacterium | reverse complement strand
GGTGATCACCCGGTAAAACTGGGCCGTGGGCTGATTGTGCTGTTCCGACCAGGAGGCTGCACCGTCAAGAGAAACGTTCCCGCCACCATCATTGGCATTGGCAATGATGTTTGGGTTCTCAGGATTGATCCAGACATCATGGTGATCGGTATGGCGGTCGGGCACGGAGACAAAGCTTTTACCGCCGTCAACGGATTTATGAAAAACCGCGTTCATCACATAAACAGTTTCGGCATCCTTCGGGTCGGCAAAGATATGCATGTAGTACCACGACCGTGCCTGGACCTTGCGGGTCTTGTTGACATGACTCCAGGTTTCGCCATAGTCCGTAGACTTATAGACGCCGCCTTTTTTGTCTTCCGCCTCAATCACCGCATAGACAAGGCCGGGCTTTGCGCCAGACGGCGCAACACCGATCTTGCCCATGGTTTCGGGCAGGTCATCCATAAGTCGGGTCCAGCTTTCGCCGCCATCCGTCGACTTCCAGATGCCGCTGCCAGGGCCGCCCGATCGCATTTCCCAGGGCTCGCGTTCATGGTCCCACATGGCCGCATACAGAATAAGTGAGTTTGTCGGATCGATCCGCAGATCCACCGCACCCGATGTTGCGTTTTCCCCGGCGAGCGTCTTGCGCCAGGTCTTGCCGCCATTGGTGGTCTTGAAAACGCCGCGGGCGTCACTCGCCGCCCAGCTGTCGCCCTGCGCTGCGACCCAGATCACCTCAGGGTTGTCCGGGTGAATCACGATTTCGCCGATCTGGCGCGTATTCTCAAGGCCGATATGGCTCCACGAGGCCCCGCCATCCACAGATTTGTAAACGCCATCTCCCTGGCCGGAAGCCACACCGCGGAAGGCCGACTCGCCGGTACCGGCAAGGACGATGTTCGGGTTGGAGGGCGCAACCGACAGCGCACCGATGGGCGCGGTGTTGAAGTCCTCGTCGGAGACCGCAGCCCAACTGACCCCGGCATTGCTGGTTTTGAAAACCCCGCCCGTGGTGCCTAGATAGAAGGTGTAGGGCGATGCCGCCGAGCCGGCGATGGCATTGGCCCGCCCGCCGCGCCAGGGGCCGATATTGCGGTATTTGAGCCCATCGAGAAATCCGCGCTCGTCGGTTTGTGCTGCCTTGTCAGGCGATGCCACTTTTGCCGCTGCAGGCTCGGTCTTTGCAGGGGTACCGGCCTCTTTCGCGGCCTGCTCGGCTGCCGCTGTGGCCTCCTCGGCAAGAACAACCTCGGCTCCACTCAGCGCAACAAGCCCGAAGGCAGCACTTTGCAGGGCAATCAGACGCAGTGTCCGGGATGAAAAACGGCGCGGCATGGGGGGTCCTCCTCAAGGCTGTTTTCTACGTTGCCATGTAAGAGGAAAACCGCGGCCTGCGCAAGCAAAGCCGGTCGGCATTTCCCGCGCCCGTCCCTCGCCCGATTATATCCCGGGTTTGAACCGGAATGACATCGCAGGAACAGGTCTGAAAGGCGGGGACCTGACTTTCGGAAATTATCCTTACACCCTGTTTTCGGTACATGATCACAGTACGGATCCCGAAAAACGGTAGGCGCGGTTTTCAGGATCACCCAACAGGTAAAGAGTGTCTAAAGCGCAATCTCGACAACGGTGCCGCCATAGCCGTGAACGCAATCGTGAGCGCGTATGGTTATCTTCCTGATGCCTGCGTCGATCTGCACCCCGACAAGCGAGCGGGTGAAGGGTTGTTCATCCACATGGGGGTGGGCCAGAAGTCGGGTAGCAATCACCACACCGTCCGGATCCACCACGTCGAACTTGTCGGCATAGTGGTCCCAGCCCGTATCGGCATGCCTGATCGTCGCCTTTACGGTATAGATGCCAGCTTCTGTCTCTGTTGCCGTGGCCCTCGTCACATCCGCCTCTCCGGGAAATGCCTCGGGGGTGAGGAGAAATGCGAGAAGGGCAACAGGGCTCCGCTTGACGCTCATGCAATCTTGTCCTGTGTTTTCGTTTCGAAATCCTCGCGGGTGTGCCGCTCGTGCAACTGCTCGTGGGGCTCGCCAAAGGTGCGGTTGACCATACGCCCGCGATGGACGGACGGGCGGGCGGCGATTTCCTCCGTCCACCGCAACACATTCTTGTATTTGTGGGCGCTCAGGAACTCGGCGGCCTCATAGGTCTTGCCGGTGACAAGTGTGCCATACCACGGCCAGATCGCCATATCGGCGATGGTGTAGTCCGGCCCCACCATAAACTGGTTTCCGGCGAGATGTCGGTCGAGAACATCTAGCTGACGTTTGACTTCCATCGTATACCGATTGATCGGATATTCGAGTTTTTCCGGCGCATATCTGTAGAAATGCCCGAACCCGCCACCAAGAAACGGTGCCGAACCCATCTGCCAGAACAGCCAGTTCATTGTCTCGGTGCGCTTGTGGTGATCAGCGGGCAAAAAGGCACCGAATTTCTCAGCCAGATAAATAAGGATCGCACCGGATTCAAAAACCCGTGTGTGCGGATCGCTCGACCGGTCAACCATGGCCGGGATCTTCGAGTTCGGATTGATCTCCACAAAGCCGGAGCCGAACTGATCGCCTTCGCCGATATTGATCAGCCAGGCATCATAGTCTGCGTCGTGCCCGGCTTCGAGCAACTCCTCTAGCATGACCGTCACCTTGACGCCATTGGGGGTCGCCAGCGAATAAAGCTGTAGCGGATGCGCGCCCACGGGCAGCGCTTTTTCGTGCGTGGGCCCGGCGATCGGCCGGTTGATCTTGCCAAAGGTTCCGCCCGTGTCTTCCGGCGGGCTCCAGACGGTGGGCGGGGTGTAGACATCTGTCATGGCGAATTTTCCTGCTGGTTGGCGGTACAATCAATAGTTCGCTTGCCAACGCCGATAAAGAACCGGGCGATCACCATTGGCTCAACTTCATGTGACCCGCAAAATGGGCGCTGGTCAGTCCTGCACTTTGCCCTTTTGGTGCAGGTGTTTTTCGAGGACCGCGAGATTGCGGGCAAAAGTCCGGAAGCGGTCAAGATGGCGTGCAACGCGGCGCCCGTCTTTAACACGAAGCGGCGGCAGAATTTTCTGCGGGGCCATTTTGATTAACGAATAGGCTTTGCTATCGGTTCCGGCACCATCGACAGAGCCAACCGGAGGGCGTGTACATGACACAAAAGAAAGTGACCCAATGACAGCACTGCTGTTGGCGACTGGTTTTGGCACGATCGCCTTCACCACAGGGCTTGTCCTGGGCATTCGGATATTTCAGAAAAAGGGCCTCCCAAATTCGATTGCCGTAATGCATTTTGTCTTTGCGGTAGCAACACTTGGCGTAATCGCCGATTTTGTTGCCCGGGGTTCAGCAATGGAAAGTGCGGCGGGCCTTTATCGGGCCGGCTGGATACTCGGCGCTGCCTCTCTTGGGGGGTTCTGGCTCACCTCCTTAAGGCTAAGCGAGAAATTTCCGCCGAAATGGGTGGTTGTCGCCCATGGCGCAGTGGGGGTGGCAGGCATTTTTGCCCTGACACTGAGCTTGTTTTCGCCGCACCTCCCTGAATGACTCGCTCAGTACACGGACTTATAAATCCAGTCAATAAGCCAATGACGTCGACGGGTACGCCTTTACAGCGATACTTCCGCAGCACACCATTCTCACCGAATCAGAGCCCTTTTCAAGCGAAGTGGAAACCGATTTGCATCAAGAGAATGCGGCAAAAAAAAGACGTTAGCACATCTTTACTGACCCCGGTTGATGTGAAGATGCGCTGGTGGTGCGAGACGTCAGCTTAGTGCCACCAGGTGTCTTCAAGAAGGTCATTGCCCGGTCGGCTTGGGTGTTTCATCATGAAGCAAATCGCCATCAGCATGGCAGCAAATGCCATGAGGAGGATTCCGGTCAGCTCGATACCAAGAACAGCCTACCCTTTTTCGACAATTGGCATCACGGTCCTGATGTGAAGATCTTTCAGCTGGCGGGCGTCCGGCTCGGCGGGTGCCCCCAGAAGAAGGTCCTCGCCCTGCTGATTCATCGGGAACATCGTGACCTCACGGATGTTCTCCTGGCCTGCCAGCAGCATGACGATACGATCGACACCAAGCGCGCAACCGCCATGGGGCGGCGCTCCATATCTGAAAGCATTCAGCATACCACCAAATTTATCCTCAACGACCTCGGGCCCGTAGCCGGCGATGGCAAACGCCTTGTACATGATGTCTGGCTGATGGTTCCGGATTGCGCCCGAGCCCAGCTCATAGCCATTACACACAAGGTCATATTGATAGGCCTTGATCGCCAGTTGCTCCGTAGGCGTATCGGCTGCCTCCAGCGCGCCGAGCCCTCCTTGCGGCATAGAGAACGGGTTGTGGCCAAACTCGACCTTCTTGTTCTCTTCGTCCCACTCATACATGGGGAAATCGACGATCCAGCACAGCTCAAACCGGTCTTTGTCTGACAGGCCCAGCTCGTCGGCGATGACATTGCGAGCCTGGCCCGCCACCGCCACAAACTCGGAGGGTTTGCCGGCAAGAAAGAAGGCCGCGTCTCCGGCCTTGAGGCCAAGCTGGTCCTGTACGGCCTTTGAGCGCTCGGGGCCAATATTCTTGGCGAGCGGCCCCTTCACCTCGTCCGTATCGAAAATCATGTAGCCCATGCCGGGCAGACCCTGTTTCTGGGCCCATGAATTCATCCGGTCACAGAAGGCGCGGGACCCGCCGCCCGGCGCCGGGATTGCGCGAATCTCGTTATGCGGGTCCGCCTCGAGGATCTGGGCAAAAATCTTGAAGCCCGAGCCACGGAAATGGTCCGAGACCACCCGCATCTCGATGGGGTTGCGCAAATCCGGCTTGTCGGAGCCATATTTGAGTATCGCATCTTCATACGGAATTTCACGGAACGGATAGACCGAGACGGGCTTGCCGTCGGCGAATTGTTCGAACACATCGCGGGTGACGGGCCCGACCGCATCAAACACGTCCTGGCGCTCGACAAAACTCATCTCAAGATCGAGCTGGTAAAAGTCTCCGGCCGAGCGGTCCGCGCGGGCGTCCTCATCGCGGAAACAGGGGGCAATTTGATAATAGCGGTCAAAGCCTGACACCATGATCAGCTGTTTGAAGATCTGCGGCGCCTGGGGCAACGCATAAAATCTGCCCGGATGCAGCCGCGAGGGCACCAGAAAGTCCCGCGCGCCTTCAGGCGAAGAGGCTGTCAGGATCGGCGTTTGAAAATCAGTAAAGCCTCTGGCTTCCATCCCGGCACGGATTGTACCGACCACCCGGCTTCGCAGCATGATATTCCGGTGCAGCGTCTCGCGGCGAAGGTCGAGATAGCGATACCGCATGCGGACATCTTCGGGATAATCAGGCTCTGCAAAGACCGGCAGGGGCAATTCTTCTGCGGCGGACATCACCTCAAACGCCGTCAGCCGCACCTCGATTTCGCCGGTATCGAGATTGGAATTGATCACTTCGGCATCGCGCGCGACGACCTTGCCTTCCACCCGGATCACGCTTTCCTGGCGCACCCGTTCGACCTCGGCAAAAAACGCCGCCTCCGGCTCCACGACAAGCTGGGTCAGTCCGTAATGGTCGCGCAGGTCAATAAACAGAAGCCCGCCATGGTCGCGCTTGCGGTGGACCCAGCCCGACAGCCGCACATCGGTCCCGACATCAGACGCGCGAAGTTCACCGCAATTATGGGTGCGATAGGCATGCATGGGAGGTTCTCCATCAAGGGCAAAATCAGCCCCTGGTGGTGGCGCGGGGCGGGGGGGATGTCAAGGCGCAGACACAAGCCGTTTGTTCCCGGCACGCAACACCCGCGTTACGCCGCCAAGGGCCGCGTTAAACTCCAGATAGGCCTTGCCGGTGGGCCTGATCGTATCGCCCGTGCATGCCTTGTCCCGCGCCGCCACCAAGATGCGTTGCTCGCGAACAAGGCGAAGCCGCTGATCTTCTCGAAGCACTGTGCCGCTGGGGGAGAGCGCCAGCACAATCGGATTTGGAAACAGGTTGCTTGCGACACCGCTGGCGAGATCCGTGACAATCATCACGGCCGCGGTCGCCGCTGCACCGCCAGAGAGGTTTGAAGACCCGCCGCCCAAACCGGATACACTGCCCGCAAC
>CAYSMJ010000014.1:0-29793 GCA_964432075.1 uncultured Caulobacterales bacterium | reverse complement strand
GAATCTGATGAACAAACAAACGGGCCGGCTCGCCGGTTATCCATTTTGAATCACCCGTACGGGTGGCGATTTGTCCATCCAATGTGGAAGCGTTTTTCAAGATGACAAAGGGGCGTTTGGTCTGGATGAATTTAATGAAGCTTTCATTCAATTTCCGGGCCTCTATTTCACAAACGCCATCGGTAACTTGAATCCCGGCCTGTTTCAGGCAATCAATCCCTCCACCAGTGACATCCGGGTTTGGGTCGGCCATGGCAACAACCGTTCGGGAGATTCCAGCATGGATAATTTTTTGGGTACAGGGAGGGGTTCTACCGGTGTGATTACAGGGCTCAAGGGTCACATAGGCAGTGGCGCCGCGCGTGGCGTCAGGGCCGTGGGCGCGGGTTGCAGACCGGATCGCCTCGACCTCGGCATGGGCGCGTCCGTCCACCGGGTCCCAGCCGCGACCCCGGTGCCAGCCCTCGCCAATGACCTGCCCGCCGCGCACGATCACGCAACCGACCATCGGGTTCGGCGCCGTCAGCCCAGCCCCGCGTGCAGCAAGCGCCAGGGCTTGGCGCATCACCGCCTCGTCCGACGCCGCCAAAGCGGTTGTGTCCTGTGTTGTGCTGACCTCCCGGCCTTCCATCAAACACCCCGATCCGTTTCATTTCGGGGTGTTTCAGACAGACCTGTAACGGGTGCCAGACGGCCAAGCGATGGACCGCACGACATTTTTCCCCATACGCCAGCGACCAGCGTAGACTGGCCGAACGCGCAAAGGCTCTGTCCGATCTTCTACCATCCGGACTATAACCGTCGGCTCCGGGCTCTCACCGGCATCCTGCCTCAGGCCGTTACCGACCGTCCGCTCGCGGGCTCATCAGGTTTCCCTGCATGACCGCCGGTGGGGACTTCCACCCCGCCCCGAAGATCTTCTGTGACCAACGCCACAACAATGAAATATGGCGACGGCGCCCGGATGGCAAGAGCCGGCGGCAGGCCGACCACGCAAACAGGAGGCACCGGGGTAATTTGTAGCAGAATTCGGCATGGGGAGGCGGGGCATCCGTGGTGCACGCGATTTGCCGTCAAAGACCATTCGTGGAACGCACGACAACACGCTGGATGCGCGCGTGGAATAGGTTGCCCATTCGGGCCTCGTGCAGGAGACCGGAGTTATCAAGCCAGGGTAGGCCGCCGGCGCCTTGCGGTCGGCACCGTTGCTTGCTGTTCCCGACGCCGGGGGTCACTCGGCCGCGATTTTTTCCGGTGCAGCCTGTTTTTTGCGCGGCCGATTGACCATCATCTGCTTGATCTCGGCAATGGCCTTGGCCGGGTTCAGCCCCTTGGGGCAGACCTGGGTGCAGTTCATAATGGTATGGCAGCGATACAGTTTGAACTCGTCTTCAAGCTTGTCGAGGCGCTCATTGGTAAGCTCGTCGCGCGAATCCTTCAGCCAGCGATGGGCCTGCAGGAGGGCGGCAGGGCCGAGATATTCTTCCTTGCCGTCCTTGTTGCCATTCCACCAATAGGACGGGCAGGAGGTCGAGCAGCATGCACACAGGATACATTCATAAAGCCCGTTCAGATCCTCGCGGTCATCGGGGCTTTGCTTGAACTCTTCGGCTGGCGGGCCGGATTTTGTCTGCAGATAGGGCTCGATATAGGCATGTTGCTCGTAGAATTTAGACAGGTCCGTAACAAGGTCCTTGACCACCGGCTGGTGCGGCAACGGATAGACCGTAACATCACCGTCGGGCAGATCATCCATACCCTTGGTACAGGCCAGCGTGTTGGCGCCATTGATGTTCATCGCACAGGATCCGCATACGCCTTCGCGGCAGGAGCGGCGCATGGTCAGGCTTGAATCAAGCTCGCTCTTGATCTTGATCAGCGCGTCGAGAACCATGGAGACATTGCCCACATCGATCTCATAGCGGTCTATCCGCGGATTTTCGCCGCTATCGGGGTCGTAGCGATAGACCCTGAAGGTGCGATAAACCGGCGCGTGGCCATTCGGCAGTGTGCGTTCGGCCGTGTAGGTTTTACCCGCGCCCGTGATTTTCGCCGCTTTTGGAAGGGTCAGTTCAACCATATGCCTGTCAAGCCTTTGTACCGTCGAAGATCTGTGATGCCTCATAAGTAGCGCAGTGCGATGGGGGGTCAACGCGCAAAATCAGCGCGGGCTACCAGCGCCCAAGGCCGGTTAGAATCTTTGGCCGCGGGGTTGCGGTCAGGTTTCGGGCTCGGTGCTTAAAGGCGGGCCGGGCTTTCGCCGAATTTTAACGCTGCCAGTCTAGAGTGCGGTCGGAAGTCTCTGGAGATGGACGCGATGACCGCTGATTTTCAATCCGAACGCTTAGGGCAGGTCGGCCGCAATGGCTACGTCACGGCAGAGGATGTGCAGTTTCTGCGCCAGGAGGTGTTTGCCGACGGCGTTGTCTGCGAAGCCGAATTGGGCCAGCTGCTGGCCCTTGCCGAACGGGCGCCCGATGGCGATCCGGCATGGTCCGACTTCTTTGGTGAAGCGGCGGGCGATTTTTACCTCCGCGAGGAAATTCCGCATGACTATATCACCGAGCGTGAATTCATCGACCTCAAGACGAGCGTAACGCAATATAATGACACGGTTTCCCCGCTGGTCCTGTCGATGCTGATCAAGCTGCTCGATGATGCGACGGCAACCCCGCCGAAAATGAGCGCGTTTATTGCCGACCAGATCCGGGCAACCATCCGGGGCCGCAAAGGGGCGGCAAAGATCACCGCGCGCGACGTCCATCTGATCCGCAGATATCTGTATGCCGGGGGCGGCAGCAAAGGGATTGCGATATCGCGGGCGGAGGCCGAGCTTCTGTTCGATCTGAATGATCTTACCATGGCCGCAGACAATGACGCGGCATGGTCAGAGCTGTTTGTCAAAGCGGTCGCAAACCACCTTATGGGCCATATCGGCTATTCGGCACCAAGCCGTGAAGAAGCACTGGCCCAGTGGGAATGGATGAATGACCAGTCGGTCAATGTTGCCGGATTTTTTACCCGGATGGTTTCGGGCGGGTTTGGCGCACTGCGCGATGCCTATTCGCGCACGGTTTCAGGTGATCTCGGACCGGAAGCCAGCGCCTACGAAAAGGTCAATGCCCGCCGCGAAGAACTGATCCAGGAGCGTGTGGTCGTTACCGGCTCGGAAGCGGACTGGCTGGCCGAGCGTATTGGCCGCGACGGTGTGCTTGATGATAATGAACGGGCGATCCTTGCCTATATGCGCGAGATTGAAGGCGACCTTCCTGATAAACTCAGTGCACTTTTGAACCAGGCGGCCTGATTTTTCGGGCCTTATTCCGGAACGCTCAACCGGAAGGTCGTGCCGTGATCGTCTGACTTCGCAAGCGTCAGGGCGCCGCCATGAGCGCGCATGATTTCGGCGGATATGGCAAGGCCAAGCCCCGAGCCACCGGGCTTGAACGAACCCTTGAAGGGCTCATCCATCAGCCGTCGGGCTTCCTCGGGCATCCCCGTTCCGGTGTCAGCGATCTCGATCCAGCAATGCTGGCCATCGCAGCCGGCGGATATCGTGATCGTGTGGGCTGGTTCGGCCGGTATGTCCGATACCTCAAGATCAGCCGGCAGCAGGGCTTCATAGCCATTCCGGATGATGTTGTTTGCGGCGCGGTGAAAATGATTTTTGTCGATGGTCATCATGAAGGTTTCCGGTACCGCGTTTTCCATATTGATGTGGATTGAGGCATGGTCTTCTATGATTTCATCAATCATCGGCCTGATGGAATTGGGGGATTTCCGGATCGTCTCGGGGGAAATCTGGCCATAGCTCAGTGTATCGCGACTGAGCGCAATTGCCCGGTCAAGCGCGTTAACAAGCCGTGGGCTGAGTTTCTTCACTCGTGGATCATCGCTATTGGCAAGCCGGTCCGACATAAGTTGTGCACTGGCAAGGATATTGCGCAGATCATGGCTGATTTTCGAGATACCGGCGCCAAGCGCTGCAAGCCTGCGGCGTTCGTTAAGAAGCTGATTGAGCCGCCATTCGAGGGCTGACAAAGCCTGCTCCATATCACCGATCTCATCGACGCGTGACCCGGGTGTCAGGATATGCGCCCGATTTTCCGGGTCCGCCTGAAAGGCTGACATGTTCTCACGCATTCGTTTTACCGGTGCGATAGCAAGCCGGTTGATTGAAATGAAGACACCGATTGCCGTTATGGTGGAAATGATCAGGGAAAGGAGGAGAATATTCCGGGCATATTCATGCAGATCCGACCGTAATTCGGCCCGCGACACGATGATGTCTGAAATCTGGTCCGTACCCGTTGCCCCGCCATTTCCTGCCTCGCTCCCGGAAATCACCCGGATCAGGCTGTCATCCGTGGAGAAGACAGTTGCCCAGGCATCGACAACCATCCTTCTTGCGGGATAATCGGTTAGATTGATTTCCCGGCGAATCCGTTCAAGCGGATTTTTTATGTCTGGCGATAAAAGCAGCTTGCGGCGGCCATTTCGTTCAAGTGTCAGGCCCTTGATGTCGGCTGTAGACAGAACATTGCGGACCAGCATCTTGTCGAGGCGGTTGTTGTTTTCATCCCTGACCACAAGCCCGACCAGATAGGCGGCATTGGCCCGCATTTTCAGCCAGCTTGTCTGTTCATGGGCAACCGATGGGATCATGATTACGATCTCGGTCAAAAAAACCACAATGATCGTCAAGGTGAGGAGTTTTGTTGAAAGGGACCGGCGTACCCCTGGCAGCAAGCCGAACAGGGGCGGCAGAGAAATCGGGTCCACCGTTTTTTCAGTCATGGGTCAGAACCATGGATAATGACTGGCGTCGCAGGTCAGTCAAACGTTGAGAGCAGGGAGACAATCTTTTTTGTCCGTGCTGAAAACAGGCTCTCGGTGAAAAAGGCCCCCGCTGCCCGTTTGGAGATTTCGCCGCGGGTCGGATAGGGCGCAATATAGTCGGTAAAGGTTTTGATCTTTGCGCCTTGCGCAATCGCATAGGCCCAGGGCTGGATGAGGTCGCCGGCGTTCCGGCCAACGATCGAGGCACCGAGGATTTTGCCCCCTTTGCCGGTAACGATCTTGGCAAAACCGGCTGTTGCGTTTTCGGCGATGGCGCGGTCATTATTGTCAAAGCTCCAGCTTTGGACGGTAATATCGGTTCCGTGCCGCTCGCGGGCAGCGGCTTCGGTCAGGCCCACCTGCGCCAGTTCCGGATCACAATAGGTAACATAGGGCGAGATTTCAGCGGCGCGGTCTTTCCCGCGCGATAGCTTGAAGAGCACATTTCGGACAATCAGGCCAGCATGATAGCCGGCAACATGAGTAAATTGCAGACCGCCGGCAACATCGCCGATAGCGTAAACCCGGGAATTAGAGGTTTTGAGGTAGTCGTCCACAACAATACCGCGGCTATTTGTTTCAACACCGGCCTTTTCCAGATCCAGACCGGCCGTATTGGCACGGCGGCCGACAGCAACAAGCAGATGTGAGCCGTCAAGAGTTTTCGGTCCATCGCCCTCAAGGTTTATCTTTATCGCTCCCTGCGGCCCCGCGCTGGCGGCGGACGCCTTGGCATTCTCATAAATCTCAACGCCCTCCTCGCGCAGACGCTCACGAACAACCGCCACAAGCGCCGGGTCGTCATTGCCGAGGATCGATGGAGCCGCTTCAATCAGGCTAACCCGGGCGCCAAGACGGCGGTGGGCCTGGGCCATTTCAACCCCGATGGGCCCGCCGCCGATGACCATCAGGTGGTCAGGCAGATCGCGATTTTTCCAAAGGGTTTCGTTTGTCAGATAGGGGACCTGATCGAGCCCGGGAATCGGCGGCACGAAGGGTGATGAGCCCGTGGCGACGATCACAAAATCCGCATCAATCACCCTGTCTCCAGCCGTAACCTGCCGCGGGCCGGTGAATCGCCCAGAGGCTCGGATCACGGTCACGCCGAGTTCCTCGAACCGTTCCTGGCTGTCATGCGGGGCGATGGTGGCGATGGCGCGCTGGACATGATCCATGGCGGCAGCATAATCGACTTCCGGCGTTTGTGTCTGCACGCCATATTTGCCGGCCGTGCGCACCGTTTGCGCGACACCGGCGGCTGTCAGCAGGGCTTTTGAGGGCACGCACCCATAGTTCAGGCAGTCGCCTCCCATTTCTCCTTTTTCGATGAGAACCACTTTGCGGCCCAGCTGGGCCGCGCCGGCGGCAACCGAGAGGCCACCTGAGCCGGCGCCGATGATACAAAGATTGGCCTTGATCGCATTTGCCACAGCGACCTCCTTTCAGTTGCCGATAAACCGTCAAAATAGGTGGGGTAAGAGCCGTCTCAGTCCTGTGCGGTGGCTGCGGCGACGGGTGATTTGTTTCCGGTCGCGGCTTTATAAATCACCGGGATCATGGCGAGGACGGCAAGCGCAATGATGGGAAACAGGACGGCCGGTTGAAGCAGCAGGCCAGACAGATTGACTTCACCGCCGGCGCGGATGATGGCGCCCGCCCCGTTTCCGGCACTGACATAGGCGATGCTGCCGGGAATAATGCCGATAAAGGTTGCCAGGACATAGGTCCGCAGCGGCATGTTGAAAATTGAGGGCAGAATATTGAGGACAAAAAACGGCACGGCCGGGATCAGCCGCAGGAGCAGGAGATAGGAGAACGCATTTTCCTTGAAGCCTTCCTCAACCTTTTTGACAAAGCCCTTTGCGCGGCGCTGCAGGAAATCCCCGACGGCTGATTTCGCGATCGTAAAGATAAGGGTGGCGCCAATCGTCGCGGCAATAACGACCGCTGCCGTTCCAACCCACACACCAAAAAGCAGCCCGCCAAGGATCGAAAGGATCCCGGCGCCGGGCAAGGAAAGCGCCGTTGCAATGATATAAGCCCCCATGAATGCCAGAACGGACAACACCAGATTTTCGCTTACAAACCCGGTTAGCGTCACATAATTTTCGGAAAGCGTTTCAAAAAAGCGATCCGGCGCCAGATATTGATGCCAACCCATCTGGATGACAAAAACGATCGCTGCGACGAGTAAAGCGAGTGGCGCAAACCGCAAAAGGCTGCCTTTTTTTTCCGTTTCGACGTCATCTGTCACTTCGTTTGTCCCGGCCTGCGTGGTGAACTCACCCATAACTGTGTCCCTTTGATTTCCGTCTGGACCTGACTTAGCGCAATCTTTCTCATTTGCACGTCACCTCCCATCGCCGCCGGTCACAAGTGGGAGAGAGCCATGTGAGCGATCAGACGCGGCTCAAGGCCCTTTTTTCTTGACGTTGCAAGGGGGGAGTGCCTATCTGCCGGATCTTGTAAATGCAGAGCGCCCGATCGCACCGGGCGATAAGAAATCCGGCTCTGTGTGGCGAACACGCAGCAGGCCATAGAGGATGTGACCGATGAAACGTACCTATCAGCCGAGCCGCCTGGTTCGCAAACGCCGTCACGGTTTCCGGGCTCGCAAGGCGACCCGTGCTGGCCGGATTGTTCTGGCGCGTCGGCGCGCGAAGGGTCGCAAACGCCTTTCAGCCTGAACATCGGGGCATTCAGCCTGCCACTGGAAACCCTGAAAAACCGTCAGGATTTTCTCGCCCTGCGCAACGCGCCGGCCGTTGGTAATCGTGCTTTTTTGCTGGTGCGCGGAATGGCGCCCTCACGACATGCGCTCCAGCCGCCCGCCGCCGACCAGCCCCGCATGGGCTACACGGTCACAAAAAAGCTCGGCGATGCGGTCACCCGAAATCGCCTGAAACGCCGGCTTCGTGCTGCTGTGCATGAAGTTTTTTGCCAGAATCCGGCACATAGTGGACTCATTGATCCGCATGATTACTTACTGATCGCGCGTGATGAACTCGGCGCACTGGATTTTTCGGTGCTTGTTGATCAGCTTTCGTCGGCATTGACCGACCTGCGCATGGGTCGGCATAAGGCCCCGGGAAACCGACCGGGTGGATCCGGAAAACGTCGTCCGCCAGGTCGCTCGCCTACCCAATAATGCAGCGTCCGCGCTGCCCGGACATCAGGAACCTGTCGATGGACCGAAATACTGTACTCGCCATTGTGCTCTCTGCGGCCGTGCTTTTGGGGTACGAGCTTCTTTTTGGCCAGCAAATCCGCGAATATCGGCAAGACCAGATGGAGGCGCAGGAAGCGGCGCAACCGCAAGGCACAGGGACCAGCACCGACCCCGCACCAAGCACACCACAGATCCCGGGCGGGGCCGTTGTTGAAACCCTCGATCAGGCGCTGTCCGAGGCGCCGGGGCGGGTCGATATTGACACGCCAGCCTTGCGCGGTTCCATCAATCTTGCCGGGGGGCGTCTGGACGATCTCGCCCTGAAAAATTACCGTGAGACAATCGACCCGGATAGCCCGAATATCCAGCTTTTGCGTCCGCAAAACCTCAAAAACGGCCAGTTTGTCGAACAGGGCTGGGTTGTGGCCGGTGCGCCGACAGCCGGTAAGCGCTGGCAGGTAAAAAGCGGCGAAACCCTGACCCCTCAATCTCCGCTTGTCCTGACCCGGGAAGAGGGCGGGCTGGTCTTTACAAAAACGATTTCAGTTGACGAACAATATTTGTTTACGGTCAACCAGACCGTGCAGAACACCACCGGAAATGCAATCTCACTCAAACCCTATGCCCTCGTTTTCCAGCGCGGCATTCCGGATAATCTCATTGGCGGCGCGATATTACACGAAGGCGCTGTCGGTATTGTTGGTGAAAAGCTGTACGACCGGAAATTCAACAAGCTTGCCAAGGGCCGTGAGATTGCAGCCGAGGGGGCCGGCGGCTGGGTCGGCATAACCAATAAATACTGGCTGGCAGCCGCTATTCCGCCCCAGGATGTTCCCTTTAGTGCTGTCTACAGAAATGATGGCACGGAAACAAACCCGCTTTTCCGGACAAGCTACCAGCTCCCGGCACAGATCATCGAGGGTAACGGCACCGTCTCGCTGACCTCATACATCTTTGCCGGCGCAAAAGACGTGGATATCCTGCGTGGCTATGAAGCAGAGGTCGAAAATGGCGGGCTCGGCATAACCGACCTCGATAAATCCGTCGATTGGGGGTCGTTAAACTTCCTGACACGGCCGATTTTCTGGCTGTTGAATTTTTTCGGCGATCTGGTTGGCAATTTCGGGGTCGCCATTCTGCTGCTTACACTGGTCATCAAGGCCTTGCTCTTTCCCCTGGCGAACAAGGGCTATGAGTCGATGACCAAGATGAAAAAGCTCCAGCCACAACTTGAAAAACTGAAAGAGCGTAATGGCGACGACAAGGCGAAAATGCAGCAGGAGATGATGGCGCTGTATCAGAAGGAAAAGCTGAATCCGCTTGCCGGGTGTCTGCCGATCCTGATCCAGATGCCGATCTTCTTTGCCCTGTATAAAGTTCTGTTTGTGACGCTGGAACTTCGCCACGAACCCTTTATCGGCTGGATCAGGGATCTGTCAGCACCCGATCCGACCTCAATCTTCAATCTGTTTGGCCTGTTGCCCTATGATCCGACCGCCGTGCCAATGATCGGAACGTTTCTCGGCCTTGGCGTTTTGCCGTTGATCATGGGGGCGGCCATGTGGTTCCAGATGTCACTGAGCCCGCCGCCGCCGGACCCGACCCAGCGCCAGATCATGCAGATGCTGCCGCTTGTCTTTACCTTCCTGTTTGCCGGGTTTGCTGCAGGGCTTGTGATTTACTGGATCTGGAACACGCTGTTGTCGATTGCCCAGCAGGTGATCATCATGAAACGCAACGGCGTCGACGTGGAATGGCGGGAGCGGTTCAATTTCCTGTTTCCGAAGTCAAAATCGGACGCGAAAAGCCCGGCGGAATAGCCTGTGGCCGAGACGGATACGCCGGTTGATACAGATCCTGATGCTTTCGCGCCCGCGGAGATAGAGGCAGCACGCAAACTGTTCGCCGGGCCCTGCGATTTTTTGCTGGGCGTTGTCAGGCTGGAAACACTGCCGACGGATGGCTTGGCTGAAGTCTGTTTTGCCGGGCGGTCTAACGTGGGCAAATCAACCCTTCTGAATGCGCTCACGGGACGGAGCACGCTTGCACGCACCTCCAACACGCCGGGCCGCACCCGGGAGCTGAATTTCTTCAGTCTGGGCGACATGCTGATGCTCGTTGATCTTCCCGGCTATGGCTATGCGAAGGCGTCTCGCAAGGATGTCGGTGCCTGGACAAAGCTCACAAGGGATTATCTGCGTGGTCGCACGGAATTGCGCCGTGTCTTTGTGCTGATCGATTCCCGACATGGCATCAAACCTGCGGATATTGAAGTTTTTGAGATGCTCGATAAAAGCGCGGTGAATTATCAGATCGTCCTGACCAAAACAGACAAGATCAAGCCTTCCATGCTTGAACGGGTTCTTGAAGAAACAGGCAAAGTCGTTGCAAGGCGCCCCGCTTCTCACCCGGTGATTTGCCCAACTTCATCGGAGACCGGCGACGGCCTGCCTGAGCTCCGTGCGGAGATTGCGCGCCTCGCAAAAGGCTGAGCGATTTCCAAACAGTTCTGTGCGACGGGGGTGATCAGACCACGGCTGCCGCAAGGGGACGGTTTGATTGCAAACCGGCCTTTATACGGATCGAACATTCTCGATAATCATCCATATACCAATCACGATAAATCCTGTGCCTGCGATCATTTTCAAAGGCAGCATCGAAAACCAGCGGTCAACAGCGACACCGAGGGCAATCGCAACCCCTGTCGATGCGACCAAGGCAGTGGCTGAGGCGATAAAGACGACCCATCGGTTACGGTTTGCGTCTGATGCGAACAACACGGTCGCGAGTTGCGTTTTATCCCCAAGTTCGGCGAGGAATATCGTGATAAAGATTGCGAGGAAGGCCGACATTCGTGCGCTCCGTTTTTGCAGCGTTGTTTGAGTTAGCGAGGCTTGCGTGCCCCTTCAACAGCCCGATTGCCCGCTTTTGCCTATTTCCAGGTGGCATCGCGGCAGAATCGGGCCTATTTTTACGCAATGAGTGATGAGAACCCCGAAAACGCGACAGATGCGCAGGCTGTGGCCCTGAAAGCCGGGCCAGACGAGGGCCCGGGACAAGACCAGGCCTGCGTGAGCGATGAAGATTTCGACGCGCCGGTGCGCCATGTGCCCGGGGCCGACCCGGAAAACCTGATCATCAATCTCGATGGTTATGAGGGGCCGCTTGATGTCCTCCTTGACCTGGCGCGCAGCCAGAAGGTCGACATCACCAAAATATCCATGGTTGCGCTGGTTGACCAGTATCTTGCCTTTATCGAGGCTGCCCGGCAGCGTAATCTGGAACTGGCTGCCGACTATCTCGTCATGGCATCCTGGCTTGCCTATCTGAAATCCAAATTGCTGCTCCCGCTGCCGGATGTGCAAGGCGAGGAGCCGACGGCCGACGAGATGGCCGCCAGGCTTGCCTTTCAACTGCAGCGGCTGGAGGCCATGCGCGAGGCCACTGACAAGCTGTTTGCGTTGCCGCAACTGGGCCAGGAGGTGTTTGCGCGGGGCATAGCTGAGGGGGTGCGCGTGGTCAGAACCCCGCTCTGGCAGGCTGAATTGTACGACCTTCTCAAGGCCTATACCACCCAGCGGGTCAAGACGGTTGAGCGGACCTATGTGCCGCCAAAACCAAAGGTTTTTTCGCTTGAGGAAGCGCGTGAGCGGCTCGCGCGGATCCTCGGGGGGCTTCCTGAATGGTCGGCGCTGGACAGTCTTTCCCCGATGATGCAACCGGCGGGGGCAGGCATGCCCCGGCGGTCGGTGATAGCCGGTGCTTTCCATGCGGCCCTCGAATTCGCCAGGGAAGGCAGGCTGGATCTGCGCCAGGCGGGCCATTTTGATCCGATCTACATCCGGCGCCGCAATGGCGATGCGCGCACGCCAGACGAAACATCGTCGCTGTCCGAGCCCAAAAGCGCTGCCCGTTAAAAAAAGTACGAGATCATGACCTCAGAAGTATTGGACAACGAGCTGGATGATCAGGACGGCAGTTTTTCCGATCTTGACGCCCACGGGGTACAAGAGCGCTTGCGGCGAGAGCTGGCGAGCGAGACGGCCGGTGATGATCCTGTCGTGGAAAAAGGCGAAACACCCCCTGACGAAGAAGCGGTGCCGGGGGATGACGCGGACGAGTGTGCTGCCCCGGCGCCCGTCTTTACAGCGGCACAGACTGCCGACCATGTGCGCATGGCCGAGGCGTTGTTGTTTGCCGCTGCCGAACCGCTTGACGAGCGGTCCATCGCCGAGCGGCTTCCGGCCGGTGCGGACATTCCAAATGTGATGGCGCTTGTTCGCACCCAATATGAAAGCCGCGGGGTCAACCTGACCCAGATTGACGGAAAATGGCGCTTTGTCACGGCCGCGGATGTCGCCCATGTGCTTGAAAAGGAACGGGTTGAGCCGCGTAAGCTGTCGCGTGCGGCGCTGGAGACACTGGCGATCATTGCCTACCACCAGCCTTGTACCCGCGCGGATATTGAGGATGTGCGCGGTGTTGCGGTCTCCAAGGGCTCGCTAGATCAGCTGATGGAAATCGGCTGGGTCCGGTTGCGTGGGCGCCGGAAGGACGTTCCTGGCCGGCCAGTGCTGTATGGGACAACCCAGGCCTTCCAGGAGCATTTTGGTCTTGAAAGCCTGTCTGATCTGCCCGGCATGGCGGACCTCAAGGCCGCAGGCCTTCTTGATGCGCGTCTGCCCCCGAATTTCTCGATCCCGACCCCGCGTGACGAGGATGGCGACGGCGACGAGGCAGAGGCCGCACTCACCGATGCCGAGTTTTCCCAGGATTTTCTGGAGACGCCGGAAGCCCCGGAGGATGATCGCTGATCAGGCGATTAAGGGTTGGTCCGAACAAGCTTTCCGGAGGACCCCCAAAAGGCCTTTTCGTCACCGGGCTTTTCTGGTCTAACCGGAAGTGGAGAGAAAATATTGAAAGGGTTCACCCATGGGTGCTGTAGGTCCTTGGCAGATTGTTCTGGTTTTGTTGCTGGCCGTCCTCCTGTTCGGCGGGGGCGGACGGATTTCGTCAATCATGGGGGATATGGCCAAGGGGTTGAAGGCCTTTCGGTCCGGCCTGAAAGAGGATGAGGCTAAGGATGGGGCTGGGGATGAGGCTGGGGATGCCAAGTCAATCGAAGCCCGCTCTGACGAGGCCGTGGATGTGACGCCGTCAAAGGAAACCGAAAAGGCATCCAAGTAACCGTGGCTGGCCGGCCAGTGTCGTCGGCCACAGGAGGCATTGTTGAGCCTGCTCCCCTCATTCGGATTTCTCGAACTGATTGTCATTGGTATCGTCGCCCTGATCGTCGTGGGGCCGCAGGATCTGCCGCGTCTGATGCGCGAGATTGGCAAGGTTTTCGCAAAAATGAAGCGCATGGCGATGGAGTTCACCTCGGCCTTTGACCAGATGGCGCGCGAGGCGGAAATGGAAGAGTTGCGCCGGGAAATGCAGGAATTGCGAAAAAATAATCCGGTTCAGCAGTTCAAGGACGAAGTTGACCTGTCAGTGAAATCGATGACCGACGACGTCGATCAGACCATGCGTCAGGCCCAGCAGGATCTGGACGATGGGTCCATATCGGAAAACGATCAGCGTGCGCCCGACGGTGAAACCGCAGATGGAAAGCCGATAGATAGCAAGCCTGCAGATGGTGAAACAGTCGAAGCCGAGAGCACAGCCCCCAAAGCTGTGACCGGGACCTGAGCACCATGGTTTCTGCCAATCCCGACGAACCTATGGACCGGCCCCTGACAGAAGACGAGGTGTCGCTCAGCGAGGTCGATGCCTCGGCCGCACCGCTGATGGACCACCTGATCGAGCTGCGACGCCGACTGATCATTTCGGTGATCGGCATCGCGATTGGCTTTGCCATTTCATTTGTTTTTTCGCGGCCGCTGTTTGATTTCCTGGTGATCCCCTTTCAGGAAGCAACCAATGGCGCGTCGATCTATTTCAAGCCGCTCGGATTTTTCTTCGCCCAGATCAGGCTTGCTCTGTTTGGCGGCATCATTATCGCCTTTCCGCTTGTGGCGTTTCAGGTCTATAAATTTGTCGCACCCGGACTATACAACCACGAACGCCAGGCGATAACGCCTTTTGTCATGGCCATGCCCGTGCTGTTCACCGCGGGCGCGGCCCTTGTCTATTTTGTGATGGTGCCGTTTGTCATGCGATTTGCGGTCGGCTTTGAGGCGACGACAGCGGACGGGGCGCCAACAAATTATGAGCTTCTGACAGATGTCGGTGATTATCTGTCTTTGGTCACAACCTTGATGCTCGCCTTCGGGTTTGCCTTTCAGTTGCCGGTGCTGTTGACCTTGTTTGGCCGCGCCGGGCTCCTGACAGCGGCGCAATTGAAGAAATTCCGTAAATTCGCGACTGTCGGTATTTTTGCCGTTGCGGCATTTCTCACACCGCCGGATCCGTTCAGTCAGATTGTCCTTGCAATGACGGTTATTGGTCTGTACGAGGTTTCGGTTATTTCTGTGGGCATGGCGGAGAAGAAGGCCAACCGCAAAACAGCTGACGGATGAAACCCGCCAGATCCTGATTGACAGGCTATGCGTTTGCTTGCTTGCACCCTAAAGCGCGTTCACAAAAGGTGTGATCGTCGATGGTTCCCATCCATCGACTTGGGTTCGAACGCGTGACAACTCAAGACTCTAGACTGCGTTTTTGATTCAACAAAAAGGGTACACAGTCTAGTCGGGTCAGCTTGCAGCCCGGGCCAGTTCATAATGTTCGGTGGCGGTCAGCCATGCTTCTTCTGTTGCTGCGATGGCGTCAGTCAGTGCGGCTCGCTCCTTGTTGAGTTTGGCCATGCGCGCAGGGTTCTTGTAAAGCTCCGGATCTGCCAGTGCCGCATCGATCCGCTCAAGGATGGCTTCATAATCCTTGAGCTTCTTCTCGGCGGCTTCGGCCTGTTTTTTCAGGGAAGCAAGCGCTTCCCGGCTGGCCGCTGCCTCACGCCGGTTCGCTGCCTTGGCGGGGGAGTTTGTGGTGGCAGGTTTTGTCTGGGCCCTGGTTTTGCCGGCATCAAGAACAAGTCCCCGATAGTCCTGCAGGTCGCCGTCAAAAGGCGCGACACGACCATCGCGGACCAGCAGAAGCCGGTCAGCAACGGCTTCTGCCAGATGGGCGTCGTGGGTAATCATCAGGACTGCGCCAGCATAGGCATTCAGGGCCTCAACCAGTGCCTCACGCGCATCGATATCGAGATGGTTTGTCGGCTCATCGAGAATCAGCATGTGGGCACCGTCAAACGTGATCAGCCCCAGGAGTAGACGGGCCTTCTCACCGCCGGAAAGGTTTTCAACCACAGTCTCGGCCTTTTCAGGACCAAAGCCAAGCTGGGCGGTTCGTGAGCGGATTTCTGCCTGGGTACCATCTGGCATCAGGCCGGCAACATGCTCAAGGGCCGATTGTTTCGGGCGCAATTCGTCGACCTGGTGTTGTGCAAAATAGGCGATCTTCAGTTTTTTGTGTTTATACAGATTGCCATCCAGAAGGGCGAGCCGACCCGCAATCGATTTTACAAGGGTCGATTTTCCCTCACCATTGGGCCCGAGGATGACGATTCTGTCGTCCTCATCAAAGCGCAGATTGACCTTTTCAAGAACGGGCTTTCCCGCCTCGTAGCCGAGATCGGCATCGACAAGCCGAACAATTGGCGGCGCCATCGGCCGCGGGTTGGGAAAATGGAACGGGATTGAGCGTTCCTCAATCGGGATCGCCACATTTTGCATTTTTTCAAGCGCCTTGATGCGGCTTTGCGCCTGTTTGGCTTTGGAGGCTTTATAGCGAAACCGCTCGATGAACGTTTCCATATGTCGGCGCTGGGCTTCCTGTTTGGCTTTGAAGGCCACCGCCTGAGCTCGTTCTTCGGCCCGGCGCCGCTCATAATTATCGTAATCGCCCGGATGCACCGATAGCTTACCCTTTTCAAGTGCCATGATGTGGGTGACCGCTCGATTGAGAAAGTCCCGGTCGTGGCTGACAATCATGGCTGTATACGGATAGCGTTGCAGATAGCTCTCAAGCCAGATGGCGCCTTCAAGGTCGAGATAGTTGGTCGGCTCATCGAGAAGCAGAAGGTCTGGCGACGAAAACAGGACACCGGCAAGAGCGACACGCATCCGCCAGCCGCCGGAAAAGTCGGCGCAGGCCCGGGCCTGCGCCGCGGCATCAAAGCCGAGCCCGTGGAGAATGGCAGCGGCGCGCGCTTCGGCAGAGTAGGCATCAATATCGGTGAGGCGGGTTTGAATTTCGGCAATCCGTTCCGGGTCGGTCTCGGTTTCAGCGGCCGTAATCAGGCTGGCACGCTCGGTGTCGTGGGACAGGACGGTATCGATCAGGCTGTCTTGCGATGCTGGCGCTTCCTGCGCGACCCAGCCCAGCCGCCGCCCTTTGCGTAGGGAGATTTCGCCATCGTCCTGTGCAATCTCTTCGCGAATCAGTCGGAACAAGGTCGATTTGCCAGTGCCGTTGCGGCCGACAAAACCGACTTTCCAGCCATCCGAAATCGCGGCTGTTGCCTGATCAAGCAGCATGCGGCCTTCTATCCGGTAGGTAATATCATTGATATGCAGCATGGGGAGGCCATAGCGGAAGGGCGGGTATGATAACAAGCGGGGTCAGCAATCCCTGCTTGCCGAATTGGCATTTGGTTTTGACGAAGGGAAAATAAATTCAGTGCGTTGGTGTGTTTATAAATCTGCCGGACCGGTCTCAGCCAGCGTTGGCCTGTTCTGCGATAAGGCGCTTGCCCTGGCCATTTCGTCCGGCCTCACAGCCCTGATCCTGTGGCCGGCAATAGCGCAGGAAAGCCAAGGCGGTCCGGATCTCGCGGCGGACGAGTGCACCGGCGTGCAGGCATGTAGCGTTGAATTTGAGCCGGATTTTTTCGCGCGCTATAACCCTATTACCGCGCTCGACATGGTTCGCAATGTGCCGGGGTTTTCCATTGATAATGGCGACCAGTCGCGCGGTTTTGCCGGGGCTGCCGGCAATGTGCTGATCAACGGCAAACGGCCGTCGACCAAAAGCGACAGCGTATCGGCAATTCTGTCGCGGATTCCCGCCGGCTCGGTTGCCCGGATTGATTTGATCCGCGGACAGACGGGCGGGCTTGACCTCAGGGGGCAGGCGGTTGCTGTCAACCTTATTCTGAATCAGGGCTCAGCGCTGAGTCTTGCCTGGGAAGCAGGCCTTTTTTCAAACCCGGACAATATTGGCGCCTATCCCTTCGGATCCCTGTCCGTCACCGACAGTTCCGGTGCGCTGACGTTTACCGCCGGACTTGAAGCGGAACGAAATGTCTTTCGTGAGGGCGGGCGCGAGCGGGTCTTTGATGCCGCCGACCGACTGATCGAAGAGCGCGATGAACGCTTTTTCGAAAGCGGCCGCAGCGGTGGCCTGTCTTTGAATGGGGAATACAAGCCCGGCAATACGGCCTACCGGCTGAATGCTTCGATCGAGGCATTTACCGAGGATGGCGGTGAGAATTCCTTCCGAACACCGCTGGGTGAGGACACCATTCTTTTGCGCCAGGGCGACCTCGACCGTGGCTGGGCCTTTGAAATCGGGCCGGAAATTGAAAGACCGCTTGGGGCCTCGCTCACCGCCAAGCTGATCGGGCTTTATCGATATGACCGTTCCACCAATACCGGCGATTTGGCGCGCGGACGTGACCAGACCGGGCTTGTTTTCGAGACGCAGACTGAAACACGCCAGCTTTCGACGGAGACGATTGTCCGTGTGGAGGTCGATTATGCAGGCATTGCGGGTCATCTGATCGAACTGTCCGGAGAAGGCGCCATCAATCGGCTTGAGTCGCGGTTTTCCCTTGATCAGGCGCCAGCGCCCGGTCTGCCGCTTGAAACTGTCCCCGTGCCGGGGGCCATGACGGAGGTTCAGGAACGCCGTGCCGATTTTGCCCTGTCAGACTCCTTCAGCCTGGGCGCCGTTTCTGTCGATGCTGTGATCGCGGCGGAAATATCAAATATCAAACAAACTGGCGGGTTTGCTGCTGATCGAAGCTTTTCTTTTCTCAAACCCAGCCTCACGCTGACCGCCAATCCCTGGAAACGTGGTCAGATTCGCGCCCGGGGTTTTCGTGAGATCGGCCAGCTTGATTTTGGTGATTTTGTCAGTTCGACAGACCTTGGCGATGCCGAGCTTGCCCTCGGCAATCCGGACCTGTCTCCGGAAGCGACGTGGACGGGCGATCTCACTATCGAGCAGCGCTTTGGCGACATCGGAGCGTTTTCAATCACTGGGTATACGGATTTTATTGCCGATGTGAATGATCTGCTACCGGTTGGCAACGGACTTGAGGTGCCAGGCAATATAGGGTCCGGCCGTCGTTCTGGTGTACGCAGCGAGATGACCCTGCCGCTGGACGTGGTTGACCTCGGCAATGCCAGGCTGGATGTGTCCGGCTCCTGGCAGCGCTCACGGGTAAGCGATCCCGTTACCGGGCTCGATCGGCGCTTGTCGGGAGAACGCCGCTGGCAATCGCGGATCGCGTTTCGCCAGGACCTCGTCAAAACTCGCTGGGCCTGGGGCGGTGATGTGAATTTCTTTGGGGATCAGCAAAATTTCGGGCTTGATGAGTTTGACGTGTTTTCCCGATCGCCAGACCTTGATCTGTTTATTGAAACCACCCGGATCCGCGGGCTCAAGATTAACTTCAGCTTTGAAAACGTTCTTGATACCGCAAGACGCCGCGATCGCATGGTCTTTACCACCGCGCGCTTTTTGTCGCCGCTGGCGTTTCGGGAATTCCGCGACCGTACACCGCGAGAAATGATCCTGACCTTCAGCGGGACCTTTTAGAACGCGTTCAAAAAAGTGTGATCGTCGATAATTCCCATCCATAGCCTTTTGTTTTGCCGCACTTTCCTAACGCGAACCGGGTCCCACTTCGCCTCGGAATGCTCGATCAAAAGGTCAGGCGGCTTCTTTTTTCTGTAGCGAGGCGTGTACTTCATCAATGGCGTCGTTGAGTGATGATTTGCGTACCGCCGCGACTTCGCGTGCCATTCGGTCAAGGGCCTGCTCAAACAGCTGTCGTTCGGAATAGCTTTGTTCAGGCTGATCCGGCGCGCGGTAAAGATCACGCACAACCTCGGCAACCGCGTTGAGATCACCGGAATTGATTTTGGCCTCATATTCCTGAGCGCGGCGGGACCACATGGTCCGTTTTATCCGGGCTCGCCCCTGAAGCACATTGATGCACTTATCAACGAATTTCGGTTCGGAAAGGGCGCGCATCCCACCGGATTTTGCTTTCTCCGTGGGAAGACGAAGTGTCAGCTTTTCGTGGTCAAACCGAATCACAAACACTTCAATCGCCGTGCCGACAATCTCCTGACGCTCGATGGTTTCGATAATGCCGACACCATGGGCCGGATAGACGATCTGGTCCTTGACCTTGAAATCCTTCTTTGCCTCTTTGGAAACTGCAGACGGTTTTTCGGTTTTCGGCTCCAGATCCTCGTGGAGTTTGGGGGGAACCGGAAACGGATTGGAGGCCGTTACATCGCTTGCCGAGCGACGCGGCGCCTGACCAACTTTTCCGATGACGGGCGGACGCGGCTTGTCGGCCGCTTTGGTTGCTTTCTTGCGTGTTGCGGTTTTCTTTGTTGCGGTTTTCTTCGCCGCCGTTTTTGTTGTTTTCGTTTCGGCGGGCTTGGACTTTTCAGGCCTTTCAAGCACATCCTCGGCAAGGGGGGCGTCTGTTGCTTTCACTGATTTTCGACTCTTTTTTACAGTTTTCTTTTTCGGGGCGATATCGCTCGTGTACGTGTCGTCATTTTGGCTGGCTTTCTCTGCGGCCATTTTCTTCGTGGCCGTATTTTTCACAGCCACCTTTTTTTTCGGAGTCGCTGTCGACGTCGAGCGGGCAGACACGGTTTTTTCCGCCGCGACGGCAGGCGACCTGGTTTTCCCGGTCGTCGCGGCCTTTTTCGATTTCACAGCCGTCGTCGCGGCCTTTTTCTTTGTGGCTACTGACTTTACGGAAGCCGATTTAGCGGGTCCCGTTGCTTTTGCGTTTGCATCGGCCTTTGATATTGCTGGTGCCTTGCTGTCAGTCGATTTCTTTTTCGTTGCTGTCTTTTTACTTGTTGCCTTGGCGGGCATTGTCGTACCATCACTTTCACCGGGAGGCGTAAGCCTGTTCTGAGCCCTGTCATGAAAAGGATCATTACCGGGCGCACTGATCGCGGGTGTTTGTTCTGGATCGTCCTTCCGGATAACGAACCACGATAACAAAACCGTCGCGAGTGCCCGAAACAACGGCATAAAAAGCCTGTGCGTCATATTTTTTATATGGGCACCTTGGCCGTCACCGAAAGTGGCCGGGCGTTTCCGCTCTTCAATGATTTATCTCGTCATGAATGTCTTATGGCGCCGCTAACCGCCGCGTCATTATTTCCGATCCTATCACATAATGCAGGACATTAAAATGCTGCATTTGCTCATAGGCTGAAATTTGATTTGGAATCAGGCAGCTACCCGTTCCTGTTCGTCCCAATTATGAACCGGAACCCGGCTTTTCACTGAAATGCTGCAATTTTTCGGGCAGATTCTGCTTTGCATCGGCGTCCGGCATGGCGTCGATCTTGACGGTGATGTTCGGCCATTCACTTGCGTATTTGGTGTTAAGCTCCAGCCATGTCCCGTCCTTGTCGTCGGTGTCGGGGATGATCGCTTCTGCGGGGCATTCAGGTTCGCAAACGCCGCAATCGATGCACTCCTCGGGATGGATCACAAGCATGTTCTCCCCCTCATAAAAACAATCGACCGGACAAACTTCGACGCAATCGGTGTATTTGCACAGGATGCACGCATCGGTGACAACATAAGTCATGGCAGAGGCTTTCAAGCAGACTGACGGTTAAGACTGTAAATAGCGGTTCACGTCACGCACGCAAGTCATGTGCGGGTGACTGAATTGCCGCCCAGGACGCTGTTGGCTGGCGTTAGCCGAGCTTTGCAGCGGCACGCTGGCGGGCCTCGCCGCTGGCCCGGTCTGTCATGTGGATCAGGCTGGCGATACGGCGCACAAGGGAATCTTCCCAGGAGTCGCGCACCCCGTCCGACAGGATCACTGTCCACAGGTGCTCCAGAAACTGTGCGCGCTCGTTTTCCGGCAAAGTTTTCACTTCCTTTGTGAACGGATGCAGGCCGCCCGCCGCCGTCTGAGCCGTTTCAGCCTGTTCACGCACGGCAACCGCGCCAGCCTCCTCAAGCGAGAACTGTGTCTTGATGACGCGGGTAATAATGGCCTTCTCGGTGTCGTCGTAATGCTCATCAGCGCGCGCCGCCTCGATCAGCAGGGCGGCAAAAGCGGTTTGGAGGTCATGGTCTTCTGACCCGGTCGGCGTTTCAGTCACGCTGGAAAACAGCGACTTGATGGCGTTTAGCATTCCATTCCTTTCTGGCCTTATCGCTCGCCCCGGATTTTTTCCAGCGCCCGCCGGTCCTTTTTTGTTGGCCGGCCTGCGCCGGCCTCGCGAGCCGCATCCTGGAGCGGCTTGTCCGTTTTGGGCGGGGGTGGTGGCGAATGATCAATATAGAGACTGAGCGCCTCTTTTGCAGGGCCCCGGCGCGCGCCACACTCGACAATTTCGATGACAAGAACCCGCTCGCCCTTCATGAAAGTCAGGGTATCACCGGGGCGAACGAGCGTTTTGGGTTTGTGAATACGCTCGACATGACCGGCCCGGCTGAGCCGCACATGCCCCGTACTCGCATAAGCGCTTGCGAGGGTCCGGGTCTTGAAAAACCGGGCAAAGAAAAGCCACTTGTCAACACGGATGCCGTCTGCGGCCTCGGCCCCCGGATGCAGGTCGGCCTGTTCTTGCGACGATACTGCCCTAATCGTTCTTCTCCCCGCCATGCTTCAGGGCTGCGAGAACGGCAAAGGGGGAATCAGGGTCGGCTTCCTTCAGATGGCGGGGCTTGTTCATGTGTGGGTTGACAATTTTTTTCGGATCGCCCTTGCCGTGTTTTTGCGGCCCCTTGCGCCGGGGGTCCTTCCCGGGCTGACGCTCGCCCTGCGCGGCACTGGCAAACTTGTCGCCCCCCTTCGGTTTGCGATTGTGCTGCGGGCGTCCGTCGGCCTTCGAACCGGGCCGTCCCTCTGCGGTCTGCGATCCGTTGCGGTGGTGATGGGCCCCGCGGTCGCGCTGATTGTCGCTGCGCCGCATCTGAAAGCGCCACAAGATAATGTCCCGCTCATGGGGCGGACCGGCCGGGTTTATGGTTTCCTCAATCTCGGTGGGGACAGGCGGCACCGTTTCGGGAACACCCGATGGTGTGTCGGGGATGTCGGCCCCGGCTGACGCCTGTACCTGAGACGACGGCGTTTGGGCAGCGGGCGTACCCTCGCCAACCCTCGGTTCGCCAGTCGGCCGGGTTTCCGGTCCGATATCAAGCGCGGCCACACCATCGCCAACGATCTGATCGGCGGGCTGTGGTGTGGCACCATCCATGGGGGGCCTGGCTTGTTCGGAGCCCTCCTCTGCGGTCGACGAGGATAGACCGTCCGGGCCGGCGTCAAGCCTTGCATTTTCTGTCACCACAGATGGCGCCGCCTCTGGCGGTTGATGGGCGCCGTTTTGATTGTCGTCAGCCGCCGCGATATCCGGACCTATTTCGACACGTCGTTTACGAACAATCGGTTTTGGCGGGAAGCTCTTGCGAACCGTGTTTTTCCTGAAGCCAAGCGACGTCAGGATCGCTTCAAAATCTTCGCCGGAACACCCGACAAGCGACATCATTTGTGGCGTGGCCTCAAACCCGTCACGGCCAGCCGCCTCGCGCGCACGACGGATATCCCCGGCAAGACGCTCCAGCATATCGATCCGTACCGCCCGGTTCCCGGAGGGCCGATAGCCGGATGCGTAATAAAATGCATGCGGAACGTTTTCTTCAACAGCTGTTGAGACAAGCCCTGCCTTGATCGGTGTCAGTGCAGACGGATCGCGGTCATGCCACAGAGCCCATAGCAGCGTCAGCAGTGACGCCGGTGCCGGCTTGAGTAAAGCCGGCATAAACAGGGTATATTCCCCGAAACGCATGCCCGCATTGCGCAGTTTGGCACGCTCTGTCTGGGCAAGCTGCTTGAGATCATCGCCAAAAAGATGGCGTGAGGCAGCACCAAAATTTTCCACCAGCCGGTAGGCAACGCCGCGGGTTGTTCCGTCCAGGGCCTTTTCGCCTGTGGCATCGATAAGCTGTTGTGTGGCGATTAGTGGCCCGAGCAGCCCCTCGATCCTGGCGGCCATATAATCGGTCAGCCGGTCTTCGATCCGCCCGCGCAGGACCGGGGTCAGGCTGCCAATGTTTCGAATGACCAGTTTGGGCCGGAGCGGGGCCGGACCCTTTTCAAGCGTGGCAACGCCAGACTGGCGCCACCAGATTGTGCCGTCATGATCAATCGACAGGTCTTCCGGTTTGGCATTGGCAAGGGCCGAGGCCCGTGCGGCGAGAACCGGGGCGAGGGCTTTTTCGGCAGCGGCGCGCACTGGCTTGGCATCCGGCCCGGTCGCCCGCGGGTCGATAATAAACTCAAAACCAAGCAGGCGCCCGACAAATTGGCCTTCCACTATGACTTCTCCGTCGTCCGTTACCCCGGCCAGAAGCGGCTCATCGCTCTTGAGCTTTTTCAGAAGAACCGCCGTTCGGCGGTCGACAAAACGCTGGGTCAAGCGCTCATGCAGCGCATCAGAAAGCCTGTCTTCTATCGCGCGGGTCCGCTCCTGCCAATAGGTTGCCTTATCAACCCAGGACACCCGGTGGGCGAGATAGGTGAAGCTGCGGATATGGGCGATTCTCGACGACAGGGTATCAATGTCGCCGGTGGTCTGTTGAAGCGGGGCGATCCGGGGCGCGAACCAGTCTTCGGCCAAACGCTCATGGCGAATAAGTTCGGTGTAAATCTCACCGATCAGACGTCCATGCTGATCAACGGTTACCTTGCGAAAGTCGGGAAGCTGGCAGACCTCCCAAAGCAAAGCGAGCGCCGCACCGCCACCGGCCATCTCGCGGATATCCGGATCGCGGACAAGAAAAGCAAAGGCGCGTTCGTCATCGTCGGGCCGAGCGCGGATAAACTCTGCGCGCGGTGGTTTTGTCTCCAGCGAATTGAGGAGCGCGGGGATTGAGGCGAAATCGAGATTTTCCGATCGCCAGAAAAGGCCGCGGACAGCCTCAAACCGATGCTCTTCAATGGCCTCGATCATGGCCTCATCGAAGGGGCGGCAATCCCCGGTAATCCCGAATGTTCCATCGCGCATGTGGCGCCCGGCACGTCCCGCGATCTGCGCGGCTTCTGCCGCGGTCAGGTCACGCATGTGCCGCCCGTCAAACTTGCGCCGACCGGCAAAGGCGACATGATCAATATCCATGTTGAGCCCCATGCCGATCGCATCGGTGGCGATCAGATAGTCGACCTCTCCGTCCTGGTAGAGCGCGGCCTGGGCATTGCGTGTGCGCGGCGAGAGGGCACCAAGAACAACAGCCGCTCCGCCGCGCTGGCGCCGGACAAGTTCTGCGATTGCGTAGACGGTATCGCTGGAGAAGGCGACAATGGCGGTGCGCCGGGGCAGGCGGGTCACCTTTTTTGACCCGGTAAAGGCCAGCGTTGAAAACCGCTCCCGGCCCAGAAAACTGATTTTTGGAAAAAGCTGCCGCAGGATCGGCGCCATGGTGTCCGATCCCAGAAACAAGGTTTCTGCACGACCACGCGCATTGAGCAGGCGAGAGGAAAAAGTACGTCCGCGTTCCGGATTGGCGGCGAGCTGAATTTCATCAATCGCGAGAAACTCGACCGGCTCTGACAAGGGCATGGCTTCCACCGTGCAGATCCAGTAACGCGGCTTTTTCGGGACGATTTTTTCTTCGCCCGTAACGAGGGCAATTTCCTGCGTCGGTCGGCGTTTGACCAGCTTGTCGTAGATCTCGCGGGCGAGCAGCCGCAAAGGAAAGCCGATCATGCCGGATTTATAGGCAAGCATCCGCTCGATCGCGTAGTGCGTCTTCCCGGTATTTGTCGGCCCGAGGACCGCTGTGACCGGACGGTCAGCCGATGGCAGGGACGCATCGACGGCCCGAAAAGGGGGCGAGGATTCGAACACGGGCGTGCGCTCGCCTTTCTTGAAAACGAAACCAGGTCGCCATTATCGTAGCGATCCTCGGGCCCGATGACAAAGACCGCGACACAAAAGCGGTCTGCAAATTTTCCCAACGACGAAAAACACCCGGTGGTACGAATCTGAATTGCGCACCACGATGCATTTTTCTGATGGATCAACTTATCCAGCCATTTGAATGAGAGTGCGGTCGTTAAACTCTGAACGCTACGGCCTCAACTGTCTGGGTCGATCCACTAACGTTCGGTTTGGTTAAACTTTTCGAAAACCTTCTTGGCTAGACCCGCTTGAACAAATTCAGTTGGGGTTGCCTTGATGTCGATAAGCAAAGTTTCAGCACCCGAGATTGCCGACCGGCTCAGCGGCGGATCATTGATCAAAACAGGGCTGATGCCGGCATTCACCCTGACGATTTTTCTCAGCGCGCTATTGTTGTTTTCCGTTCAGCCGATGTTTGCCAAAATGACCCTGCCGCTTCTCGGTGGGGTACCGAATGTCTGGAATACGGCGATGGTGTTTTTCCAGGGCACCCTTCTCGCCGGTTATTTGTATGCGCACTTTTTGTCGCGGCATGCACCATTGAAATGGCAGATCGGTATTCATGCCGGTGTTCTTGCTGTCGGGTTCCTGTTTCTGCCGCTGGCCGTCACCTCCGGTTGGAGCCCGCCGGCCGAAGGTGCGCCAGCCGCCTGGTTGATGGCATTATATGCCGTATCCATCGGGGCACCGTTTTTTGCGCTGTCGGCAACGGCACCGCTCGTGCAGCGCTGGTTTTCCTATACAAACCATGAGCATGCCTCTGATCCCTATTTTCTCTATGCGGCGAGTAATCTTGGTTCCCTTCTGTCACTGGTCGCCTATCCAGTTTTGATTGAACCTTTGCTCGGGGTCAGTCATCAGAGCATTGTCTGGGCGGCTGGATATTATGCGCTTGCGATTGCGATCGTGTGTGCAGGTGTGCTGGCCTTCCTGAACCGGAATGTTGCCACTCACTCTGGCCGCGCGTTCGGTGCCGGTTCTGTCACCGAAGCGGCACCTGCGAAAGCTCTCAGTCGGTCCGCAACGCTGAAACAGCAATTAACGTGGATTGGTCTTGCCTTTGTACCGTCCAGTCTGATGCTTGGAGTTACAACCCATTTCTCAGTAAACGTTGCAACCACCCCTTTTGTCTGGGTTGCACCGCTTGCGCTTTATCTCCTGACTTTTGTCATTGTATTTGCAAAAAATCCGCCGATCAGACCCGAGATCGTTGCACAGCTTTTGCCTGCGGCTGTTGTCACCGGTGGGCTAATGTGGGTGCTGCATGATGTCGGATTCTTTCTGGCGCTTTTTATCCACCTTTTGATCTTTTTTATTGTAGCGCTTCATTTTCACGGAATTCTCGCATCACAACGCCCCGTGACGACACGTCTGACGGAGTTCTACATATGTATGTCCATTGGCGGCGTGCTTGGCGGAATTTTCAACGCGCTTATTGCGCCCGTGATTTTTTCCAATGTCTATGAGTACGGATTGATTTTGGCAATCGCGGGCATCGCTGCGGTGGGGCGGTGGCCAGATCGCAAAGGCGTCCTCATTGATGTTGGTTTTGCTGTTCTCACATTTGCAGTGATTACCGGTGTAATTCTGGTATTGCGCCATCTGGATATGAAACAGTCCCTGTTCGTAAACGTATCCATTCTGTCTGCCTACGTTCTTGTATATCTGCAAAACCGTCGTCCCGTGCGGTTTGTTGCGGGCTTGCTTGCGCTTGAGATATTCATCAACTTTGTCGCCTTGCGCGCCCTTGAGGACGGAAATCGCAATGACCTTTTCCAGCATCGCAATTTTTTTGGCGTGACACGTGTATCAGAAAAGAAAATAGACGGAAAAAGTGTACACCAGTTTGTGCACGGAAATACCATTCATGGCTTGCAGTATACAGATCCCGGTCTACGCAAGGAAAGGCTTGCCTATTATGATCCGCGCGGACCTTTTGGTAAGTTTGTTGAAGTGGCGCGAGATTACAGGCCTGGCGACCTTGATATCGGTATTGTTGGTCTCGGTGCGGGGGCTTTTGCCTGTTATGCCAATCCTTCCGAAGCATGGACCTTTTATGAAATTGATCCTGCGGTTGTCGAAATGGCACTTGATAGGCAGCTGTTTACCTATCTTTCTGATTGTCAGCCCAAAGCAAATATTATTGTTGGTGATGCAAGGCTGCAACTGCAGAATGCTCCGGACAATTCGGCGGACTTCATCATTATTGATGCTTTTTCGTCCGATGCCATCCCGGCGCATCTTATCACGAGGGAAGCGCTGGCCTTGTATCGCGAAAAGCTTAAGGATGGCGGGGTAATTTTCTTCCATACCTCAAACCGGTTTATGGATGTTGCCTCTGTCGTAATGGGTATTGCCGGTGATGCTGCGCTTGACGCGCGCGTCATGGAATATAGCCCTGGCGAGGATGCGAAGGGAATGGACGCGTTATCTGCGGCCATCGGGGTTGCGGTCGGCAATCCAGACGTGATGGACCGCATGTTTGCAGATCATCCGGAGTGGGAAGAGCGTACACCGCACCCGGCCGTTGGTGTGTGGACGGATGATTATTCCCATATCTTTGGTGCTTTGCTTGCCGGACAGGCGGCAAAATAGCGTGCCCTCTGTCTTATCTGTCTGGTGGATCGACCCAGACATTTGAGTCCGTACCGTCCATCGTTTAACGACGGATATCTCACTCAAATGGCTGGATAAGTTGATCCATCAGAAAAATGCACAGGGTCGCGAAACGTCAGGCTCGTACCACTAGCCAAGTCACAATGAGTCGACTTCATTGCGACTTGGTATTATCCGGGCCTTGCCGCCCGGGGATGACGATTTCCCGACAAGACTCCGTCGCCCAATCCGCCTTTGCGCACACGCATGGAGGCCGGTTCAACCCGGCAAGTTTTGAAGGCGGCTATCGCTAACGCGCAACCCGCCCGACTTGCTTCCGCTTGAGCCGTTCACAGTTCACGATTTGCGGTGCACGGGATCAACACTGCTCAATAAACTCGGCTTCAACCGCGACTGGATTGAGAAGAGCCTCGCCCATGAGGATAGGCGCTCAACGCGACGTGGGTCTACAACAAGGCCGAACACGCCGACCAGCGCCGCCACATGATGCAGGAATGGGCCGACATGATCGACGCCTTTGTCATTGGCGAAAAGCGCAAACCCGTCCACATTCGTGAAAATATGTCAGTTTATGTTGCGGACTCAAAGATTTGACCGATGAAATTCACTTATTTTTCGATGATACGGGCAGTCGCGAGCCGGATCACGAACCGCCCCATGCTCGTCAGGATGGCATGGACTGTTTCGGCCTTGGCGGTGTTCTGATCAAAAAGGAAGACATTTCCAGGGTGTGGGATGCCCATCGAGCCTTTTGTGATAAGTGGGAAATTGACTACCCGCTGCACTCACATGCAATCAGAGGCGGTCGCGGTAAGTTCAGCTGGTTGAAAAACCCTGAACGTGCGGTCGAATTTCTTTCTGCACTGAATAGCTTTCTGATAGAGCTTCCCGTCATTGGTATAGGCGCAATTATCCATCGTCCTGGATATGTTGCGCGATACAAAGAACAATTCGCTGGCTCCCCATGGAATATGGACAAAACCGCTTTCATGATCCTGATTGAAAGAAGTGCAAAATACGCGCGTTCTCAAGATCGAAGCCTGCGCATCTTCTTTGAAAAGTCGGGAAAGCATGAGGACAGAGATATTCTTGCCTTTGCAAAAGAGCTGAAGCGCGAGGGGCTTCCTTTTGACGGGTCCAACTCGGCGGTCTATCGTGGCCTTACCGCTGATGAGTTTCGGCAAACCGTTCTTGGCGAACCAAAACGCCGTACCAAGAAACCCCCTATGCTACAGATTGCTGACCTGTATCTGTACCCAATCGCCAAGGGCGGATATGATTCGACTTACAGGCCATATGCAGCGTTGCGGCAGGCCGGACGCCTGATCGATGCACAGCTCGATGACGCAGACAGACCGTTGCTCGGGATCAAATATAGCTGTTTTGATGATATCGGTTCATAAAAAAACATAGGGCCCGGTTGCCCGAGCCCTATGTCGGCCGGCTCGGCCGACCCCGGAGCCTGATGCTCTGATATATCTTACATGGCATTTTGCCATTAAAAAATCAAGAACAGGGGCGGCGTGTCAATGGCGGCGTAAAATGGGCCACGGGGCCGGACAGATAGCAAGCAGGGCGGGTTAGCGCCGCGCAAACCGCCATCCCTGTTTCTTGGCAGATTTGCATGATGTTATCATTCCGAATTATGAACGCCTTGTTTATTCCCGGCGGAATCTGTTTGTTCACCGTAAACCTGCGCAACCGGCGCCAAACGCTCCTTGTCGATCACATCGCCGGCTTGCGCGCGTCATGGCGCGAAGTCAAAATCCGCCGCCCTTTAGGGACGGTAGCGGCGGACATCCCCCCCGATCACATGCACTTTATACCAGTTTTCAGTGATCGTAACCGATCACGGAAGGTGATCCTCGCTTCGCTGCGGACGGGCGGTCGCACTAAGGCCTGTGGACAATTATCGTAAAGCGATCATTGTCGCGGCGATGCTCCATGTTGCGCGATAGCTTTCATCGGTCTTGTCGTATC
>CAYSMJ010000013.1:0-30731 GCA_964432075.1 uncultured Caulobacterales bacterium | reverse complement strand
GGTCGCCGATTACGGCCTCGTGGCTGACCTCTTCAAGGCCCTGCCGGAATTGAAGGAAGCCCTTTAGCCGGGTGTGAAGGCCGCCGGGAAACCGCAATCGGGACGCTGAGGCCGGGCGCCGGCGTCGAGGCCAGGCTTCACATGCCTCTGAGCGTGGGGATGGAGGCCCCGGCTTTCTCCGCGGAAACGACGGGGTGATCAGCGGCGCCAATGCTGCGGTGCAAAAATTTCTTCATTTCTGTGACAGTCTCGCTTAGTCTGCCCAACTATAGCGTTTCAGGACAGGGAGGCGGGCAATGGATATCAAGAAAGTCGGCGTAATCGGCGCCGGGCAAATGGGCAATGGGATTGCGCACGTATTTGCGCTGGCCGGATACGAGATTATTCTTCAGGATATCAGCCAAGGCGCGCTCGACAAGGCGAACACCCTGATTGAAAAAAATATGGGCCGCCAGGTTGCCAGGGGGCTTATTTCAGACCATGCCATGAAAGCAGGGCTGGCGCTCATCTCGACTGCAACCGAGATAACCGCCCTTGCCGACTGTGACCTGATCATTGAGGCGGCAACCGAAAACGAAGACATCAAAAAAAAGATCTTTGAAGGACTGAAGGGATCGATTCGCGACGATTGCCTGCTGGCGTCAAACACTTCGTCGATTTCGATTACCCGGCTCGCGGCAGCGACAGAGCGTCCCGAAAACTTCATTGGGCTACATTTCATGAACCCGGTCCCGATCATGCAGCTGGTCGAAGTGATTCGGGGGATCGCCACCAGCCGTGCGACATTTGAGACAGCCAGCGAAATCGTCGACCGTCTTGGCAAAACCATGGCGGTTTCGGAGGATTTTCCGGCCTTTATCGTCAACCGTATCCTGATGCCGATGATCAACGAGGCAATTTATACGCTTTACGAAGGCGTTGGCACGGTCGAGGCGATCGACACCGGCATGAAGCTCGGCACCAACCATCCGATGGGCCCGCTGGAACTTGCCGATTTTATCGGGCTCGACACCTGTCTTGCGATCATGCAGGTTTTGTATGAGGGGCTGGCCGATTCAAAATATCGTCCGTGTCCGCTCCTTGTCAAATATGTCGAGGCCGGCTGGCTCGGCCGTAAGACAGGCCGAGGCTTTTACGATTATTCGGGCAAAAAACCGGTCCCAACGCGGTAATGCTGCAAGGGTGAGGGGGAGACCTTGGTGGGTGATGACATTTTCAAGCTGGGTCCACGGCGGCGCGATGTTTTGTGCAGTGGACTGGGTATGGCTTCTGCACTGGCCCTTTCGGGTTGCGCGGGAGATGAGACTGCGCAGGGCGAAGCACCCTCCCGGGATGCGGTGCCCATTGAAGCTGGGCGTCGGCGTGTCTGGGTAGGTGCGGAATTCTGGGCAAACCAGCTTCAGGACTGGCGTCTTGAATATGGTGTTCTGCAGTGCACGAATGGCGCCGGTCGCTATCCGGTCCGCACCGTCGGGCTGCTCACACGCTCTCTTGGCGACGCGTTCGCACCAGCGGTTTTTTCTGCACGCCTTCACCGGCTCTCTGCCCGGGACGCAAAGGGATTTGGCGGCTTTCTCGTCGGCGTCGGTGGCGGTCGGCTAGACTATCGCGCAGCGGCCCTTGCTCAGGCCGGGTCCGGAGAGGCCGGCGGTCTGATGGCGGTGGTTGAGACCAACGGCACAATTGGCTTTCGCGACCATAGTGATGAAGCGCAGCCCTTTGCGTTCGCATCCCTGCCAGACGAGGAGACAGCGAGCGAAGGAAAACTGTCGGAAATTCTGGACATCGCGCTCCGGCTCGATCCGCAACCGGACGGTCAGTTTACAGCAACCCTTACAGCTTATGCCGCTGGAGAAGACAGGCTTTTAGCCCGCGCGATTGCACGCAACATTGCTGCAGAAAGGCTTGTTGGTGGTCTTTCGCTCGTCTCGTCATCGGCGGGGCCGCAAGGCGCGCGGTTCGGCTTCAGCCAGATCGAAACAGTCGGCGAAAAGATCGTTCGCAACGATACGCGCCGCTTGGGCCCGGTGATGGGAACTCTGCATTCTCTTTCGGATGGCATCCTGAAGATGAGCGCCCAGCTTATGCCGGTCGGCGAGGGGGATCCGACGCGGCTTGTTTTGCAAACACGGCGGGACAATTCCGATGTCTGGACCAAAATCAAAGATGCTCTGATTTCAGAGAGCTTTGTTGCTGTGTTCCGCGTTGAAGACTGGGATGATAAGCGGGCCCATCAGTTTCGTCTGGTTTATCCCGGTTCCGACGAGGCCCTCTGGTCAGGAACAATTCGGCCCGATCCAAAGGGTGCGGAGGAAATAAAGGTCGCACTGTTCAGTTGTGTGCTGACCTCCTCGCAGTCGCTCGATGTTGGGACTATGGGCAAATACCACGAGCAGGAAAGAACACTCGGTCGGTATACCCACGACAATATCTATTTTCCGCACCGTGATCTTAGCCGGAATGCGGCGGCCCACGATCCCGACATCGCCGTGTTTTGCGGCGACCAGTATTACGAATTCAACCCGGTCCGCCCTGTCTATCGGGGTAAACATGTTGTTCTCGATACGCTTTATCGCTGGTATCTGTGGTATTGGAGCTTTCGTGAGTTGGTCCGTGACCGTCCCGCGATCGTTCTTACCGACGACCATGACGTGTTGCAGGGCAATGTCTGGGGGCAGGGTGGTCGCGATGCGCCTGACGGCAAGGAAGCTGCGGGCGGCTATGTGCATGGCGCTGCGCTTGTCACCACAATTCACCACATTCAGTGCGGGCACAATCCTGATGCGTACGATCCGGCTCCGATCGAAAACGGCATTCCGGTCACCTACGGGGCGTTCCGATATGGCGGGACGAGCTTTGCCTTTGTCGAAGACCGGAAATTCAAGGCCGGGCCGAATCAGCCCGCCGGATATGATTTTGCGTCGGCCGATCTTCTCGGCCCGCGTCAGGAAGCCTTTTTGCGGGATTGGATTGATCAGGACCGGGACCTCCCCAAGATCCTGGTCAGCCAGACGCCCTGGGCCTGTGTCGAGACGACCGATTCTGGCGGTCCGATGCGGATCACCGATTCAAACGGTTTTCCGCCGGTGGCGCGACAACGTGCAATAAGACTTGTTGCGCAAAATGGTGCGCTTATGCTGGCTGGTGACCAGCATTTGGCATGCGTCATCCGGCATGGCATCGAAGGGTTCGATGATGGTCCAGTGCAGTTCTCGGGTCCCGCGGGCGCAACATTGTTCCAGCGCTGGTTCGAGCCGGCCGGTCCGCTCCCGAATGCGCGCAATGGCCTACCACACACGGGCGATTTTGCGGATGGTTTCGGCAATCGCTTCCGGCTAATCGCCGTCGCCAATCCGAAGATTGCAAAGAAAAACTTTAAAGCCGGCGCGCTGAAGGGGCAGAACCTCGGTGACGAAGCGCTAAAGTCAGAGGGATATGGTCTCATCCGTGTCCGGAAATCCGAACAGGTTTTTGTTCTGGAATGCTGGCCCAAAACCGAAGACCCGGAAGCCGGCGGCCAACAGTTTGTTGGCTGGCCGGTCCGAATTCCATTCCCGTCGGCGTAAATTGGCCATTATTAGCCCGGATCAATCCGGATCCGGATGGCTATGGCTTAGTTTGACGGCGCGTTGTGGCTGACGCTCAGGCCCAGCAGACCCGGCAGGGCTTGTGGATCAGTTTCGCCCATGGCTTCAAGGGTTGCAAAGGGTACGGCTTCTTCCGGGTTTGCACTGATCGTCAGTGTTCCTCCTTTAGAGATGAACCCGGCGACGCCATCGATAATGGCGCCGAGCGCCGGGCTTTGCTGGCGCATCTGGGCGGTTGTCAGTTTCATCAGGGTGGGTACGGTCGTGCGGAGTTCGTCTGGCGATGAGGCGCCGGTCTGCAATGCAGCGATGGCAAAAGCCGTGTCAAGAAGCGCAGTGTCGATGATCTTGAATTCCATTTTCTCAAGCGCCCCAATCTGGGCAACAGCGTCTTCCTCGCCAGCTTCGATTTTGGCGGCAAGCGTTTCATATTCAAGACCGGACAGATTGACCGCCATGGAAATATCGGCGAGCTGCGGGCTGTCCGCCGAAAAATCAAGCGCTGCGCTGCCGCTCTTGTCGTCCCAGGTCCAGGCCACGACACTGTCACCTGTGACCTCGCTCAGGCCATTATCTTTCAGGATCGAGAGGATCTCGGAGTCTTCTTCTGTAACATATGCAGTCAGATCGTAGACGGCGTTTTTCGTTTCGCTGCGGATCTTGTTCGGGATTAGCCAGGTGAACTCATCCGCCTCGAAGGTTGAGCTGTCGGCTGACATGAGTTTCTTGCCGTCAACATACTGAACGATATTCCTGATTTCGCCCCGGCCAAAGCTCAGGACGTCGCGCTCCGATGTTGGCGGGGTTTCCTCTTTAAGACCATATTCAACAAGCTTTGAGGCGTCGATGCCGCGCCAGGTAAACTGCTCTGCTTGGACCTGCTGACCATTGATGCCGAGAAGATTACCCAGCGGGCCATCGATCAGACCGCTCGCACCGCTCCCAGCAGCTCCGAAGACGGCTTTTGCGGCCTCGGCAGAGCGTTTGAAGTTGTATTCCAGATCATTGGCAATGATGCTGTCGAGCTTGCCGCCGGAAACACCGACAATCCTGAAATCCGGCGCATTGAAGGCCACATTGCCCACATCATCGCGGTTCATGCGGAAAGCGTAGTCCTTCATATAAAGACCGGAGAGATCGAAGGCATTGAGGAAAAAGGCCGGGTTGGGGTCATTCATGTCCGGGATGCCACCCTCACGAATTCTCAGGCTATCGAATTCAAGCGCGCCAATTGTCATGCCGAACTGCTCGAATGAGGCTTCCAGATCAATATCGGGATCGGTTTTGAGCGAAATACCCTGTTCGTCACCGCTATCGGTTTCAATCTCGGCTTCGTTGATATCGACCGTGAGATCATAAAGACGGATCTTGTCAAAGACCTGTGTAAAGTCTGCATCGACCGCGCCTTCGCCGTTTTTAACCGCAGCAATCGCATCGGCATCAAGGCCGAACAGTTCGGCCCGGGCGATCGTAATGGCATTGCCCTCATCGCCTGCGAAGCGCAGACCTTCCAGCACTGTTGCGCCAAGCTTGTCATCAAAACGAGCGCTTTCATAAGGGGCAGGACCTTCGTAACCCAGCAGGGTCAGGATCGCATCAACATCGCTTTCCTCGGCATCCTTCAGGGAGAACGGTTTGTCGATCGGCGAACCAGCCCGCGCATTGGCGGCTGCGCGCTGTGATTGCGTCGCGCCAGCCTTGTCGCCGCCAGCCTTGTCGCCGCCATCACCGTTGCCGCAAGCGCCCAGGGCGCCAAGCGCAAGAGCGGCTGTGCCGGCAAGAAGCAAATTATTCCGGCGGCGGCGAGACGGGGCGTGCATGAGTGTCATTCTACAATTCCTTTTTTGCCCACAACCCTTCCGGAAGTGGGGCGTGCAAGAGTTCATTCCATGCTTGCGTAACAAACGCGTGAAGATTTGTCTCACGCAAGGCGGCGAAAAGGCGACGGAACGAAGGACTATTTCGCCGGAGCGTTGCGCCGGGGCCGCCTTGCCCGTTACTTGACTGCGTCGCCGCCCATGACGGCGCGGATCAGGCGTATGGCTTCCGGACTGGACCAGTCCGCGGCACCGATGAGGCGGCCGATCTCTGAGCCGTCGCGGTCATAAAGGATCGAGATCGGCAGGCCAGCTGTCCCGCCAATGGCGCTGGCAAAAAGCAGGCGCGGGTCGGTATAAAGATCGAGATTTTTGGTTTCCAGTCGCGCCAGATACCGGGCCGCTTCTTCCCGGCCCTTCGGGTCGGTTGCGATTGCGACGACCGCAAAATCATCCCCGCCTAATTGCCCCTGAAGCGCATCGAGTGAGGGCATTTCCTTCAGGCAGGGGCCACACCAGGTTGCCCAGAAATTGACGAGCACCACCTTGCCACGGAAATCATCAAGCGTAAGTGTGCCGTTTTCGGTCTCAAAGGGGATTTGCGGTGCCGGACGGGGCGGAAAGGCAAGGGTGAAATCAGCCATTTCGCCAGTGATCAGTTTGACCGCATCGCGCCCACCTGGCTTCAGGCTTGCCGCAATCAGAACAAATGCCATCACAGCCATGCCGATACCGCCCCAGGCGAGGAGCCAAAATCGCGGTGACTTCATGAAAAACTCTCTCCGTTTTGTTTCGCAGTCAAAAAACGCCCTCTCGACGAATGATATAACCCCCGGTAGCGTGGGTACAAATCGGGATGTTCAGGAAAGTTTCAACGATTTGACAGAATCAAACGGTGCAAAATCCGGCGTGGGAACGGCCAATACCATGTGGGGCGGTCGGTTTGCTGCGGGCCCGTCGGCGGTGATGGAGGCGATAAACGCTTCAATCGATGTGGACCGGCGGCTCTGGCGTGAGGACATTGCTGGCTCGCGGGCTCATGCCACAATGCTGGCCGATCAGGGAATCATTTCCCGCCCAGATTGCGATGCCATCCTGCGAGGGTTGGACGCGATTGCAGGTGAGATCGAACGCGGCGACTTTGTTTTCGATCCTGCCCTCGAAGATATCCACATGAATATCGAGGCGCGTCTGCGTGGGCTGATTGGCGAAGCAGCCGGGCGCCTGCATACGGCGCGCTCACGCAATGATCAGGTCGCAACCGACTTTCGGCTGTGGCTGCGTAACGCGCTCGACGATACGGACGGCGCGCTGGCGGGGCTGATGCAAGTCCTCGCAAAAACCGCACAGGCCCATGCGGCCACCGTGATGCCGGGCTTTACCCATATGCAGACAGCCCAGCCGGTGACATTTGGCCATCACTGCCTTGCTTATGTGGAAATGCTTGCGCGCGACCGCGCCCGGTTTGCCGATGCACGCGCGCGATTGAATGAATGTCCGCTTGGTGCCGCCGCCCTTGCCGGCACCGCCTTTCCGATAGACCGGCAAGCGACAAGCAGCGCGCTCGGCTTTGACCGCCCCATGGGCAATTCGCTTGATGGCGTTTCGGCCCGGGATTTTGCGCTTGAAGCCCTCAGCGGGGCAACAATCTGCGTCATGCATCTTTCGCGGCTTGCCGAAGAACTGGTTATCTGGACCAGCGCACCTTTTGATTTTGTAAGGCTGTCCGATGAATTCTCCACCGGCTCCTCAATCATGCCGCAAAAACGCAATCCTGACGCCGCAGAACTGATCCGTGCCAAGACCGGTCAGATGGCCGGGGCTTTCATTCAACTTGCAATGCTGATGAAAGGTCTGCCGCTCGCCTATGCCAAGGATATGCAGGATGACAAGACAACCGTTTTTCGCGCTTTTGATGACCTTGCCCTTTGCCTCGCGGCGATGGAAGGGATGATCCGGGGGATGACAGTCAATGCGGAAGCGATGCGTGCCCGCGCCGGTGAGGGCTTTTCTACTGCAACCGACCTCGCTGACTGGCTGGTGCGGGCGGCGGGGCTGCCTTTCCGCGAGGCACATCATGTCACGGGCGTGCTTGTCGCCCTGGCTGAGGCTAAGGGCTGCGGTCTTGCCGATCTGTCGCTTGCAGAATTGCAGGCCGTTCACGGCGCTATTACCGAGGATGTTTTTTCTGTACTCGGTGTCGAGGATTCCGTCCGTTCACGAACATCACAAGGCGGGACGGCGCCGGAAAACGTCTCGCAAGCAGCCCGTGTGTGGCTTGAATCCTTGCAGAACGCTGAATAAAGGAACGCGGCATTGAGGCTGTTTCACGCTATCGGTTTCCGTGCCAGAAAGGCATATGATAAAAGCCTTTTACAGAACTCATATCCCGGGAGTAAAGCATGATCCGTCTTGCCATCCTTGTCTTTATCGCCGCGCTGTTTGTAACGGCCTGTGGCAAGAAGGTGCCCGTACGCCCGCCGGATACCCGCGCCGATATCGGGCAGGCCGCCTAGCCGATGCACCATTTCGATTTCCGCAGCGGTGTGCTGCATGCTGAGGATGTAGCGCTGACGACGATCGCGGAGGCTGTTGGCACGCCGTTTTATTGCTATTCAGAAGCGACATTGCGGCGGCATATTCGTGTCTTTCGTGATGCTTTTCGTAATGCCGATGTGCTGACCGCATTTTCGGTCAAGGCCAATTCCAACCTGTCGGTCTTGAAATTGCTGGCAAGCGAGGGGGCAGGGGCCGATGTGGTCTCGGAGGGCGAGCTCCGGCGTGCCCGTGCTGCCGGTATTCCGCCAAACCGGATTGTTTTTTCCGGGGTCGGAAAAACCCGAGATGAAATGGCGCTTGCTGTTTCTGAGGGTATTCATCAGTTTAATGTGGAATCCGAGCCCGAACTGCATGCGCTCAGCACTGTTGCGAGCGAAATGGGCCGACACGCGCCAATTGCTTTCCGGGTCAATCCGGATGTGCGTGCTGGCGGCCATGACAAGATTTCTACGGGCAAGGCGGAAGACAAATTTGGCATTCCTTGGGCGGATGCGCCGCGTCTGTACCGTGAAGCGATGGACCTGCCCGGCATCAGCGTGGTGGGCGTTGATATTCATATTGGCTCGCAGATTGCCGAGCTTGCCCCGTTTGAGGCAGCATTTGAAAAGATTGCCGATCTGGTGCGCCAGTTGCGTGCGGCGGGCTGCCCGATCGAGCGGATTGATCTGGGTGGCGGTCTTGGGATCGCCTATGGTGATGTCGAGGATATTCCGCCGCACCCCGATGATTACGCCACAATGATCCGTCGGATCGCCGACCCGCTGGGTGTCCAGCTTATCTTCGAACCGGGACGGATGATTGTCGGCAATGCCGGTATCCTTGTCTCGACAGTGATCTATGACAAGCCTGGTACGGACCGGCGTTTTCTGATTGTCGATGCCGGTATGAACGATTTACTCCGCCCGGCGCTGTATGACGCCTATCATGCCATCCAGCCCGTGACAGCGCGCGAGGGACCGGCAAGGCGGTATGATGTGGTTGGTCCGATCTGTGAGACGGGGGATCGTTTTGCCAGGGATCGTGAACTGCCAGAACTGCGTGCGGGGGAGCTTGTCGCTTTCATGTCGGCGGGGGCCTATGGAGCGGTGCAGGCCTCGGGTTACAACTCTCGCTTGCTAGTGCCGGAGGTTCTGGTGAACGGTGAGCGTGTCGAGATTATTCGCGCGCGCCCGACCTATGAGGACCTTCTCGCGAATGATCGGGTTGCCAGCTGGCTCTAGGTTGCATGTGTTTCTGTAGATTTCGATATTTCCGTCTTGACAGAAATGTCCGGATATCATATTTTTCTGTCATGACAGAAATTACCGTTGAAAAATCGACCCTACCGCCCGCTATCCAGAAATTTGTCCTTCACTGGGGAGACATGGGCGGCGAATGGGGGGTGAATCGTTCCGTGGCGCAGATCCATGCCCTGCTTCTGGTCGCGGAACGGCCGATGCCCGCCGAGGATATTGCCGAGGCGCTGGGTTTGGCCCGGTCCAACGTCTCCAATTCGATCAAGGAATTGATCGGCTGGAATTTGGTCCAGCGCACACCGGTGCTTGGCGATCGCCGTGACCATTTTATGGCGGAAAAAGATGTCTGGGAGATGTCGACCCGTATCGCGGCGGTTCGCAAAGCGCGTGAAATTGATAGCGCGGCCAATGTTTTGGCGCAGGTTCTTGCTGAAGCAAAGGAAGACCCGAAAGTCAGCGCAGAAGCCGTTCGCCAGCTCCGCGAAATGCATGGTTTTGTCACGATGGTGACCGGCTGGTTCGACCAGATGGCGCGCCTTCCAAAGGAGCGTGTCATGCCGCTGATCCGCATGGGCGCGCGGATTGTCGATCTGGTTTCGCCGTTCCTGCGAACCGGCGGGGCCAAACCGGACAAGCCGGCGGACTAATCAACGCGCCGAGGCAGAGGGTGGAAAATTTTTTTTATGCAATTTCTGACAAAACAGAAACAACACGAAATACCGATATTATCGGCAGACCTGTTGGCTGAAACGGCCGGCATGGCGCAGCCTGTCGGCGCGCGGCCCGCATTGCAGCCTACGGGGATCGACCGTCGTTTCCAGCGTCTGGTCAAGCCTCGGGACTGGGCACGCCTGCCCGTTGCGGTTCAGCGGCGGTTCCTGAAGCGGCTTGCCCCCGGGCAAAGCGTTGTCTTTCGCGGTCAAATTCACCGTATGAACATGAGCCTTCTCGGCCAGGTCCTTGCCCAACTGGTGCGGACAATCGGTGCACCGCTGCCTCTTGACGGCAAAGGCGCAGGCCAGAGCGCGAGCGTTGCTGTCAGCGACGATCCGACAAGTGGTGGCCAGTACTGGACCCGGATTTACAACCGTCGCCATGGCTTTCCGCAGGCGGTGCATTCGTCAAAACGGTTTACCGGTCCGACAGGGCTAGAGGAGCATATTGGCGCGGGGATTGTCATTGCCCTGCGGGTTGAGGTTTCGCGTGCCCTGAAAAATCCGGGCCTCCTGTTCATTTCCGACCATTATGCCCTTGATGTCTTGGGCCTGCGGTGGCGTTTGCCCGGCTGGCTTGCGCCGGGGCGGATGGTGGTTGGTCACTATGATCTCGGCGATAGCCACGGTCCCGGCGCGTTCGCCTTTACCCTCGATCTTGATCACCCCTGGTTTGGCGCGCTCATGCGTCAGACCGTATTCTTCACTGATATGGAGGAGGTTTGCCATGCTCACTGACCTGTTCTGGATTTTACTAAGTATCCAGATTTTTCTTGGTGCTTTTGACACGCTGTTTCACCATGAATTGACGGAGCGGCTGGCCTGGCGGATTTCCCAGCGACGGGAGCTGAAGCTGCATTCGGTACGAAACTTCGTCTACGCAATTGCCTTCCTCCTGATCGGCTGGACGATCCCGGGAGGGCTGATCGCGACGATTCTGATCACGCTATTGGTTGCAGAAATTATCATTACCCTGTGGGATTTTGTCGAGGAGGATCGATCCCGCTCGCTGCCTGCTACTGAGCGGGTCACCCATACGTTGCTGGCGCTGAATTATGGGGCTATCCTGACGATCCTGGTGCCTGTCCTGTGGGGCTGGCAGTCGCTTCCGACGGGGCTGATCGCGACCCATTATGGTTTGTGGAGCGGAATTGCCAGTCTGGCTGCACTGGCTGTGAGCATATTTGGTTTGCGGGACTGTTTTGCCGCAAGGAGGCTTCAGCGAATTGATTCGCGCCCGGCCTATCAGCTGGCAACGGCCCTGCCGGGTCGCAAGACGATCCTTGTGACCGGCGCGACCGGTTTTGTCGGCAACCGCCTTGTTGCGGCCCTGAAAGAGGCGGGCCACGATGTTATCGCACACACCCGTAATCCGGCGAATGCGGGAAGGCTTGGGGCGCCGATCCGCCTGATCACGGATTTTGACCAGATCGGCGATCTGGACCGGATTGATGCAATCGTCAATCTGGCTGGTGAACCGGTCGCCACAGGGCTTTGGACCCGTGCAAAACGCGCCCGGATCATCCGTTCCCGGCTGGAGATGACCCGGGGGTTGACCCGGCTGGTGGCGCGGCTCGTTGAAAAACCGTCGGTTTATATCGGCGCCTCAGCCATTGGCTGGTATGGTCTGAGGGGGGACGAAATCATTACCGAAGTCGACGCTGGCCCTGCCGAGAGTTGCTTTTCCCACCAGAGCTGTCATCAGGTTGAGCGGGCCGCCCGCAATCTTGAGGTGCTAGGACTGCGGGTTATCCGTTTACGGATTGGCCTTGTGCTTGATCCCGAGGGCGGCCTGCTTGCCCGGCTTTTGCCGCCGTTTGACCTCGGGCTTGGCGGGCCGATCGGATCCGGACGACAGTGGATGTCCTGGATCAGCCGGGATGACCTTGTGCGGATGATTATCTTTGCGATCGCGCGCCCTTCGGTTCATGGTGTGATCAATGCCACAGCGCCGAAGCCAGTGACAAATCGCGATTTCAGCAGGGCCATGGGCCGTGCGCTGCGCCGACCGGTATTTCTGCCCCTGCCGGCGCTGCCTCTGCGGCTTGTTGGCGGTGACTTCGCAAAGGAACTTCTCCTCGGTGGCCAGCGCGTGATCACGATACGCGCGCGGGAAGCCGGTTTTCGGTTTCTTGACGAGGATATCGATCCGACGCTCGCTCGGCTTCTTGGTCGTGCCGCCCGTGCCGACAGCGATATTGCGCAACGATCCGCATCATCACCATCATTGCATGCTGTTCTTGAGATCTGATCCGATTTCAAAAAAAGGCACCCCCGCAATGCGGCTGCTCAATTTGTCTTGGTAACGCCTTACCATTGTGCGCAGATCATGACCCATCGGCCGATCCGGCGCACAAGCACTGTCTTGCATTGAGGGTTCCCATCCTTCAACCGCTTGCCTGCGCTGCAAGGATCGGTTCCGATCCATGCAGCTTGGTATTACCCCCCACAAGCCCGTTCCAACCCTATCCCGGGGGAAGCGGCTCTCTATTTAGCCGAGCGGTATCGGTATCGGATGATATTGCCGCCAGTACGGTTTCGTAGGGCGTATCTTTGTCAAATTCGCGGGCGATCTTTTGGCCCTGCAGGTCAATCACCATCAGGATGCCCGTGGAAATGCCTCGGGCAAAGCGTTTGCGCACAGGCATGCCGATCCCGGCAAGGTCCGCATGGGTGAAGAAGGCCGCTTTATTCCGGTCGGTAAAATCCAGCGTGACGAAGGCAATGGTGTCGGCTTTCGCATCGGTTTGCAGGGTTTTGAGCATCGGGGCCATGGCCCGGCAGGAGGGGCACCAGTCCGCGTGGACCATCACGACCGCCCGTATTTTTTCGTCCGGAATGGTCGGCGAGGCTTCAAAAACCGGCGCAGTTACGGCTTTGCGCTCGCATGCTGCTGATGCAAAAAGGGCGAAAAGGACCAGGATCCAGCCCGTATGCGGCAGGATGGGGGTAGGCCGGTTTACTCGTGTTCTATGCATCGCCTTATTTGACGCCGGTTGCTGACACTTTTTCCTCTGTTCGTTAAATTCCCTGTACTCTTCCGCAAGGACGTAACACCATTCCTTGTGGGATTCGTTTCACACCTGCACGCAGAATGCGTGCGCGCAATCAAATTTTCTTGAGCACAGGCCAGCAACAAACTAAGGCCGGAGCCATCACTCCGCACCCACTATGCCCACATTTCCGCCGGGCTTTGGCTCTCACAAGGACCTGTGCCTGTGCTTGAACTCTGGCAATATCCTGTGCTCACGGCTTTTGGTGCCGTTGCGGGCTGGATAAATGTCATGGCGGGCGGCGGGTCCATTCTCACCGTGCCTCTGATGGTTTTCATGGGTCTGCCGGGTAATGTGGCGAACGGTACCAACCGAATTTCGATCATCGGTCAGAATATCGTCGCGGTTTACGGCTTCTTTTCAAAGGGGTTCTCTGACTTCCGGCTGTCTCTATCGCTTGCCGCCTTTGCCTGCCTCGGGGCGGTGGCGGGTGCCAGTATCGGCGCAGAACTCTCTGGCGCGCTGTTCAACCGGGTTTTAGCCGGTGTGATGCTTGCGATCCTCGCCATCATGCTCACGGGGGCTTCGAAAAAGAAAAAGCGGCCTGAGGATGCATCAGCGAAACCACGCAATCTGTGGCTTGGCCATGGTCTGATGATTGGTGCCGGCTTCTGGGGGGGCTTCATCCAGATTGGGGTTGGCTTTATTCTGATGCCAATTCTCAACCGGGTGCTCGGCCTCGACCTCGTGCGCACAAACATGCACAAGGTTTTCATTGCGCTGATGTTTTCATTGGTCTCGCTGGCGGTTTTTGCGGCAAAGGTTGATCTTGCCTGGGGGGCAGGGGCTGCCCTTGCTGCGGGCAATGCTGTCGGGGGCTATCTTGGCGCGCGTACCGCCATCGCCAAGGGCGAGCGCTGGATCAAACCAGTCCTTTATATCGCCATGACGGGCATGATCGTGAAACTCCTGTTTTTCCCCTGATTTGTCGGCGCCTGCTGGGCATTGCCTGTCCTCTTTGACAGCTGGTATTCGCCGCTGGCATACCACAGCAAAGCATTATCAGTTCAATCGCCGATACCGGAGAGGCCCCGCCCATGATCGACCACAAAGTCCGCGCCCACCCATCAAAAGACCTTCTGGCTCGTGGAGAGCAGCTTGCCTGGAAAATGGCGGAAGTTGCTGCCGACCCGGTTGGTCTGGATGATGATGTGACGGACATGATCATTAACCGGATCATCGATAATGCGTCCGTGGCGATTGCCTCGCTCAATCGCGGGCCGATCAAGTCGGCACGGGCCATGGCCGTGGCGCACGCGCGCGAGGGCGGGGCGACGCTGTTCGGGCTTGGTGACAAGACGACGGTCTGCGCCGAATGGGCCGCCTGGGCCAATGGCACGGCGGTGCGCGAACTTGATTTCCACGATACCTTTCTGGCGGCCGATTATTCCCATCCGGGCGACAACATTCCGCCGATCCTCGCTGTGGCCCAGCAGATGGGCTGCGACGGCACAGCGTTGATGCGCGGCATCGCCACGGGGTATGAAATTCAGGTCAATCTCGTCAAAGGCATCTGCCTGCACGAACACAAGATCGACCACATCGCCCATATCGGCCCTTCCGCGTCGGCTGGAATTGGCGCGCTGCTCGGTCTCGAAAAAGAGGTCATCTACCAGTCCATTCAGCAGAGCCTTCACTGCACGGTCACAACCCGTCAGTCGCGCAAGGGCGAGATTTCCACCTGGAAAGCGTTCGCGCCGGCCTATGCCGGCAAGACCGCGATTGAGGCGGTTGACCGCTGCATGCGCGGGGAGGGGGCGCCAAGCCCGATCTATGAAGGCGAGGACTCGGTGATCTCCTTCATCCTCAATGGCCGCACTGCCCGCGATCGGGGCGAAAGCGCCTATGAGCCGACTTACACCGTGCCCCTGCCGGGCCCGGGCGAAGCCAAACGCGCGATCATGGATACCTACACCAAGGAGCATTCGGCCGAATATCAGTCCCAGGCGCTGATTGATCTGGCCTTCCGTATGGGCAAATTGATCGATGATTATGACAAGGTCAGGTCGATCGTTCTGCACACGTCTCACCACACACATTATGTGATCGGCACCGGCGCGAACGACCCGCAAAAGATGGACCCTGCGGCGAGCCGCGAGACCCTCGACCACTCGATCATGTATATCTTTGCCGTCGCCCTGCAGGACGGCGAATGGCACCATGTGAAATCCTACGCGCCCGAACGCGCCCAGCGGCCTGACACAGTGCGGTTATGGCACAAGATCTCGACAGTCGAAGACCCGGAATGGACGCGCCGTTATCACAGTCATGACCCGAACGAAAAAGCCTTCGGTGCGCGGGTCGTCATCACCATGGAAGACGGCTCGGCGATTGAAGACGAACTCGGTATCGCCAATGCCCACCCATTCGGCGCCCGGCCCTTTGGCCGGGAGGAGTATGTTAAAAAATTCCGTACACTGACCGAAGGGATAGTTGAACCGGGTGAAAGCGAACGCTTTCTCGAGCTTGTTCAGCGACTGCCAAACCTCAGCGCTTCTGACATCCGTGCATTAAACCCGGTCGCGCCAGCCGGTTTCCTTGAGGAAAATCTGGCGAAGGGAGTTTTTTGACCTGTCTGGCTGAATGCATGCCGGACATTTCAAACTGACTGCAATATAAGCCGTTCACTACAAAAGGAACCGAGACATGATTGCCTATTCAACAATCCCGACAAATGATATGGACCGCGCAAAGAAATTCTATTCGGCGCTATTCTCCGATCTTGGTGCGAAGGAACTTCTTCAGCGCCCGGATGGCGGATTTGTCGCTTATGGCATGTCGATGGAACAGCCGATGTTCGGGATCTGCAAACCCTGGAATGGTGAGAAAGCCGACGCGGGCAATGGCAATATGGTCGCCATCGCCTGTGAAAATGGCGAGCAGGTCAAAGCCATGTATGACAAGGCGATATCCCTCGGCGCGAGCGACGAAGGCGCGCCCGGTCCGCGGCTTGAAGGAATGCTGTCGTGCGGCTATGTCCGCGACCCGGACGGCAATAAGTTAAACTTCTTCTGCATGGGAACATGATAACCTGCTATCTTGAACAACCTGTCGTCCGGAACAGGCGGGTTTTTGCTTGCTATGATTGGGCAGGGCCCATTTGGCTTTCATTTGCGATCGTTTGTGCGACCTTTCCAAACTTTGCGGCGGCGTTTGAGGTGAGTACCCGGTGCGAGGCCGAACAGATTGATCCATCGGCATTAATCGGCCCCTGGGATGTTTCGCTGTATTATGCCAAGGACGCGCCGCCAAGCAGCACGGTGATGGAGGTAAAAAAAGTCACGGACGGCACCGTAAAGGGATCCTTTTACGGATCGAAATTTCAGATGGCCCGTGCGATTTCCTTTGAGTGCGGTGTGCGAATGATCGGAATAACTGAAGACGGGACTGGCGGTTACATTCATAGCGCACGGATGATCGAGCCGGATCGGTTGACGGGGCAGACCCTGTCAACAGGCCGGGATTTTTTGATGGCATGGACAGCTGTCCGTGAACATGGCGGGAAAGAGTGAGCCATTACCCGGAAAATGCGGCGGTTCGCGCCGCCATGGAACAATGGAACCGGGTCGTCGAAAGCCGTGACATGGCGCTCCTTGCCGACCTTGCACATCCCGAAGTCGTCTTCCGTTCCCCAATGGCCCACAAGCCCTACCATGGCGCCTTTGCGCTCGCGACGGCACTCTCCACAGTCATCGAGGTGTTTGAAGATTTCACTTATCATCGGTCCTTTCTCAGTGAGGACGGGCTCAATCTGACACTGGAGTTTTCGGCCCATATAGGCGACAAGGCGCTTAAGGGGATTGACATGATCCGCTTCGACAAGGATGGGAAAATCAGAGAGTTCGAGGTCATGATCCGCCCGATGTCGGGGCTGGCAGCCCTTGGCGAGGAGATGGGTCGACGTGTCGGGGCACAGTTGCAGACATTCAAATAGGGCCTGATCCGGTCGCGCGTTGTGAAAGAGGTATACCATGCTGTTTACGGAGAAATCTGCTAGCCAGAAACGGGAAGATTTTCGCGCCGGGCTTGCCTCGGGCAGGCTGTTGAGATTTCCTGGTGCATTCAATCCGCTCTGTGCTCAGATGATCGAACAGAAAAACGGATTTGACGGGGTTTATATCTCCGGCGCCGTGATGGCCGCAGATCTCTGCCTGCCGGACATTGGCCTTGCGACCATGACCGAGTTCGCCGATCGCGCCCATCAGATTGCCAGGGTCACGGACCTGCCGGCCTTTGTTGATATTGATACAGGCTTTGGCGAGCCCATGGCGGCGGCCCGCACGGTGCGCACCATGGAGGAAATGGGGCTTTCCGGCTGCCATATTGAGGATCAGGTGATGCCCAAACGCTGTGGTCACCTCGACGGCAAGGAGATCGTCCCCACAGAGATCATGATTCAGCGGGTCAAGGCGGCCGCCGATGCCAAACGCGATCCGAATTTTGTCCTGATTGCCCGGTCCGACGCCCGCGCGGTGGAAGGCCTCGACCAGGCGATAGACCGGATGAAAGCTTATGTAGACGCCGGGGCCGATATGATTTTTCCCGAGGCGATGAAATCGGAAGCCGAATTCGAAGCTGTCCGTAAGGCGGTGGATGTGCCGATTCTTGCCAACATGACAGAGTTTGGAAAAAGTCGCCTCCTGAACATTCGGGAACTGGAAGATCTGGGCTTTAATGTTGTGATCTACCCGGTCACAACCCTTCGGCTTGCCATGGGTGCCTGCGACCACGGGCTTGACCGTATCCTGAAGGATGGCGACCAGAACGGCATTCTCGATGAAATGCAGCACCGCCGTGATCTGTACACTACCCTTCGCTACAATGAATATAACAGGTTTGATGAGTCGATCTACAACTTCCAGGTGACGGACACGCCAATGGAGTAAGGGACTGACTGAAATCATCGAAATTGGGAGCATCCGACGACGGGTCCGGGGAGAATATTCTCCAACAATCTGCTTCCTAGACTCAATCCGGGCCTGTAGAAATAGGGGTGCACGGATAAAATTTCAAGGTCGGGGAAGGAAGACCGGCAAAACAGCAGGCGATAGCCTATGGTGACCAGAACGTCATACAGCGCCCTGAACAAGTCAGAACAGTCGGTCTACGCCGTCACCTTTTTCGTCAAACGCCGTGACGCAGCCGGGGATGACATTTATGACGACATGGCACGCCGGATGGCTGCGCTTTTTGCCAGTATGCCCGGCTTTTTGAACATGGAACATGCGCGCGCGGAGGATGGCTTTGGCATTATGGTCTGCTATTGGGAAAGCGAAGAGGCCCTTGCCCGTTGGAAGGCGCATACAGAGGACCTTGAAAGCACAGTGGCAGGGCGGGGTCGGCTGATATGAACGCGACGGAGGCCGGATCGCCAGCGTGATCAGGGCTTAAGGTATTGAGCAAGAGTAAGGAGGTGAAGAATGTCGGACGAGGAAGTCAAATACGGTCTTGCGGGGGTGCTTGCTGACGATACAGCTATATCGAAGGTGATGCCGGAGATCAATTCGCTGACCTATCGCGGTTACAAGGTGCAGGATCTTGCAACCCGGTGTCGCTTTGAGGAGGTCGCCTGGCTTATATGGAACGGTGAGCTGCCGAACCAGAACCAGCTGGATGAGTTCAACGCAAAAGAAAAATCCGAACGCGGACTGACGGCGGTGATGCTTGAGGTCATGTCGAAACTCAATCGCAATTCACACCCGATGGATAGCCTGCGCACAGCGGTTTCGTTTCTGGGCCAGGAAGACAACACAACCGATGATTCAAGCCCGGAAGGGTTATATGAGAAGTCGGTCCGTATGTTTGCGAAAATACCGCAGATTGTTGCAACCGATTTCCGTTATCGTCGCGGACAGGACCCGATCCCTCCATCGAGCGATCTTGCTTTTTCTGAGAACTTTTTCCATATGTGTTTTGGCGATGTGCCCGCGCCTGAAATCATCAAGTGTTTTGATATTTCGATGACACTTTACGCGGAGCATTCCTTCAATGCTTCGACCTTCACAGCACGGACGATTGCGTCATCAACCTCCGATATCTATTCCGCCATTACCGGCGCGATTGGCTCGCTCAAAGGACCGCTCCATGGCGGGGCCAATGAGGCCGTGATGCATATGCTCAAAGAGGTCGGCTCGCCCGATGTGGCAAAAGACTGGATGCTGGATGCGCTGGCGACCAAGAAAAAAGTCATGGGATTTGGCCACCGGGTCTATCGCTCTGGCGACAGCCGTGTGCCGACCATGACGGAGGCCTACAAGAAGATGGTTGACGTTATTGACACAGACGAGGCCAGGCAAATGTGGGAAATGTCCCGAATTCTTGATGAGACCATGGTCTCAGAAAAAGGCATCTATCCAAATCTCGATTTCCCGGCCGGGCCGTCCTACTATCTGATGGGATTTGATATCCCGATTTTCACGCCGATTTTTGTGGTCAGCCGGATTACGGGATGGACTGCCCATGTTATGGAGCAATTGGCGAACAACAAACTTGTGCGTCCATTGTCGAATTATACCGGCGTTGCCCAGCGGGATGTGCCTGCCATGGGGGACCGCTGAGACCAACTGAACCAGCGTCTGAAAAGGAGGCCAGCCAATGGCTTACGACTGTATTCTCACCGAAACCGACGCGCATGTGGGGATTATCACCCTCAACCGGCTGGATGCGCTGAATGCGTTCAATGCGCAGCTGATGGATGAGCTGTCCGGCGCCCTGCGTGCGTTTGAGGCGGATGACGCCATTGGCTGCATGATCATCATGGGGTCGGAAAAGGCCTTTGCCGCCGGCGCCGATATCAAGGAAATGCAGGCCAAGACTTATATGGAGGTCCTGAAAGACGACTTCATCACCCGTAACTGGGAAGAAGCCACCCGCTGCCGCAAACCAATCATCGCAGCGGTTGCCGGCTATGCGCTGGGCGGCGGCTGCGAACTGGCGATGATGTGCGATTTCATTCTCGCTGCCGACAATGCAAAATTCTCCCAGCCCGAAATCACCATCGGCACCATGCCGGGTGCCGGCGGCACCCAGCGGCTGGCGCGGTTTATCGGCAAGTCAAAGGCAATGGAACTTTGTCTGACCGGCCGGATGATGGACGCCGAGGAAGCCGAGCGCTGCGGCCTCGTCAGCCGGATCGTGCCCGCCGGTGAACTTCGGGAGGAGGCGCTCAAGGTTGCCCATCAGATCGCGGGGAACTCACGTCCGGTGGTTCAGATGGTCAAGGAATCTGTCAACCGTGCCTATGAGACAACCCTCGCCGAGGGTGTTCTTTTTGAACGCCGGGTCTTCCATTCAACCTTTGCCACCGAAGACCAGAAAGAAGGCATGGCCGCCTTCGCCGAGAAGCGGAAGCCGAGTTTCAAGAACAAATAGCGCGGGAGACGGTCAGGCTTGAAAAATATCGCCGTCTTTTGTGCCGACGATATTTGTCGGGCGGCAAAACACGGTACTCTTTCGCTTGATAAGTGCGACCTGTAGGGCCGCGGGGGCGAAAGGGCTTTGCGCCCCCACGGGAGACCTCATGGAAAACACTGTCCTCGCCATAACCCTGATCGGCGTGCTCGGCGTCGGGGCGCAATGGTTGGCCTGGCGATTCAATCTGCCCGCAATCGTGCTGATGGCGATTGCCGGGATCCTGGCTGGCCCCGCCTTCGGGTTATTCAACCTGGTGCTTGGGGATGCGATTACACCGGGCGAGCCGCCGATGGAGCAGTTCTTTGGCGAGTTCTACCGTCCGCTCATTGGAATCGCCGTTGCCGTCATCCTGTTCGAAGGCGGGCTCTCGCTGAACTTCTCCGAGATCCGGGGCCTGACCAAGGGCGTGCGGCGCCTGATCCTGATCGGTGTGCCGGTGGGCTGGCTCCTTGGCAGTCTTGCCGGCATTTATGTGGCGGGCCTGTCGGTGCCGGTTGCGATCCTGTTTGCCGGGATCATGATTGTTACCGGACCGACCGTGATCATTCCGCTCTTGCGCCAGTCAAAGTTGGCCAGCCGGCCGGCGACCCTTCTGAAGTGGGAGGGCATTGTCAACGATCCGATCGGCGCGCTGCTTGCGGTCCTTGTTTATGAGGTGATGATTTACGATACCGCCCATGGCAGCCTCCCGCAGATCGGGATGAGCCTGGTGATTGCGTCCGGGCTTGCGTTTCTTCTTGGTTTTGCCGCCGGCCGGTTTGTGGCCTGGCTGTTCCGCCATGGCGCAGTTCCGGAATATCTGAAACCGCCGGTTTTGCTGGCGCTTGTTCTTGTCTGCTTCGAGATTGCCAACCAACTCCAGCATGAAGCCGGGCTTGTTGCGGTGACGGTCATGGGGGTGACCATCGCCAATGCCCGGATTGCCAGTATCAACGAGCTGCGTCACTTCAAGGAGAATGTCACGGTGCTTTTGGTGTCAGGCGTCTTCGTAATCCTGACCGCCAACCTGACCTGGGACACCTTGCGGGCGATTGACGGCCGGATGGTGCTTTTCATTCTCGCGATGCTGTTTGTCGTGCGTCCGATTACGGTTCTGCTGGCAACTATCGGGGCGGGAATCCCCCTGAAAGAGCGCCTGCTTGTCGGCTGGATCGCGCCGCGCGGTATTGTGGCGGTGGCGATTTCCAGTTTTTTTGGTACGAGCCTCGTCAACGAGGGCTTTGACGATGCCGCCAACCTGATCCCGCTGGCTTTCGGAATGGTCTTTGCCACCGTTTTATTGCACGGATTTACGATCGGCCCGCTATCGAAATGGCTCGGCCTTTCGGTCACGGGGACGCCAGGCGTGCTTATTGTCGGGGCAACACCATGGTCCGCCGGGCTTGCAAAAAAGCTGAAAGAAATGGAAATCCCGGCGATGGTCGCTGACACAAGCTGGCGGCGATTAAAACCTGCCCGCCTGGCTGATGTAGAGACCTATTATGGTGAGATCCTGTCTGAGGTGACCGAGCATCATCTTGATCTGAACCGGTTTGGCCATTTGCTCGCTGTAGGGAGCAATGAGTCTCACAATGCGCTTGTTTGTACCGACCTTGGCCCAGAGCTGGGCCGGGCGCAGGTCTATCAGATCAACGCCCGCGGCAAGGATGAAGATGATCGGCAGGCCATGTCTTACACCCTGCAGGGACGCACCCTCCTGCAGTCCGCGGTCGGTCTGGATGAACTCCTGCGGCGACACTATGCCGGTTGGGTTTATCAGAAGACACGGTTGTCAGAGGCCTATCCGCCGGAACGCTATTATAAGGAAATCAGTCCCAAAGCGGAAATCATCCTTGTTGTCCGCAACGGTCAGTTAATGTTCACATCGAAGGAAGTCTCGATCAAGCTTGCAATCGACGACACTGTGCTGGCTTACATGCCGGACCGCCCGGCTGACGAAAAGGTAAGCGATCGCGCCCGCAAAAAGGCCGACCAGCGGACTGTAAAGCAGTCGCTGGAAGAGAAAAAAAGCCCGGCTGAAATTCCTGCCGCCATCAAACAGTCTGACTGATTAAGTGCCCATTAGCGGTTTTCTGCAAGGATCACGCCGGAGCGATTATGACCAGAAAACCGTCTGTCCTGTCCCCGTCGTCTTTGCATTCCACGGCAATGGCCACCTATCTTGGCCAGATGTCCGAAGCGCTTGTTCGCGCGCGCGCTGAGCGAGATATCAGGACGGCGCGGGCCGCAGCAGAGGCTGCGATCCGCGTGCGCTCGACATTCCTGGAAAACATGAATCACGAATTGCGCACGCCGCTCAACGCCATTATCGGCTTTGCGGAAATGCTGAAACAGACCGAAGATCTCGATCTCTCTGGCGAGCAGATCGCGAATTATCTCGATTACATCCTGCAATCAGCCGACCTGTTGCTGGCGCATATAAACACCATTCTCGAGGTGGCGGCTGTCGATAATGGGACAGTTACGCCCCAGCAGGAAGCCGTCCTTCTTGAGGAAATTCTTGAGACCGCAACCGAGGGGCTCTCGGTTCGTGCCAAGGCGGCAAGAGTTACAATCAGCCGGGCCAGGCCACCTGCGGACAGCCCAGTGGGCATTCCGGTCTGGGCGGATATCGAGCGTGTTGGCCAGGCCATTCACCATATTCTCACAACCTCGATCGCCAGTTGCGGAGAGGGCGGAAAAATTCTGACACGGATCGTCCATTTCAAGGCCGGTGAAGCCGAACTCCAGGTTCGCGATCACGGCGCTGGCTTTACAACTGAAGAGATTGACGAAGCGCTCCATGCCTTTGGCGGTGAGCACCGTGGCCTCAACCGGCCGTTTGCCGGGCCAGGCGTCGGGATCGCGATTGCAAAGACCTTTATCGAAATGCAGGCCGGGCGATTTGTCATCCAGAGCCGGCCCGGCAAAGGCAGCCTTTTTACAATTGCCCTGCCGCACGCAGCCGAGAACAGCGCGTCTCAGGTTTCCACAGCCGCTGAAGCGGACGCAAGGGCTCACGCGCTCGCAAAGTCAGCATGATTTAACCTTTAAACCGTACACTCACGCCATGACTGAGCAAAGCCAACAAGCCGCGCCATCGGGTGAGACTGTCTCCGACCTTCGGGCAACGCACGCTGCCATGGCGCGCAGAAGTAGCGATATGGCTTCAATCGGAGAGGTTGTCTCGGTCACGGGTTCGCACGCCCTTGTCATGTTGAACGAAGAGTCTGAAAACGCAGATACGGTCGCGCGGCTCCAACTGGGTGCCATCGCAACAATTGATACCGGCAACACGATTGTGTTGGGCCTGATTGCGGCAATGAGCATCCCTGCGCCATCGCTCGACAAGACCATCCGCGACGTAAAAATCATGGAAATGGAGCTGATCGGCGAATTTACAAAGGCAAACGCCAAGGCTCCATCACGCTTCCGCCGTGGGGTTACGCACTACCCGACACTTGGCGATCGTGCCTATCTTGCGGCCCGAAATGAACTTGGCGCCCTGTTTGCAATCAGTGGCCGGGCGAGCGTTCGGGTGGGTGTCGTCAAGCAGGAAGACAGCATCCCCGCTACCATAAATGTCAATGATGTGTTTGCCCGTCATGCTGCAATCCTTGGCACAACAGGGGCTGGCAAGTCATGTGCGCTGACGCTGATGTTGCGTGAAATCACCGAACGGTTTTCCAACGCACATATTGTCATACTCGATCCGCACAACGAATATTCTCGTTGCTTCGACGACAAGGCGATCGTGTTTGACCCGGCAAATTTTACGCTGCCTTACTGGCTCCTGACGTTTGATGAGCTTGTTGAAGTGCTCTACCCGTCACGGATGGGCTCAGAGGCAGAGATTGATATTCTGGCAGAACTGATCCCTGCCGTGAAAAAGACAGCCTATGCAGGCGCAAACGCGTCTCTGCGCGGCCGAACGGAGCGCCGGCCGCTGGAAAGCTCTTTCTTCACTGTGGATACGCCAACACCCTACCGCATGTCGGATCTGATCGCACTAATTGACAAGTCCCTCGGTGGACTGAACAGCTCCCAGAGCATGGCCCCCTATAAAAAGCTCCGTAGTCGGCTTACTGCAGTATCGCAGGACGCGCGCTATAATTTCATGTTTGGCAGCCTGAGCGTTCAGGATACGATGGTCGATCTTCTGGCTGCGTTGTTCCGGATCCCGGTTGACGGAGCGCCAATCAGTATCATTGAGCTTGCGGCACTGCCAGAAGAGGTCGCCCAGGTGGTTGTTTCGGTGATCTCCCGGCTCGCCTATGAATTCGGGATGTGGAGCCATGGGGCCTCGCCGATTGCGCTGATTTGCGAAGACGCTCACCGGTTTGCACCGGCCAATCGGTATGAAGGTTTCGCCCCGACCCGCAAGGCGCTTGCTAAAATTGCCAAGGAGGGCCGGAAGTCCGGTGTTTCTCTTTGGGTTGTCTCCCAGCGTCCAACTGAGCTTGACCCGGCCATTCTCTCCCAGTGCAACACCATCTTTGCCATGCGTCTTGCCAATCAGGCCGATCAGGAAACCCTCCGGGCGGTGGTACCCGATGCCTCCACGAGCCTGTTGTCATCTCTCCCCTCACTGGGGATTGGCGAGGCGATCGCTGTTGGCGAGGGGATCCCGCTGCCTGCGCGCATCCGATTTGATGCGCTGGCACGCGACGATATTCCAAGAGCGCTGACCGCAAGCTTCGTCGACGGATGGTCGGTTGAAATGCAGGATTCAAGCTATGTCCAGCGTATTGTTGATCAGTGGCGGGCGCAGAGACTGATTGAGCCTGATCTCTGAGCCTGTCGCATAAATCATGTCGACCCCGTTGTGCAGCGATCACGCCTCTGCCACGGTCGTTTAAAACTGCGTCCGTGATATCCGAGATTAGGATTGTATTGAGGGGAGAACGCTGTCGGCTCGCGGAAATTCCGTATTACCTTTCGCCAGCCTGATATTATTTCGGCATTGAGATATAGCCAAGCTGTGCGGCCTTGAAGACCGTCTGACTACGGTTTACAGCATCAAGTTTTGTTGCCGCATTATGGATGTGAAAGCGTACCGTTGCCCGCGATCGCGACATGATGATGCCGATTTCATGATCGGTCTTCCCGATTGCCGCCCAGCGCAGACATTCAACTTCGCGTTTGCTCAGTTTTGATCCGGCAGGCAGACCGGTATTGTCCCCAATCACATGCACATAGCTTCGGATAAATGTTTCAGCGAGTATGGAAAACTGATCGCCGAATTCCTCATAGTCAGACGTCAGATCAATATGATCGGTATCGACCGGGTTAAAGCTGACTGCGCCGATCTGGCCAAAGGGAAGATGTACGGGGACAACAATTGCCGCGCGGGTCATGGCGCGCTGTTCAAAATTGGTGAGATCGATGACATCAAGATGGTGATTGGGGTGGATCGTCCGAAATCCCTCGGCATTGACCCAGAAGACCTCGCTTTCATAGCGGCATGCTGTTGTGATGGGGGAATCAAGGGCAATCCGTGGGTTTTTCCACCATGCGGTATCGCAGTCTTCCCAGCCGAAGACCTGACTGGCAAGAAAATCTCCCTCGGAATCGACCGGTGTCCGCCGGTCAGCAATATTGTGGGAAGGGGCAACCCGCATGCCGGCGCGTTCCCTTGAGATGTTGTGCAGGGCCTGTGCAGCCCGCTTTATGTCCTTGATCTCGGTGATCCGAACCGCGTAGATGTCCTCCGTGATCGTCATGCCTGCTTCCGAGCCTTTCCTCACCCCCTTTTCGTTCATTCTTCTATCGCGGAAACTAGCATTTGTCACACGTCGCCATGGCGGGTGAATTCGCCTAATTGTCTGTTCGAGGCCAGGTTATGGTCATGTGGGTCATAGTGGCGGGAGCGAGTTTGCCGTGGATTTCGATCTCGATCAGGATGAGGAAATGCTCAAAGCGCTGGTCGAGCGCTTTGTTGATGACCGCTACGACCCCGAGCGTCGTCGCGCTTATCTGGCGGAGGATCAGGGGTTTTCGGCTGGCAACTGGACCCTCCTGGGGGAACTCGGCCTGATCGGTACCGGCTTTGGCGAGGCATCCGGAGGGTTTGGGGCAAAACCTTCCACGGTGGCAATTCTGTTCCGGGCGCTGGGCCGCGGTCTTGTTGTTGAACCCCTGCTGGAGTCTGTTTTTGTGGCGGGGCGCCTGTTTGAGGCAACGGCAGGCGAAGGCCTTCGCGCGGACTGGCTTGACGGGCTTGTCTCGGGTGAACGGCGGCTTGCCTTTGCCCACAAGGAACATGCAGCCCGAAAAACCCTTCGCTGGGTCGAAACAACCGCGCGGCGCGATGGCAGCGGCTGGATTCTGAAGGGGGAAAAATCACTGGTCCCCGCGGCCGTAGGGTGTGATGGATTTATTGTCAGCACAAGAATCGTCACAGGCAATGGTGGGCATGGCAATCATGCGCTGTTTTTTGTCAATGCCGGCTGCAACGGTATGGACCTGCAGCGGTACCGGACCGTTGATGGCAGTGTGGCGGCGTCGATACGGCTTGAAAATCTGTTTGTCGAAGACGCGCACCGTTTACAGGGGGGGATCGACGAGATCGAGGCGGTTGAAGCGCTTGCCGCGATTGCGCGTTCTGCTGAAGCGCTTGGCATCATGGAGCGTATCTTTGAGGAAACGCTTGATTATCTTCGCACCCGCAAGCAATTTGGCCGTCCGATTGGTTCGTTTCAGGCGTTACAACATCGGATGGTGTCCCAATATGCCAATCTGGAACAGGCAAAATCGCTGTTATATTATGCAGTGATGGATGACCATGAAGATGAGCGGACGCGTCGTCAGGCTGTCTATGGCGCGCGTGCCTTAATTTCTGATGTTTCCGTCGCCATGGGCCATGAAGCGATGCAATTGCACGGCGGTATGGGCGTTACGGATGAACTCGCGATCGGGCAGGCGCACAAGCGTCTGGTGATGCTATCGCGTTTTCCGAATGATTATGACGATGCGTTGAAACGTTATGCCGGCTTGTCATGATTGCCGGCCGACCCTCTTGGCTCCCTGTCAAGCTGGTTTGATTTCCTTTGCCCAGTCAATACCCCGTCGCAAAAGCGTGTAGAATACCGGGAGATCCCATGCACATCGGTCGACCGACGGCCACCAGTCGGCGAGCGGTTGCAGGTCGTAATGGCCACGGCAATGCCCAAGTGTCAGGTAAAGCACCGCTCCTTCGCCGTGACGTTTGATGTACATGACCGGGTGCGTTCCCGGCGCATCGTCGGCTTCAACAAAGCCGGTACCAGGCTCAGCATTTTCGGTATCCAGAAGCACATGGAGGTCACCATGAAGCTCAAGATGGTATAGCTCATCGGTTGTTTCGAACGGCTCGACATCACGCACCATCGGATGCGCCTTATCCGCGACGCGGACTGTATAGGGCTCAATCGGTGGATGGGAGATGAACTGCGAGCCAAGAAGCTCCATATATAAAGGTGCCCAGCGCGGGGCATCAAACAGACCATCGTCCAGAAGACGCAAAATCGAGTTTGTTCCGTGTAGCGCATACCAGCGTCCACCTTTGTTGAGCCAGTCTCGGAGGGCTTCCTGTGCACGGATCGATGGGGTGACGTCGCAGGTATAGGTGATCAGGATATCCGCTTCAGCCAACGCGCCAAGATTTTCGAAATCCTCAAAAACCCGTGTTCGCACCCGCTGATCTTCTGCAAGCAATTTCAGAAGTTCAAGCCTTGCAAAATCGATATCGTGGTAAAGCCCACCAGCGACAAGAACACAGTTGAGCCGCTGCGGTCTTTTTTCCTCGCTCATGCCTGGCCTTCGATGTATTTCATCAGCGTATCCTGGAACTGCCGGAGACGGATTTCCTGATAATCGCCAAACTGGATCTGGCCAGTTTTTGAGGCATGCAACCCCTGCTGTACATAGGGAAGATTTTCCATATCCTGCTCAAAGACGTCGCCAAGGATGCCAAGCTCGGCGGCCTCTGTCCATTTCTGCTCAAGGGTCAGGAAATGCATGGGCGGGCTCGCGGGCTTTTCCTGGTCTGGCGGGATGCGTGACAGAACCCGGACCTCCATGATGCAATGATCGGGGTCATCCATCGGCCGCCAGCGATAGACGATGTTGGGCATGAAACCGCCCCAGGGCGAGAAGTTTGGGAAAACATTGTAGACAAGTGCATCAAGAACTTCCGCATCCGTTGCGTGGTCATGGTCGCGCTGGAAAAGCTGCGTATAGTTCTTGCGCATGGCGTCGCCGAGTGCTTCGCGCGCGGTTTTTCCTTCCGGCACGGTCACATTGGCGGCGTCTTCTTCCGGGTTGTAATTATCCGCAGACCGACCGTTATATTTGATAAATTCGTCAACGATCCACTGCTGCTGCTTGCCCGCCGGGTCAAGATGTGGCGACATCACCCCGAAAGGGACGAGATTGACATTCACGTTGTCGCCATAGGTCCAGTAGGCCGAATTGCAGTCCCCGGTGAAGGGTAGAAGCTGCGGGTGGGTGACAATGGTGTGCCAGGCTTCCATGAAGGCTTCCATCGTCACCTTCCAGTTTGCCGGCACCACCTTGCCAACCCAGGCGACGGTGACACAGTCTTCATGGCTCCAGCGTTTGAAAAATTCGGGCAAGGGTGCCAGGAACTCCTCCAGTGAGGGGCCGCCCGGATTTTCGCGGACAAATATATAGCCGCCCCACCGTCCGACTTCCGCTTCCGGCAAGGCCATCTCCTCGTCTTTCAGATGGCCGAAATCCCAGCGGCAGGGGATTTCCTTGAGGCTCCCATTTTTGTGCCACGTAAAGCCGTGAAAGGGGCATTGAAACGCATCTGCCGAACCATCCTCAGTGCGCAGCTTTCGCCCGCGATGAAGGCAGACATTGTGGAAGGCGCGGACCGTTCCATCATCCTGACGACAGATCAGGAAAGACCGGCCAGCGTTTTCATAGACGACATAATCGCCCGGATCGGCCATATCCTCGTCGCGCGCCGCGAATTGCCAGACATTCGGCCACATTTTTTCATTCTCAAGCCGGGCAAAGTCCGCGCTTGTGTACCGCGCAGCGGGGATCGGGTCAGAACCGCGATATTGATAGCTGGGTTTGACCAGAAATTCAGGCGCCGGGCGCGAATCCTGTGAGATCAGTTCGGGCCAGGAAATGCCCTTTGACCGGTTGATACCCTTTTCCTCGGCGATCGCCTCTTTGCTCATGACGGTTTCATCCCTTTTGCTTCGCCTGGTCACCGCTTTGGCGACCCGTGATTATTATGCGCATGTTGCGCGGTATACCGCGTCGCGTCACCTTGCGGAAATCATAGGCTCAACAACCAAGATTTTCTGGCACAGTGCCGCAAAATATCATGGGAAGGAAAGAGGTATGGACAAACGCCTGGCAGGAAAGGTGGCGCTGATCACCGGTGGAACTTCTGGCATTGGTGCCGGGTCGGTGCGGCGTCTGACAGCCGAGGGCGCGAGGGTTGCGTTCACGGGATCGAAGGAGGAGGCTGCGGCCCGCCTTTGTGAGGAAACCGGCGCCATCTTTTACAAGCACCGGGTCGAGGACGATGCAGCCTGGCCGGGCCTTATCGACCATATTCTGACGCACTATGGCCGGCTTGATATCGCCTTCGCCAATGCCGGAATCGAGACCGGTGATGGCAGCGTGGAAGCAATTGATCTGGAGAATTGGCAGCGCATTCTCGACATCAATCTGACCGGTGTCATGCTGACCGCGCGCCATGCTCTGCCCGCGATGCGCAAGAATAATGGGGCGACGGGTTCGATCATCGTCAATTCCTCCATGAGCGCCTACCGTCCCATGGGCAATTTTATGGCCTATTCGGTTTCAAAGGGCGCGCTGATTTCGCTTACCAAATCGATTGCGATCCACTGCGCCAATGAGGGCCTCAAGGTCCGGTGCAATTCGATCCATCCCGGTGTGGTTGAAACCGAAATGATCCGAACGGTGATCGACCGGTCCCCCGATCCGGCCGCTGCGCGCGGCCAGTTTGAAGGCATGGCGCCGTTGAAACGCATGGCACAGGTTGAGGAAGTGGCTGCGCTTGTCGCCTTCCTCGCTTCAGATGAGGCGTCGTTTATATCGGGATCGGAATACACGATTGACGGCGCCACGACCGCCGGGATGATGGGCGTATGAACGCGCAGCGACTGGAGGGCCGGGTCGCGCTGGTAACCGGGGGTCTGCGCGGCATTGGCGACTCGGTCGTCATGCGGTTTCTGGACGAAGGCGCAAAGCTCATTGTGGCCGATCTGACAGATGTCTCCGACCCGGCGGTCATGGAAGGACTTTCGAGATGGGGCGAAAGTGCCACCTATCTCAAACTTGATGTCGCGCAGGAAGAGGACTGGGAGGCGGCAGAAAACACGATACG
>CAYSMJ010000012.1:8173-31361 GCA_964432075.1 uncultured Caulobacterales bacterium | reverse complement strand
GCTCACGCACCTCAGGCGAATACCGCCCCTGTCTTCTCTGCTCTGTCATGGCTCCAATCTCTCAAGAAAAGGAGCCTCCGGCAAACCCGGGGAGGTTCACACTTTTCTGATGGATCAACTTATCCAGCCATTTGAGTGAGAGTGCGGTCGTTAAACGTTGACCGGTACGGGCTCAAATGTCTGGATCGATTCACTAGCACATCTTCACGTCAACCGGAGACAGTAAAGATGCGCTTGCCTCTTGTTTTCTTGCATTTTATTCACGCAAACCGGTTCCCACCTCGCTTGAAAACGCTCCAGTGCAGGCAGGATTGACAGCGGGAAATCAGTCGACTGTGCGCGGGTCTTCTGCAAAAGCAATATCACTGATCTGTAGCTGGCCGGTTCCGTTGCCGCGCCAATCGTCGGCCTTGATGCGTCCTGCCAGATGGAGGCGTTTTCCACTGCGAAGCGCGGCTTCAAGCGGGCCATCCATCACCTGAAATGCAATGGCGCGAACCGGATCCCCAACCCGGGGTCGCGCGGTGAACGCCAGATGCCGATCCCCGACACAACGCAGGTCGCCGATTTCAAGATCGCGCAGCATAAAAACCGGCTCCGGATTCTCACAGCCATAAGGCCCGGCCCGGGCGATCATCTCTGCAAAATCAGCGGTAATCGCCAGGGGGTCGACAACGCCATCGACCCGAAGGGCGCGGTTTGCACGGGCGTCGGCAACATCAGCTGAAAGCATGGCGGAAAGCGCAGGCCGCAGGGCGGACAACCGGCTTTCGGCGACTGTCAGACCGGCGGCCATGGCATGACCACCACCGGAAATCAGTGTGCCATCTTCTTTCAAAGCGCTTATCGCAGAGCCGAGATCGACACCGCTTATTGAGCGGCCAGAGCCCTTGCCGGTTTCATTCTCGAGCCCGATGACAAGGGCGGGCCGTGTAAAACGATCTTTGATCCGGCCGGCAACAATACCAACAACACCGGGATGCCACCCCTGCCCGGCACAAACGAGAACCGGACAGTCTGGGTCAGTTTCAATCTGCTGCTCGGCCTGCCATTGCGCTGCCGCCAGGACATCGGCTTCGATCGCCTGGCGCTCCGCATTCAAGATATGGAGGCGTTCGGCGAGACGATGGCGTTCACCCGGATCGGAACTTGTTAAAAGTTTGAATGCCATATTCGCATGACCAACCCGACCAGCCGCATTAATCCGCGGACCGAGCAAAAAGCCAAGATGATAGGGTGAGACCGGCAGACGAACACCGGCCCGGCGGGCAAGGGCTGCAAGCCCGGCATTACCGGTACGCCCGCTTTCGATACCGGCACCCAAAACCTTGAGACCCTGCGCAATCATCGTACGGGTGAGCCCGCGAACGGGCATGACATCGCAACACAGTCCCAGCGCCACAAGATCAAGCCATTGGCGTAGGTCCGGCTGGGGACGATCAACAAAAAATCCGTGTGCGCGCAAGCACCGATTGACGGCGACAAGCACCATAAAGCTCACCCCGACCGCAGAGAGATTGCCAAGCCCCGACAGATCATCCGGCCGGTTTGGATTTACCACGGCAAGGGCTCCCTGCGGGGGTGGTGCCAACATCAGATGGTGATCAATAACCACAACATCCTGCCCGTCGCGGCGCGCCGAAGCAATCGGCTCGTGCGCTGAAGCCCCGCAATCGACCGTAACAATAAGGCTTGCCCCCTGTTCCTTCAGAGTACGGAAGGCTTTTTCACTGGGGCCATAGCCATCGAGGGCTCGGTCAGGAAGATACACACAGGGCGCCTGGCCCAGTTTCTCAAGATAGTTCGCAAGCAGAACACTGGCGGTAACGCCATCCACATCGTAATCGCCGAAAATACCGATGGTTTCGCCGCCGGAAATGGCGTCGGCAATTCGCGTTGCCGCTGCCTCGGCATCGCGCAGGCAGGAAGGGTCCGGCATGTCGCTGCGCAGCGAGGGGGCAAGAAAAGCCGGAACGGCGTCCAGCGACACATCGCGGGCTGCTAGGATCCGGGCCAGGTGTGGATCGAGACTGTGATGCTGGGCAATCGCCTCGGCCAGCCGTTCATCGGCCGCAGGCATCACCCATTGCTGGCCAGAGACGGACGGCCGGCTCAGAATGGCCGCGCGTTCAGACAGTTTCGACGAGGCACGGCGGGCAGCAACGGGCATAAGAACTCAATCAGATGGCTTGTTTGTCCCCGCGTTTTGACCGCGCCCGAAGATAGCGAACAGTACCGGAGTGGGAACGCATAACGACCGTATGAGTACTGACGTGATTCGGTTCCCATTTGACCCCATCAAGCATGGTCCCATTGGTGACACCGGTCGCGGCAAAGAAGACATCCCCTGAGGCAAGATCCATCAGGTCATATTTGCGGTTAAGATCGGAGATACCGATACGTTCGGCGCGGGTGCGTTCATTGTCATTCCGGAAAACCAGACGGCCCTGCATCTGCCCGCCCACGCATCGCAGTGCGGCAGCAGCCAGAACGCCCTCCGGAGCGCCACCCTGTCCTACATACATATCAATGCCGGTATGCGGCTCGGTCGTATGAAAGACACCGGCAACATCATTGTCAGAGATAAAAAAGACCCGTGCGCCCAACTTTCGTGCCGCATCGACGATCAGCTTGTGGCGCTCCCGGTCCAGCACACAAAGCGTGATCTCATCCTCTGGCACCCCCTTGGCCCTGGCCACAGCGACAATATTGTCTTCAACCGGCGCATCAAGGTCAATCAGACCGTCTGGAAAGCCAGGACCGATGGCGATCTTGTCCATGTAGACATCCGGAGCGTGAAGCAACGCCCCGCCCTGCGCCATGGCAACGACGGCGATCGCGTTTGACATGGCTTTCGCCGTCAGCGTGGTTCCCTCAAGCGGATCAAGCGCAATATCGACCTTCGGGCCATGACCGGTCCCGACCTTTTCGCCGATAAACAGCATCGGCGCTTCATCGCGCTCACCTTCACCGATCACGACCTTGCCGTCGATATCCAGCTTGTTCAGCGCATCGCGAAGCGCTGTGACCGCCTCCTGGTCGGCCCCTTCCTTGTCGCCGCGCCCGATCATTTTTGAGGCGGCGATAGCGGCAGCTTCCGTACACCGTCCGATTTCGATGGTCAGAATTCGCCCCAGATTGGCGTCGGTGGAGATCATGGCAGCAGATCCTTCTGTCTAGAGCGCGTTCACAAAAAGTGTGATCGGTTTTTGGTTTCGAATGCGCGACCCCTAAAAACTCTGAACGGCGTCTTTGATTCAAGAAAAAGGCAACGCCGTCTCAGAATCGATAATACGCAGAAATGTCTTAGCGCCGGTATGGCCCAAGGCAAGCGTTCTTGCAGGAGAGGTTTTCGGAACGAGACGCTCGGCCACCGTTGTAGCGAGGTCGATGGGCAGCGCTGTTGTTTCGAGGGACAGGCCGAAACGCCCCTCTTCCGCCCGGGCGACGAAGCCGGCATCGTCGAGAAGCCTGCGGATGTCAGGCACGATCTCGTCTCCTGCCGGGAGCCGAAGGAACCACACAGCGCCCTCGGCAGAAGGCGCCGCCGGTTCGAACGGCCGGAGGGTGTCTGCAGGTCGGCCGAACAGGGGATGGCGAGCGCCCGCCGCGAGGGCGATCAGGTCTCCCGCAACGGCGGACGCCGTGGGGCCCGCGCCGGCTCCGGGGCCAGCCAGAAATAGTTGACCAACCGGCGTGGCCTCGACCTGAATTGCATTGTCCGGCCCTGTGGCGCGGGCAAGCGGATGGTCAGCGGCGAAGACCATCGGCGCCAGGGCAAGCCGCGCCGCCCGCCCGGCATCGTTCTCCAACCGGCCGACAAGCCGGATATGCCGACCCAGCGCCGCCACCGCCTGAAAATCTGCTGCGGAGAGCCGCTCTATGCCGAGGACATGGTCATCGGGTGCGTCCCAGTTAACCTGAGGGATAAGACCCGTTGCCATGGTCGTCAGCAAGCAGAGCTTTTGCGCTGCGTCAATTCCGCTGACATCAAGATGGGGGTCAGCTTCCGCAAAACCGAGGCGCTGCGCTTCGCAGAGCACTGTTTCATACGCTCCGCCGTCAGCCTCGAGGGCTGAAATCATGTAATTGCAAGTGCCGTTCAAAATGCCTGTCAGCGCCGAAACATGGCAGGCCGCCAGCTGATTTCGCAGCACCGAGACAATCGGCACACTGCCGGCAATGGCGGCTTCGCAAAGAAAGGAAACACCCGCCAGGTCCGCAGCGGCCGCGAGCGTCAACCCATGGGTTGCGAGCAGGGCCTTGTTTGCCGAAATAACGTGTTTGCCGGATGCGATTGCGGTTTTGATGGCATCGGGCGCAGCGCCATCAACGCCGCCGATCAGTTCAACAAACACATCAAGGTCGTCGCGCGCCGCCAGTGCAACCGGACTGTCTTCCCAGGCAATACGATCAACAGGAAAATCACGCGGTTTTGTACGGTCGCGCGCCGATACAGCCCGTAATTCAAACGGCGCTGAATTGAAGCGGTGCCCTTCCTCAAAGAAAAAGGCAGCAACCCGGGCACCGACCGTGCCCAACCCCGCTATTCCGACCCGCATCACGCGCAACTCATTTTTGATCAAGCCTGACCTTAGACTGAAGAGAGCCAGAATTCATAGGGTTATGACCAAAAATCTCAAAGACGGCCTTGTCTGCGACCGCAAGGTGACCGGACAGGTAGAATCATTTTGCATCGCGAGATGACGGCGGATCCTTCGACCCAAGCCCGACAGAATGAAGATCATCGGCGAGCGCTTCGAGACGATCTGCAAGGCCTTGGAGACTGTCCTTCAAATGCATCAGATCATTGATAACCGATTCGGCGGCAAAGGCGGCCCTATCACCCGCAGCGAGCCCGGTTTCATGCGCGTCGGCAGAGTTGCCATCAAGCGGGGCCGCTTTACGGAGTTCGTCAAGATTGCGCCTCAGATCAACATCGTCGCCAGCATGGACCCGCCGCCCTAATTCGGCGATATACGTCGCGCCATTTTCCTTGAAAATTTTTTGCACGCCCTTGGTCGTGTAGCGCTCATCATACAGAAGAACACGCACACCTCTTAACAGATCAATATCGAGCGGGCGATAATACCGGCGGCCACCAGCGCGACGCATGGGACGAATATTGCCGAAGACGTCTTCCCAGTGGCGGAGCACATGTTGGGGTACGCCTACCTCTTTCGAGGCTTCGCTGATCGTCCGGAAGGCTTCGGCCGATTTCGCCACAGACTGTCGCAACTCCTGTTTGCAAGATAGACCCTAGGTTTACGGTCGGCCTCCCCCTGGCACGTCGACCTCATCCGCTGAATTCCGCCCGTTCCCCCGGTCCCGATGCGTCTCATTGATACCCTGTTTGAGAACGTGAGATGCACGGAAACTCACAACACGCCGCGGTGTGATCGGCACTTCCTCACCGGTTTTTGGATTGCGGCCCATGCGCATCTCCTTTTGGCGGATTGAAAACGTGCCAAATGAAGAGATCTTGACCTGCTCCCCCCGTTCCAGAGCCGCAGACATCTCTTCAAGGATCCGTTCAACAAATTCAGCGGATTCGTTCCTCGAAATCCCGATGGCGCGATAAACGGCTTCTGTAAGGTCGGCCCTTGTGACCGTTCGCCCTGTCATGTACAAAATTCCCAATCAAGCCTGATAATCGTCGCGCTTATGCCGGTATTGGTCAACCGCAAAACACGAAAACACACGGCGAAATCAACCTGTTGAATGGTCTTTTACAGGCAAAATCACCTTGCTTTTCTACCCCCTGGTCACAGCTCAGGCACGCAGCAAAAGCGCTCCCCAGGTTAATCCGCCACCAAGAGCCTCCAGCATCACCATGTCACCGGGCTGGATCCGCCCATCACATTTCGCCGCGCAATAGGCCAGCGGGATCGAGGCCGCTGAGGTATTTCCCTGCGTGGCAATCGTCGAGACAACCTGATCGGAACGCAAATCAAGTTTTTTGACAACACCATGGATGATCCGTTCATTGGCCTGATGGGGGACGAACCAGTTTATATCGTTTACTGCAATATCGGCCTTTCGCGAGACCGCCACCATCGCATCGGAAATCCGGTTCACCGCCTCCCGGAAAACACGGTTCCCCTGCATCCGGACATGGCCCACGGTCTGGGTCGCCGAAACACCGCCATCGACATAGAGAAGGTCAACACAACGACCATCTGTGCATAGCTCACTGGCAAGAATACCGCGCCTGTCCTCATTGCGGCGGGCCTCAACCACAAAGGCGCCCGCACCATCCCCAAAAAGAACGCACGTGGCCCTGTCTTCCCAATCGAGGAGCCTCGAAAACGTTTCCGCCCCGATGACAAGGGCGCGCGTGTGATCACCTGTGCGAAGAAATTTGTCCGCAGTCGCAAGGGCGAAAACAAATCCGGAGCAGACAGCCTGCACGTCGAATGCCGTGCATTGTTTGATTTGCAGCTTGTCCTGAATGATGGCAGCCGTTGCCGGGAACGTCAGGTCGGGGGTTGTTGTTGCCAGAATAATCAGATCAATCTCGTTCGCGTCCAGCCCGGCATCGTTCAGGGCAGCCCGCGCAGCGTGGACTCCCAGATCAGAGGTGCGTTCGCTTTCTGCCGCAATCCTTCGCTCACGGATCCCGGTCCGTTCACGAATCCAGCTGTCGCTTGTCTCTAAGGTTTGTGAAAGCTCTTCATTTGTCAGAACCCGTTCGGGTAAATATTGCCCACACCCAATAACAACAGAACGTACCGTCATGCGATCGCTTTTCTTTTGCAAGCTTCATCATCAGGCCTTTTGGGCGATGTATCTTCCCCGGAGAGGCTTGCCAGGTTGCCCACCCGTTCGGCCACATCGGCGATCAGGGCGCGGCAGGCGAGGCTCTCGGCAATCATCAGGGCACTGGCAATCCCCTCAGCATCCGCGCTACCATGGCTTTTCACGACGACCCCGTTTAGCCCTAGAAAGACGCCGCCATTGACCGAGGATGGGTTCATGCGTTCCTTCAGGGCTTTCAACTCGCCAGCCATAAACAGGCCTCCAAGCCTTGTCAGCCAGGACTGTCGTACCGCATCGCCCATCCACCCCCCGACAAGACGGGCAGCCCCTTCGGCGGCTTTGATGGCAATATTGCCCGAGAACCCGTCCGTCACCACAACGTCAACTGTACCCGATGATATATCGTTGCCCTCAACAAACCCCCGGAAATCAAGGTCGGGCAGCCGCTCGCGCAAAATCCGTGCAGCATCACGGATCCGGCCATGACCTTTCAATTCTTCAGCGCCCACATTCAAAAGGCCAATCGAGGGCCGGACTTTGCCATGCAAACTCCGAAAAAAGGCTTCCCCCATCACGGCAAAATGGACAAGCTGATCGGGGTCCGCATCAACATTGGCCCCGACATCGAGCACCACACTTCGCCCGGTTTTTGTTGGCCACAGGGCCGTGATCGCGGGCCTGTCAATGGACGGGATCATTTTGAGCTGACGCCGGGCAACCGCCATAAGAGCACCAGTATTGCCACCGGAGACAATGCCGTGGGCATGGCCAGACTGAACCGCGTTGATTGCCTCCCACATTGACGTATCGCGGCCGTGCCGCAAAATCTGGCTCGGCTTGTCCTCCATCGTCACGACCGCTTTGGTTTCGCGAAGTTCGGCACTGAGGGCATCGGCGGTGGTCCCGGCTTCATCAAAGGCCGCATTAATGTCAGCGCCACGCCCAAAAACAACCGCCCGAGCCTTAAGCCCACGCCGCCGCGCTATCGCAAGGCCCTGCACGAATGCAAGTGGCCCATGGTCGGCGCCCATGGCGTCAATCGACAAAATCATGTCGCGTGGAGAAATTTCGGCAGGGCTCAAAAGGCTATCTCCAGATTATCGGAGCGTGACCTGACGTCGGCGCTTCGACGGTGCTTGTACGGCGTCCTACCCGAAAGGGCCAGCGGTGGAAATCCAGTGGCAAGCCGAAGTTTCATCACGATTTCTCGCCGGTTTTCAGCTCTGCCAACGCATCGAAGGGCGAACTTGACCGGTCAGCGCCATAGCGGTCCGCGAGTGACACGGCATCTTTGCGCCTTGGAAACAGATCCATCGCGAGCGAAATCTGTTGAATGGCCAGCTCGCCAATATCAATTTCGTCGCCGGATAAAGGCTCCCGGTTTCCCTCGGCTGCTAGTGTTTCAAGATTCATGTCTTCCACAGCGATTTCGGAATTGAGGGAGCGGTCAAAAATTATGTCGACAGGTTCTGCAAGGGCTTCATTGAGTGGGTCCAGACTGGCAACACACTCGCGGACAAGCCTTGCGTCGATTCTCCCTGTCACCCTCGCGCCGACCGTCACCGGCACGACGGTCAAATCGGCCTCGAATTTGTCCACGGCCGGAATCGCATACCGTTTTGCAAGGACCTGACATGTTGGTTCATCCAGACTGAATGTGAATAAGCGCCCGTTTTCCGGTAGGGACGAAACCGAAACTGGCAACGAAAACTCCAATGGTGTGGGTTCCATCAAGACCTCCCGGACGCTGACTGCGCCAGATCAAGTTGCGACCGCAGCCTTTACATCGGTTGCAATGAAATCGGCCGGCGTCGGCAACATCACCTTGCCCGATTTCATTTTTGCTGTCCCCTGCTCCTGCAGCCCCGCATCGCAAGCAAATGCATAGGCCGCCAGGCGCTCGGCTTCGAGGCCCGGTTTTTCGGTGTCGTCGCCAAAAACATTTCGTGTCAGCGCAAGCGCCAGGGGTGTGAGATCGCCCGGCGCGTTTTCAATATCGCGCAGAGCCTCGTCATAGGCTTTCGCTCGCCCGTAGAACGCTTCTGCCATAGGGCGGATTTTCTTCGCGACGGAAAGATCCCCAACGCCCATTTCGCGCAGATTGTCGTCAAAATTCCTGAACATGGTATCGAACAATTGCTGGGCAAAAGCCTGATTCTCTTTCGCACCGCTCGTGCCATTGTCATTCTTCAAGGTTCGAAGCACCAGATAGACGTGCAAGGCGATCATGTCGAAGCGGCCGTCAAAACTGTCCGGGACACCCATCTTCTCGTAAAAGACCGGGTCACGGGCCTGATCGACTGCGGCGAGAAAAAGATAATGGGCTGGCTCGCGAAACCGGCTTTTTCGAAACAGCGATGTGATCATGGGCCCTCCTGTCCTGACCCGGTAGGTAAGGCGTGCTTTGGCTTTGATCAATGTCGGAGGCAATGCTATCAAGTGCTCAAAGATAAGGACGATGATATGATACGGCGTTACATCATGACGTTTGGGCTTTGGCTGGGGGTCAGCATTCTTGCATCTGGCTGCGTTTCCGTGCGTTCGAGCCATGGCTATGTGCTGGAACGCGGAACGGAGTCGCTTGAGGCAGAAATTGGCCTGGACACCAAGGAAAGTGTCATTGCCAAATATGGTGAGCCGTCGATCATCAGCACCTTCACCACCAATAGCTGGTATTATCTCTCGGCCCGCGATGAAACCCGGGCCTTCCTCAAGCCAACAACGCGAAACCGAAAGGTTGTGGCGTTCCATTTTGATGACGAGGGCAAAGTCAACGAGGTCGAGGAATTCGAGCTTGATGATGGCAATCGGATTGGTCTTGTTTCGAGGGCAACGCCAACCCGCGGCAAGGAATTGAGCTTCTGGGAGCAATTGCTGGGCAGTGTCGGTCAATTGCCCATTCCAGGCGCCGAAGGCCAGGGCCCGCCTGGCCAGCCCCGCTGATCCCTCGGAAATCTGCCGATGTTATGCGGGCAAGGTTACACGCCGGTTTCAGGATTGGCGTGCAAGCTCGGACAAAATCCCTTCGCGCAGACCGCGGTCAGCAACACGGATCCGGTCTGTCGGCCAGACTTTCATGATACCGTCGAGAATCGCGCAGCCACACACGACAAGGTCCGCCCGCTCTTCGCCGATGCAGGGTTCTGAGGCTCTCTGCTCAAAGCTCATGGACAGCAGACGGTCGCTGACATCCGCGATTGTTTCCCGGGTCAGCCAGATCCCATCAACAGCGGTGCGCCGGTAGCGGTCGAGGGCGAGGTAGACGCCGGCGATGGATGTGACTGTCCCCGACGTACCGAGCAGATGGGCATTCCCGCTACGAAAGACCGGTAATAGTCCTCCCGGATCGCCCTGCGCCTGCAGGGTTTCAGCCACCCGTTCAGCAATATCAAGATAAGCACGTTTCGGCAGCGAGCGCCCATTGAATTCTTCGGCGAGGCTGACAACGCCAAAGGGAAACGAACACCAGTTCGCCATATCGCTGCGCGCCCGAAGGCTGCCCTGCACTTTTGACAGCGTCGCCCAGGCCAACTCTGTCGAGCCGCCGCCAATATCAAAAACAAGCGCTGCGCTGGCCTCGGGGTCGAAAAGGTCCTGACACCCCACCATGGCCAGACGGGCCTCTTCACCGGGGCCGATGACCTCAAGATGAATACCCGCTTCCTTGGCAGCGCGCTCTAAAAACTGCGTCCCATTGGACGCGCCGCGACAGGCCTGTGTCGCGACAGATCGCGATGCCGTCACCCCGCGGGCAATCATCTTGTCCCGACAGATTTTCAGCACCTCGATGGTTCGGTCCATTGCCGCTGCGCTGAGCGCGCCGGTGCTCGACAGGTTTTCCCCCAGCCGAACAATGCGGGAAAAAGCATCAACAATGCGAAATCCGCGCCCTCGAGGCGCTGCAATCAGGAGTCGACAATTATTGGTACCAAGATCGAGCGCAGCGAACCGCGGTGGCTGTACGGCCCGGGCTCGCTTGGCGGCCGGGGCACCGCGCTGTTTCGGCCCTGTACCGGGAGGCCCGCCCCTCGTCTGGGCGCTCCTGCGCGGCGCTGTTGGCGGGCATGGGTCAGTCATCTTTTTTTGCGTCCTCGCTCGAAGGCCAAAACCTTCAACGTCATTAAAGCGGAGGACGCCGGGCCTGACAAGCCACTTACCGGTGTGGCTTGATTTGGTTAAAACAGCGCTCGGATGCATAAACGCATGGCCTCATACCCACCCGTTTCACCCTGCTCAGACAGAGACTTGATCGTATGTATACCTTCAAAAATCACCAGCGCGCTTGTTATCAGGATCAGCGTTTGCACGACCATCAGCGCAACTGAAAGGTTCTGCGGTGTCAGGATCGTCCGGTTACGCTTCCGCGCGTATTTATCCGAAGATAAGCCATCATCGTCCATAATTGGTTCCCAGCTTTGTCGGGGCAGACATCAGCGACCCTTTTCAAGATCACGAAACGCCTTACGCAGGCCGTATTCGTCTGATGTCACCATATATTCAATATTTGAAATGCGTGTTTCCAGCGCGCGGAAGCGGTGTTTCAACTCAGAAAAAGTCGCTTGGGGACACAAGGAAAATGTCTTCCAGAACCGTTCTTCCTCAGGCGAGGAGGCCATTCGATAGGCGTCCTGATCCGGACGAAGGATAATGCTGGCACCAATATAGAAAAACACAGCACCACCGCCCGAAATGAAAAAGAAGGCAACCCAGCCGAGTCGGACCCATTCGACCGGGTAACCGAAAAACCGTGCGATGCCAGCACACACCCCGGTGAGCATTTTATTATTTGTATCACGACGCAGACGGAACATGTTTGGTCCGGGCCCCGGATCACCGGCATGATAGGCATAGCCGTCGCGATTATATTCGCGACGTCGACGACGCCATTCGGCATAGTCCGCCTCGTCCTTGCGCCAGTCATCGCTACCATGATAGTTGTTGTAAGGATTATGCATTGGGGCGGTCTCCATATTGTTCGCGCCATTCCGGTGCCTCGCGATCAAGGATCACCTCCAGGGCCTCAACCCTGCGTTCCAGTCTTTGGGCCGTGCGCCATAAATCATCAACCAGACGCTCATCATCCGCACTCAGACTGCGCGATTTTCGCCATTCTGTTATATAGTGCATGATCGTAGCCGGCAGCCCGACAAAAAGAATGGCAACAACCGCAACGGCAATTAATCCGTCATCCATGAATAACTCCTCTCCCGTATTTTCTTCGTCAGATTAAAACGACGAGGACGAGCCTGTCCGCCGATTTTCGATGCGCTGCTTCAACCGTTGAAGCTCGTCATGAACCTTGTCCTCATATTCGAGGTCGGCAAACTCATCTTCCAGGGTCTTTGGCTTGGCAAGCGACCAGCTTTCCGCTTCCCCCTCCAGTTCACTGATACGCGATTCATATCGATCAAAACGGGCCAATGCGTCCTCAATCTTGTTATCATGCACCATCCGGTTGATCCTCGCCCCGTCAAATGCAGTGGCATGGCGCATCTCAAGCGACCTTTGTTTCGCCTTGGCCTCTTTCAGTTTGGTCTGAAGTTTTTCAAGATCGTCGCCGGTTTTCTCCATGGTACGGGCAATTGCGTCCCGTTCCTGGTCCAGCAATTCAACCATCTCCTGGGCTTTCCGCCGCGCTGAAATCGCCCCACGCGCCAGATCTTCACGGCCCTTTTCAATCGCGAACTCGGCCTTCTGCTCCCAGTCGCCAACCCGCTTTTCAAATTCAGCCTTTTTGCGCTCAACATCCTTGCGTTCGGCAATCGATCTGGCCGCCCGGGTCCGCACTTCCACCAGCGTCTCTTCCATTTCCTGAATGATCAGCCGGACGATTTTTTGCGGGTCTTCGGCCCGGTCTAGCATGGCGTTGAGATTTGAATTGACGATGTCACTCAACCGCGAAAATACACCCATTTTTTTACTCCTTCAAATTTGATGGGTTTGTCAGGATCGGATTCAGAACAGAATCGCGCCGATGATCAGCCCCACGAAAAACGTGCCCCAGGAGATCCCCTGGCGCGAATAGATAACCCGCTCAAAGCGATTATCATCGTCGGTTCCGTATGGGCGATAACGCATGGTTGTCCCTTTCTATGATCTTCCGGCCGGGCCGGATGAATTAACGATGTTTCGTTCTGTGCCAGAACCGTGCCAGTTTTTTCGCACGCCCATTAGACGTTGAAATTAAACGATAATTTTATGAACCCAGATTTCTCCAAAACTGTTTGGCGCAAAATATACCATTAAATGGTATTTTTAACTCACAAAAACTGGTATGATTTACCTATGAATCGAACGCTTCAGGATATGATTGGCGAAGCGCCGGCCTTTCTCGATGCGCTCGGCCATGTTTCGCGAATTGCTGGTCTTGATCGACCGACGCTTGTGTTGGGCGAGCGCGGAACCGGTAAGGAACTGTTTGCCAGTCGGCTTCATTTTCTCTCGCGCCGTTGGGACAAACCCTATGTCACGGTCAATTGTGCCTCGCTTACCGACACGCTCCTCGAAAGTGAACTTTTTGGCCATGAGGCTGGCGCCTTTACCGGGGCCACCAAGCGCCATGTCGGCCGGTTTGAGCGCGCCGATGGCGGCACGCTTTTTCTTGATGAGATCGGCACAGCGACACCGCGTATTCAGGAAAAGCTTTTGCGGGTCGTTGAATATGGCGAGTTCGAGCGGGTTGGGGGCGACGCAACGCTTGAGGTGGATGTGCGGGTCATCGGCGCGACAAATGCCAATCTTCGTGCTGCTGCCAGCCAGGGAGATTTTCGGGCTGATCTTCTTGATCGCCTCGCTTTCGAAGTCGTCGCCGTCCCACCGCTTCGCAAACGACGTGCAGACATCCCGCTTCTGGCAGCCCATTTTGCCCAGCAAATCATGCCGGAAGTTGAAGACATGCTGTCGGATCGTGACGGCGGGGTCGATGAATCCGCGTCCCTGTTCGCAGGGTTTTCCCCAAGTGTGATCAATATGATGATGGCTTATGTCTGGCCGGGCAATGTGCGAGAGCTGCGCAGCGCGGTACAACGGTCAGTCGTGCGCTGGTGCCTGTCTGAAGCGACGGGTCCGGTCGACACCCTTATCATCGATCCATTTCCGCCAGAATCACCAGCCCAATCCGATTCGGTCGATCCCGATAAACACCGCCCCGATGACGATCACGGGACCAAACCCGAATTGGTTCATGACCTGCGCGCCCATCTGAACGGGATCGAGAAGGCCCTTGTCAGCAAAGCACTTGAAAGGCACCGCGGCAGCCAGAAGAAAGCAGCACAAAGTCTCGGATTATCCTATGATCAGATCCGTGGCATCATCAGAAAATACGACTTAACATAATTAACCAGCAATCGTAGCACTCAGCGACAAACCGGAAAATGGCATGACTTCGCAATATAGCTTTGCCATGCGAAGGTTTTCACACAAGGCATCGGCTTTACTACGACTGGCAAATCCCCCGACAATCAAACGGTGATATTCGCCACGACCTGCGATTGTGATCGACTGTACACGCGGCTCCAGAAGTCCAAGCTGGTCGGGATACTTTTCCTGAAACTCACGCCATCTCAGCGCGGCATCTTCCGGGTTGCGATAGGAAGCGAGATGAACCCCAAAAAGCAGGCTCGTGGTTTCCAGATTGACGTCTGCCGCCTCATTCTCGAATACGGCATCGACGGCGACAAAGCTAGGCTCCACAAGTCTGGGCGTCGATTCCACTGGCACTTCGACAGTATCGAGCGCCTCGGCTCCCGCTACAATCACCGCTTCGGGCGTTTTAGGCTCAACCGGAACCTTCAGCGCGATCTTCGGCTCATCCTCTGCCTGCATGGACTCCGCCGCAATGGCACCATCCTCAACGTTTCGGTCCGCTTCCGCCAAATTTTGTCGCTGACGCGCCTCAAAGGCAGTAATAACCTGACGTAGTTTTTCGTTTTCAGCCCGCAGCTCATCGGCAATGTCTTTCAGCTGCTCGGCTTTTGCGCTCATTTCAGCCAGCGCAAGCCCCTGAAGATCGCTCTCGACATCCGACTTTGACGACAGCGGGATATGACTACACGCGCCCAGCGCCGTGAGCCCAAACAAAAACAGCAAAACCCGACCTGAGCCAGCTGGCACACTTATCTTTCTGGCGAGGTTGAAATCAATCACACGACACAGCTTTTTGAGACGACGGTACACAGGTAACACGAATATATCGAAAATCCACGGCAAAAACCACTTTGCATCCCACGCCCGTGGCCCGGTCACGCCGCATGGACCTGCTGAAAACTCCTATCGGCATACGGCATGGCCTTAAAAACAAAGCCTTCAATACCTGCTTCATAAAGCAGGTTAATGAGATAACCTGTCATCGGAACATAGCCGCCCTGCGCATCGCGAAAACAGACATGGTCAATTTTCCGGCTGTCGCCAACAGTCCCGAGGGTGCTGCTTCCTACTGACTGAAATACCGGTAAATCATCGGCGTGCACAAACTGGCGCGTGGTTGCCCCGACAAGATCATCGGGCGACCACCCGGTCACTGCCCTGACCGCCTCACTGGCATAAGTGATCTTGCCACCGGGCGAGAAAATGATGGTGACGGCCGGGTCGGCTTCCACCAGCCGGGTAAACCGTTTCACACGCAAATCCCGGTCCTCGCGGTCAGACTTCAGGGTCCGGGTCAGACCGTCATTGCGCTGGCGTAACACCAGCGCCCTGTCGATCATTGTATTGGTCTGCATGGCAAGTACGATCGTCAGCATGCCGTAAATAATGATGGCAGTCGCGATAAACTCTGACCCCGGACCGCCCCAGATCGCGAACGCGGCAGCCATGGGCAATAGGGCCGGCACATTGAAAGCGGCAACACACCGCCAGGCAGCCCCGGCGGAAACGATGGCTGCCGCGGTCATGCCTGCGAGAATAAAGGGCAGAAAAACGTGGCCGATCTCACCGTAAACGGCAAAAATTGGTGCCAGCATTCCCCAGACTGCACCATTGATCGTCATCAGGATCATGTATTGACGTTCAAATTTCAGCAACGCTTCAGCTGACGCCCGCTTCCTGCGCACCTGCCGCCAGATTCCAAGACGGCAAAGCGCGATCAGCACAACCGCACCCAACCATCCGATCAGAACAGCGTGGGAAATCGTTGCCCAGCCGACAATGGCCGCAAAGATTGCATTGATGGTGCCCGCGACGGAAGCGAGCGGTAATCCACGAAGGAGAAGAACCGCTCTCTCCATATCGACCCGTGCGCGTTCTCCACAGGTAGGAACTGGCGGGCGATCAGGACCAAACTCACGGGCCGGATGCACAGATTTTCCCGGCGGTTCGGTGTCCATGGCGAGTGGTTCGGCGTCGCGGCCATGTTCGCTTAGGTGCAGGTCGCTAGGGTTCATCGCATGTCCTCATCGAAAACGAGCATTATGAAATCACAATGGCGACAATCGTCAAACAGGTTTTCGTTACCCTGAACAATCTCTTCGCAACGGCAAAAATCCTCACATAAAAAACATATTTATCCTATTTAATTCATTATGTTATGAAATTAATCGCATGTGGTGTCTGAGCAATATCAGTGCACAGCATCGTTAATTGCCGCGCTGTCAAGATGGAAAATTTTTAAGCCTTAAACGGAGTTTTTTTTTGACGATCCCTATTTTGCAATGCACCATTGCGATCACCCGATCCCGCATTGATGGAACCTTGAAGCATGGCAATCGCCCTTTCGAAACGGGTCCTTGGAATCAAGCCATCGCCCACGCTGGTTATGACCCAGCGAGCGGAAACCCTGCGCGCTGCTGGTGAGGATGTTATCAGTCTTAGCGCAGGCGAGCCTGATTTCGACACCCCCCCTGCGATCCAGCGCGCGGGTATTGAGGCGATTTCCATGGGCAAGACACGCTATACCGCCGTCGATGGGACCCCCGACCTTAAAGCTGCAATCTGTGAAAAGTTCAGGCGTGACAATCACCTTCAATACACCCCCGACAGCATCAGCGTTGCGCCAGGCGGCAAGGCAATCATCTTCAATGCCATGGCCGCAACACTTGATGCCGGTGACGAAGTCATCATTCCTGCTCCCTATTGGGTCTCCTACCCCGACATTGTCCGGCTGTTTGGTGCGACACCAGTGGCAGTGCCGACACGGGCCGAAACCGGGTTTCGACTTAATGCCGAAGACCTGGCCGCAGCAATGTCTGCGCGGACAAAATGGCTGATCCTGAATTCGCCAAACAATCCAACCGGCAGCGTGCTCAGCACAGATGACCTGGTCGCTATAGGCAAGGTCGTGCGTGCGCATCCGTCAATGATGGTACTGAGCGATGAAATTTACGAATATATCCTGTATAATGATGATTTCTACATCAGCTTCGCCAAGGCTAATCCGGATCTTATAAATCGTACACTAACCATGAATGGCGTATCAAAAGGCTATGCCATGACCGGCTGGCGTATCGGCTTTGCCGCGGGGCCGACCGACCTTATCAAGGCAATGGCTAAAGTCATGTCACAATCCACATCAAACCCCTGCTCGATCAGTCAGTGGGCTGCGGCAGCAGCATTATCCGGAGAAAGGGGCTTTCTTGAGGAATGGCGCCGCGCCTTCCGCGAGAGGCGCACGCTTATTGTTGATGCGCTGAATACTGCGCCCGGCATCAGCGCCACGCTTCCCGATGGGGCGCTCTATGTATTTGCCGATTGCACTGCATTACTCGGCCGCATTAGTCCCGGCGGACGGCGTCTCCAGAGCGATATCGCTTTCGCTGAAGCTTTGCTGGAGGAAGAACGGGTTGCGCTTGTTCCCGGCACAGCCTTTGGCGCAGAGGGCTATGTCAGGATTTCAATTGCAACGAGCGCGGAAGAGCTGACCGAAGCCGGTCATCGTATTGCCCGCTTCTGTGAGGGAACGACAGGGTAAGTGCGCACGCCTTTGGATCGTGCTATCGACCCAAACGATGGCGAAGATATTGATTATCAATTTGAACAATCCCTTCACCCTCCTTATCTTTGAAAAAGGCAAATCAAAGGACACTCGATTATGACGGACATCAATACCGGTCTTGACGGCAACAGCCGGCTGGCCATCGCAGACGGCCTGAAGACCCTTCTTGGCGATACCTATGAAGTATACATGAAAACGCATGGCTTTCACTGGAATGTGACCGGCATGCATTTCAACACGCTGCACACGATGTTTGAGACACAATATAACGAAATGTGGATGGCGCTTGACGAAATTGCAGAGCGGATACGCGCGCTTGGTGCTTTTGCACCAGGCAGTGGCCGGACTCTTGCGGATGCCTCGACAATTGAACCGGCACCGGACACACCGCCAGCGGCTGCGGATATGGTCAAAATCCTGCTGGACGATCACGAAACCCTGATCCGCCGGGCAAGAGAGTCACTTTCTGCCGCCGAGGACGCAGGTGATGTCGCAACCGCAGACCTTATCGCTGTGCGGATCCAGACCCACGAAAAAACCGCATGGATGCTCCGGGCAATGACCGCCTAGTGGATCGACCCAGACATTTGAGTCCATACAGTTGAACGTTTAACGACCGCACTCTCACTCAAATGGCTGGATAAGGTGATCCAACAGAAAAACGCACAGGGGTGCGAAACGTCAGATTCGCACCCCGATACCGGGCGCCCGTCAAATTTCATCAGGGCCAGTATCGGCTTCGATACTGGCCTGTTTTCCTGCCATCCACTGCGAAAAGGCGCTGACAAAATCAACCGGAACCGCACCATCCTCGCCGGTATACTGGAAACTTTGAAGCAGACGGGAAAGATCCGAAGATGGCCATAACTCGTTTGTAAATTGCGCCAACTGAGCCGCCTCTGTCGTGTTATCGGATGCCATCGCAGCGGCAAAAGCCATGGCGATATCAATCTCTGCCTCGCGTGAGCGATCGCGATTTTGCAATTGGCGTAAGGCCTGCCGGTATAAAGTGGGGAAAGCCGCTTGCGCATTCCCCGTGTCAAATTGAATTCTTGCGCGCAAAAGCAAGGTTTGCGAAGGCAGAGCGATCTCGTCAGCCACCTCAAGCCGGGCAAGCGCCTGGTCATGTTTGCCGAGCGCCCATAGCGCTCTTGCCTCAACATGGCGCCGCGCCTGTTGCACAGCTGGCCCAAGCCCTGTTTGACGCGTATCGTTCAGTATCCGTAAGGCATCTTTTTCGCGCTTGTCTTCAAGATAAAGCGCGGCAAGGTGCACCGCACGTTCAGCGCGCTCAGCACCGGTCAGCCTGTGACTGATCTGGTGATCGAGAAGTTCTGTCGCTTCGCGAATCAGATCAAGATCAACAAGACGCGATGCGAGTATCCTGATTTGCGCATCGCCCCCACCCCCCGGCTCCAGCCAGTCGATATTTTCATAAACCAACGCTGCCAGTTCGAATGCAGGCATTGTATCCTGCGAGCGCAACAGCTGGTCGAGCGTCTTCCGACCGAGTTCGACAGCCCTTTTGGCAGCATCACTGGCTGGATAGTAAACCATCAGCCTGCGGCTCGCATTGAGAGATGCAGCAAAATTTCCATCGAAAGCCGTAACGTCTGCATAAAGAGAAAGACCATCACGCGCCACCATCGAGGCCGGGTATTGACTGATCAGGTCCGCAAGCAGATAGGCTATTTTACCCGCTGGCATTGTCCCCAGATCAAATCGTTTCCTCAAGGACAAGATTCGGACACGCGCCAATGCAGGGCTTTTGTCATCAGCGTTCAGCTCCATCTCATCTGTCATCGCCTGGGGCTGTGCGCGAACGGCCTCGCCAGCGACGACAAATTCCCGCACCCCTGACGGGGCTTGGCCCTGCGGGCAGTTGGAAGGCATAGGGTCTTTTTCCAGCATCAACCGAGTTTCGGCTTTCCATAGACAGATTTCCTCTGCAAAAAAGACCGGGGCACGCTGGTCATTCTCCTGAAACCGCTGGTCCGCTGCTTGGTACCGACCAAGCGCTGTCAGCGCTGCCGCAGCGTAAGGGGTATTAGCCACTTCGGGCGTGCTATCTCCCATGGCGGCAATCTCGGCGTAACGTCCGGCACCGAAAAGCGCCACAAGTATGGCGGCTCGGTCCTCAGCATCATCAATTTCCGAGTAAGCATCAGTCCCATAGGGAAGTATCGCTAGCGCTTCGGGGTACAGACCATGGGCCAGATAAAACTGGAATAATGTTGATCCAAACCCTGCTGCTTTCTCTCGGACGACGCGGTCGTTATCGTGCCGCAGGGTGCCCTGTTCTTTAATAAATGCAGCGCCACGCAAGGCAACCGGCCACCGCTGCATAAGGTTTCTTTTCAGGTTGAGAAATGCAGTCCTTGTCAACTCTGACCGGGCAGTGCGCCCCAGAGGCAAATCCGGAACGATTTCAAAAGCACCCGGCTCCGGCTTACGTCTTGGCAGTGCAAAGGGCCAGTGCTTTGGCGCTTGCGCACGGAGACCCTGCGTTTCCTCAAATACGGGTTTTGTGGTTACAGTACCGAGAAGATCAGGGTCTACCATAAAGAAGGGCGCTTGGGCGGAAACGCCCATCCCCTGAAACCCTATAGTCATCACTATAATGAAACCAAAAATTAGCCTCATTGGGCCACCTCTGTACCAGCCTGTTTCTCAGCCAGAAGCGTCGTCAAATGCCGGGCCCGCTCCGGGGACATTTCCGCCATGATCCCGGAAAGCGCCTGAGAACGCAGCCGCATCGCGACGCGGAAAAGCAAGGCATCGTCCATAATGTCGAAAACCTCGGCTGCATCGCGCGGTTTCATCCGTTCATAGGCGGAGACAACCGCTTCCAGATTTTGGGTTTGTGTTTCATTGAATGACTGCTGGATCATCTCAAGCCGCGCCCGCTCCTGACGCAACCGAATGAGACCATCGGCAACCTGCCCTGCCTGGGCTTCCAGGATTTTTTCCCGCGCATTAAGAGCGGCTTCGCGTTCATCTAGTTTCTGACGCCGAAGCTTTAAACGTTCCAGGAGCTTCTGCGTGCTGTCATTGGCCCGCGATTGCCGCGCATAGGGGCCGGTTATTGTGGCATTTTCAATGGGCGTGGCTGGCGCCGCGGCCTGCGTTTCAAGGCCTACAATGGCAGCTCTTTTCGGGTTCTCAGATTTTGGGGCCGTATGCGGAAAAAGCGTCGATGCCTCACTTCCCGATAGTGTTAGCGATAATCCAAACAGTTTTATTGCAAGAAAAATCCCCCCCAGCCCGGCAAAAAGAAGCAAGACACTGAGTCTTGGCATGGCCGGATCAGGATTCCGGAGCATCTTGCTGCTAGCCATCTTCATGCCGACCGACGCATCAATACCGCATCATCGGAGACAGCCTGCCGCCCATTAGCAAGTTTGGCATCAAGAGTATCCCCAACCGAATTAGCAGCATGCACCATAATAGACAGTTCATTGATCATGGATTGGGCTTCGGCCAGCTCTCCGGAGAGCCCGGATGCAATGTCATATCGATGGGTTTGCAACCCGTCGAGCGTTTTCTCCGCACGCTGTGCGGCCGCATCAAACTGATTGATCTTGTCCATCAAAGCCGTCTGTTCACATCGCAAAAGACTAAGCTTCGCCTGCAGCCGCACTGCTGCCCAGATCGCAATACCAAGCAAAGCGATCAGGAGAAGTTCAATTCCGAGAGACACTGTCATCGACCGTGCTCCCAGGACCCCGATATGTTCGACGGCTGGTGTCTTACCTGAACTGCCAGACGATCACCATTCCGCCCCACAAGGCCAGTCGCCACCATCTGTTTACCAACACATAAGGGAACAGACTGATCAAGCTGGCCGCCAAATTCAACAATTTCTCCTTCCGTTAGCTGATCTATTTCTTGCAAGGTCACGATTTTTTCTCCGATGACACACCGAATTGAGACCTGTGTCTCATGCAGTCGGCCTTCCAGGGCGAGCCGCCATCGATCATTCTGGGACAGGGTCTCGTGGCAGAACACCTGATCCAACTGATCCTGTACTGTTTCAAGAGCTGAGAACGGCATGAGCAGGTGAAGCATGCCCTTGCTATCACCGATCGTAACCGGAAGTTTTACCAAGCCGCAAACCGATACGGTTTCTGCAATTGCTGCGAACCGCGCCTTGGTCTCAAGGCGCGCAAGCGAAAAGGGTTCGTTCAGAATTCCCGAAAACGCGCTTGATAAGGCAACTGCCAGCTTCTCAAGGACATGGCGTACGAGTCCGATTTCAATGGCCGTAAACTGACGATCATGCGCCGGATTACCACCACGATTTCCGCCCAACAAAAGATCTACAATGCCGCTTACAAACACAGGATCAGCACGAAGAAGCACCGACCCACCGATAGATGGGGAATTGAGCATTCCGATCACAGCGCTCTCCCCAATTGTTTCCAAATAGTCGCCAAAGCGTATGGCATCGACCGAATTAATGGCGACTTCGACGGAATCATTGGAGATTTTTCGCAAAGTGCGGGTGAAAAGATCGGGGATACGTTCTGCTACCAGTTCAAAGCTTGACAAATAGGGGTGTGATACGAGCGAGGAGCCGATAATTGCCCAAATGCCGGTGCGGCGGATTTCATGTTCCTCCCCGAACGGAAACACATCTGAAAAGTCGGCTCCATCGGCTTCAGACCAGGCGATCTCCTCACTCGCAATACCGGTTACCGGATCAATATAGTTCATGATAGCGCCCCCTATTGAATGACCAAATCTTCAAGAACGACGTCCCTGGCCCAATCCTCGTCTAGAACCAGATTGATCCTTGTGACCAAAGCCTGTTTGATCCGGTCGAGGCCCTCGGCAGTTGAGAATGCCGAAGGATCCATCGCCCGCAGATAAAGGGTGAGCTGTTCCATCAAAACCGGACGGGTGTTGTCGATTGTCCGGCGTATTGCCGGATCCCCGCGGTCAAGTTCAATTGAAGGTTTTGCCTTGAGAAAGGCACGCCGACCGTCGATGTCTGGGCGGAGATCGACCAAAATCTCCGGTAAGGGATAATAGGTGACGATCTCGCCATTGGCATTTTGCGCCTGGCGATACGTAAAGGCCGACACATATCTGAATTCGTAGAATACGGTCAGCGCTGCGACGATCAGCAAAACAAGAAGAGGCAGGGCGCCAAAAATGACGATATATTTGCCCGGTGTGTGCACACGTACAGGCCCGCCATGAGATTGCGCTAAATCGCTGACCGGCATCATCGGGTTTCCATCTTGTGCTGTTTTCACCTCCGCCTTAACGCAGCAAGGGTGGCACCATTTCAGCAGCGTACGGGCTTTGATATCAGATGTAGGCAATCGCGCTTAACTTATGGTTACCTGGAAATTGTTGCCCGGCAAATCCTGCCGGTATGGCGGTGTTAGCCTTACAGGAAACTGATTTTATTGCATTTTTTTTCGGCACACCCTTTGCATAAAGGGATTGCGAGAGCCGGTTATCCGGTCTGGTCGAATGTGAATGTGAGTATCG
>CAYSMJ010000012.1:0-8163 GCA_964432075.1 uncultured Caulobacterales bacterium | reverse complement strand
GGTAGTTTCCATGGATAACAGTACGGTCATCGGGCTTTCCCGCCAGATCACGCTTGCCAGAGCGCTCGAGGTGACCGCAAACAACCTCGCCAATCAGACCACCACGGGTTTCAAGGCGCAAAATCCGCTATTTGCAGAATTCCTTCTTGAGTCTGATCGTTTCAACGCGGGTTCTCACTCAGGGGCATCCTTTGTGACTGATCACAGGGTGAGTACGGATTTCTCACAGGGCGCCCTAACGCGGACACTTGCGGACTTTGATTTTGCAATAAGCGGCGACGGCTTTTTTGCTGTCGAAACACCGGCCGGTATCAGGCTGGCTCGTGACGGGCATTTCAGCCTTGCCCCGGACGGGTTTTTGGTGACACGAGATGGTTTTCGTGTTCTTGATCAAGGCCAGACGCCGCTGGTGCTGGACCCGGAGCGCGGGCTTCTGACAGTTGGGGCCGATGGTACACTCCAGCAGGACGGCCAGACGGTTGGTGTTCTCGGGGTATTTGGTGTTGAGGACACTTCGGCCCTTTCGCGGACAGGGCAGAATCTGTTTGCCCCGGCCGGGACCATACAACCCCTTCCGTCTGTCACGATACGCCATGGGTTTCTTGAACAGGGCAATGTCGTCCCGATTACAGCCATGACCGACCTGATCGCAATTTCACGGGCTTACAGCCAGGCCGCACAGCTGATTGAAACGCGTTCAGACTTGACCCGAAATGCGATCAATCAGTTTACTGAAACAAATTAAATAACGGGAGACCTGCCTTGAAATCCCTCAATATTGCTGCAACAGGTATGCTTGCCCAGCAACGAAATGTCGAAGTCATCTCAAACAATATCGCCAACCTCAATACCGTTGGATATAAACGTCAGCGAGCTGAATTTCAGGACCTTCTCTACCAAACAATTGAGCGGGCCGGCGCAATTGATGAACGTACCGGGACGATAGACCCAACAGGTATTCAGATCGGCACGGGAGTTCGCACTGGTTCAATCTACCGGATTCTCGAACAGGGCAATGTGAGCGAAACCGGCAATCCATTCGACCTCGCCATCTCTGGTCGCGGTTATTTTCGCATTGAACTTCCCGACGGCATAGACGGCTATACGCGGGCAGGGAATTTTGCAGTCTCCCCAACCGGCGAACTGGTTACTGGTGATGGTAACCGGGTGCTCCCCAATATTCAAATTCCCGAAGCCTCAACAGGCGTGGTCATTTCCGATGACGGCATTGTTCAGGCCAGAATTCCCGGGGAAACCACCTTACGCGATCTTGGGCGGCTTGACCTTGTAACCTTTCTGAATGAGGCCGGGCTGGAAGCCCTTGGCGGCAATCTGTTCATAGAAACCGAAGCTTCAGGCCAACCGCTGCTTGGCCAACCGGGCGACCCCGGCTTTGGCACGATGTTGCAGGGTTTTGTCGAAACCTCAAACGTCGATCCGGTCCAGGAAATAACCACACTGATTGCCGCGCAACGCGCCTATGAAATGAATGCACGCGTGATTGAGGCATCAGATGAAATTCTTGCGACCAATGCAAACCTTCAACGGTAAATAGAAATGATACGGACTATTTTTAGAATTTCAGTTTTGGTATCCCTTGTGCTGGTCCCAGCCTATAGCAGAGCTGTTGCCCAAATCGGTCTCGGTGTTGCCGAGATTAACCCCGTTTCCAACGTACAAAGATCGCAATCGTCTGACAATCCCTCTCGGCTACAGACTTTTCGTGAAAAGCTTCAATCGTCTGACCTTCCACCGGGCGCAAAAATCGAATTTGATCGACCGCTTTCACAATCCGATCTCAAGAAACTCTCTACGCAATATACGATTAGCAATGTAAATTATGATCCTGACACGTGCCATTTTACAGTCACTGCGATACCTTTGGCACACGGACAGACCCTTCGGCTAAATGGCTGCGCTTCAGTTGCAAAACGCGTTCCTGTAATAACGAAAGCCATTCAGACCGGTGATGTAATTTCCGCACCGACAATACGCTGGGAAAATCGTGATTTACCGCAACACAGTTTCAATCTGATCCGGTGGGATGATATTGACGGGGCGATCGCAAGGCGCAACCTTCCCGCCGGGAGCATCATCGGACGACAAGACATAGAATTCCCGACACTGATAGAACGTGGGGCCTCGGTTTCGCTTATTTATGTCAAACACGGACTTCGGATTTCCAGCCGCGGAATCGCGGTGGAAAGTGCAAAATTGGGTGATCTCGTCGCTGTGCGTATCGGCGAAGAACGGCGAACAATCAAGGCCCGGGTCACAGGACAAGACGAGGCGATTGTCCAATGAAAAATCAAATCGATACCACAGTGCGTCTGTGTTCAACGCTTGCCCTGCTTGCTATCGGCCTGTCGGCGTGTTCCTCGATTTCGCGGCTCAAATCGATTGGCGAGACACCACCATTGAGCCCAACCGAAAATCCGGCCACGCTCCATAATGGCCGCACTGTGCAGTTACCCATGCCATCAACCGTTCAGCCGGCAAGCCACCCGAATTCCTTATGGAATCCGGGGCGGCGCTCTTTTTTCAAGGATCAACGCGCACAAACAACTGGAGATATCGTCACTGTTCTGATTGATATCGATGATCGGGCCCGACTTGATAATGCAACCGAAAGAACCCGGAATAATGGCGAACAAGCTGCCCTCCCGGCTTTTGGCGGGCTTGAACAAAGGCTGATCGATCTGTTACCGGACGGGGCAGAGGCTGACGATCTTGTTGACCTATCTTCGCAGTCATCGTCTCGCGGGGAAGGCCGGGTCGATCGCCAGGAAGAAGTTCGGCTGCGCGTTGCAGCGATTGTCACCGATGTTCTGCCAAACGGAAACCTTCTGATTGCAGGGCGACAGGAGGTCAGAGTCAATTTCGAAGTCCGTGAGCTGACCGTCACCGGCATAATTCGGCCCGAGGACATCACCAACGCCAATACCGTAAATCATGTTCAGATTGCAGAAGCGCGGATTTCTTATGGTGGTCGCGGTCAGCTTACCGACATGCAGCAACCGCGTTATGGCCAGCAACTATATGACATTCTGTTCCCATTTTGATTATGGCGCGGGAAAGTCAAGCTCCTGGTCAAGCGGCTCAAAATAGGTGCGGATCGCATCATCCGAAACCTCCTCAATTGAGGATGGCGACCATTTCGCAGCCTTATCCTTATCGATAATCAGCGCCCGGACGCCTTCAAAAAAGTCATGGCCCTTCAACACCCGGGAGACTATGCGATATTCCATACGCATCGCCTCGTCAAATTCGAGATTAGCCCCACGGGCTAACTGTTCAAACGTCAGGCACATTGATGTCGGGGACATTCCGGTCAGGGTCGAATGCCACTGTCGGCTTGTTTCTGAGGGTGCTTCGGCAAGCTGACGCATGAGTGAACCGAGGCTTGTCGGGTTTCCGAAATACTGACTGATCTCCTCACTCATTTCGGCAAGCGGCGCGAGCCCCGGGTCGCCTGCATGCTCCCCAAGGCAGGTCGCAATCACTTCCACCTTTCCCGCATCATTTTTGTCGAGCGTAAAAAGAGCTCGCGTCAACGCCGGGATGGATTCACTTGGGACATAGTGGGTAGCTATATCTGTATAAAGACAGTCTGCGGCTTTCAGCTTCGCACCGCTCAGCCCTAGAAAAAGCCCGAGCCCGTTATCCAGCCGCGGCAGAAAATAACTACCCCCGACATCAGGAAACAGACCGATTCCGGTTTCCGGCATGGCAAAAAGGGTGCGGTCACCGGCGACGCGAAAGTCGCCGTGTACGGAAACACCTACCCCGCCGCCCATAGTGATACCATCAATCAGGCTGATATAGGGTTTGGGATAATGGAAAATAGCGTGATTGTTGCGGTATTCCTCCCGGAAAAAGCTCATCGCTTCGCGGTGATCGGTCTTTGCTATATCGTGCAGCCAGCGAATATCGCCGCCGGCACAAAACCCTTTCTCACCGGCACCACTGACAAGAACGGCCGCAACCTGATCATCACCTGCCCATTCGTTCAGCTTTGACCGCATGGCAATCACCATGGGTCGTGTCAGCGCATTGAGCGCAGAAGGCCTGTCGAGAATGATATGCCCCCAGACGCCTTGCCGTTCAAATCGGATCTCAGAATCTTCGCCCATTATTCCTCTGCCTCCACATCGTCGACATCAAGCCTTTAACCTGATCACACCTGATATGGCTTTAACAGGTCGCGCGCAACGATAAGACGCATGATCTCGTTTGTGCCTTCCAGTATCTGGTGAACACGGACATCGCGCAACATACGCTCCAGAGGGTAGTCGCGCAAATATCCGTACCCACCATGGATCTGAAGCGCCTCATTGACAATCTCAAATCCTTTATCAGTCACCATCCGTTTCGCCATAGCGCAGAAGCGCGTTGCATCGGGTGTTTTGTGATCAAGCTTCCATGCTGCCTGGTAGAGAAAAAGGCGGCATGCCTCAAGATCGGTTGCCATATCGGCAAGCTTGAACTGCAGTGCCTGCTGTTCGTTGAGGCGTTTCCCGAATGCCTTTCGATCATTGGCGTAATCAAGGGCAAGCCTGAGCGCTCTGTTAGCAGCGCCAAGCGAGCAGGCAGCGATATTGAGCCGCCCGCCATCAAGGCCCATCATGGCGAATTTAAATCCCTCGCCTTCGTCACCGATCCGGTTTGACACCGGCACCCGGCAATCTTCAAGATTGACGATCGCCGTCGGCTGGGAATTCCAGCCCATCTTGCGTTCCTGGCCACCAAAACTGAGCCCGGGCGTATCCTTTTCCACGACAATCGCGGAAATCCCGCCTGGGCCGTCACCGCCCGTTCGGGCCATGACGATATAAAAATCGGTTGTCCCGGCACCGGATATAAAAGCCTTCGATCCGTTCAGAACATAGTTATTACCATCGCGAACAGCTCTGGTTTTCAAGGCCGCCGCGTCGGACCCGGAGCCTGGCTCCGTCAGACAGTAGGAACCAAGGATTTCGGCACAGGTCAGCCGGGCGCCGAATTTTTCCCGCAACGCATCATTGCCAAACCGGTCAACCATCCACGCAACCATATTATGTATTGATATATAGGCGGCAGTTGATATGCAGCCCTCGGACAGAGCTTCAAAAATCAGAGCGGCCTCAAGCCGCCCAAGTCCGGAACCGCCGATATCTTCCTGACAATAAATTGACCCAAAACCAAGCTCCGCCGCTTGTCGGATCGTTTCAACCGGAAACTCCTTTTCTTCATCCCAACGCTCCGCATAGGGAGCAAGTTCATCCTCGGCAAAACGACGCGCCATATCCTGTATGGCGGCCTGGTCATCGGTAAGGGCAAAGTCCATGAGGCTCCATCCTGTGGTTACGAGCATACAAGTGCCCGGCGCCGACTTGCGGCAATAAGGTTTCGTATATCAAAAAGATTTTTATGCGATAATGATGTTGTCTGTCTCCTAATCCATTGAAGGAGGACTGGGCCGCGTCGAGGTGACGTTTTGCCCCGCTTCATGCACATGACGACGATGCCGCCACCAGCCCCGTAAATAGCGCAGGCCAAAAGCTAAAAGCAGCGCACTCAAAGCCAGAACCGGAAACCAGAATGCCGCCCGTTCACTGGCAATCTCTCCGAGCAAATGCACAAGCAGAAAAACACTGCCGATATAAAGCATAGCCGTTGCACCCACCCACAGGCAAAAACCCCAGTAGGAAATCCGGAAAAATCCACAGGCAATATAAGTGGGGATCCGGGTGCCAGGGACAAAACGTGCCGTCACAAGTGTCTGGCCAAGATGGGCCATGACGAGCCGCCCGGCTTTTTCAACCCTTGGATCCGATGTAAACCGCATGGCCCAGCGGTGACCGGTCGCAGCCCAACCAAGCCAGTATTTCCACACATCGCTGCAACACAGACCAAGGAAAACAACCGCAAATATCATCATGACGTCGGAAGGATGGCTCACAGAGGCCGCGGCAGCCCCAAATACGGCGGCATCTTCCTGCACGAATGGCAAGGCAAACAACAGGCCATAGAGCATCCAGCCACTCATCGTCACCAATCCATCCGGGTCAGGCAAGACCACGCTCCTTCGGTTCATAACACAAGGTATAAGCCCTCCCTGAACTTTTGCGAAAAAACATTCTTGACTCCGCGATTGATCAGAACATATCATGAACATATGTCTCAGCCAATCGGAAAAATGATGCCAGCTGCAGTTTTTTTCACGCACATTCCGTTGAAGCCAAACCGGCTTCACGAAGTACAGACAATTCCGCCTTACCTTAGCGCAAGCCCGCATGCCGGAAATCATCAGCACCTTTCCTGGCCCAAAACCGATGCGGCCGTGTTTGCCCTCTATTACATACGTCATCATCTTTGCTCTGAAAAAACACCCGGTAATGAAAAAAGACAATCTGTGATCTGGGTCCATAGTGGCAGATATATTCTCTGCCCGGACCGATTCGGTTATTTTGTATCACCTGGCGGTCTCACTTTTATCACACTTTCAAATCATCATGACAGATTGTGGTGTGCGGAGGAGATTCTCCGGAGCGGTGCTTTTTCCGTACTTGTCCTTGACCTGGACCGCACCCCGGATCTGACCGCAGGGCGAAGGTTGCAACTTGCCGCAGGTCATGGCCAGACAACAGGGCTTTGCCTGACACCATATGGACAGGCTTGTCATGCTGCAGAAACACGCTGGTCATGCCGGGCACAACCTTTTTCACCGCTTGAGTGCATCCACCACCCGGACCGGGATTTTGTCCTGTTTACATGGGAGAGAATTAAGAACAAATCGGGAGAAAATGGCCGCTGGGCAGTTTGCTATAGCCGCGAACTTTCGGCTGAAACTCATCAGTATAGAGCGATTTATGAAACATTACCCGCTGGCCGCTGATCCTGCAGATTTCAGTAATCAGGCCGCAAGCGCGCCTTCGCATCTGTCCCGGCGATTCCGCCATACCTGCTCTCAACCACCCGGCAAACCTTACGAGACTAATCGTCCATGCAGCCGGGTTTTGGCGATTGGTTTGCAGCGACTACCGATGGAACGGCTTATCCGTCTTAGACAGGTGGATGAGACACACCCCGGTGCCATTACGTCACAGACGGGCCATACCATAAATCTTCTTTACCTCAATAAAGCCGCTGAACAGGCGGGACTTGCTGCTGGCATGACGATTACTGATGCGCGTGCCATTCGGCCTGACCTGAATACGTTTTCCCATAAGCCAGACCATGACAACCGTTATGCGGCCGGACTGTGCCGATGGCTGGAACGTTTTGCGCCAGCCCCCTCCCTGCAACTTCCAACATTTACACACAATACAGATTATCGATTCTATCTCGATATATCAGGCGTAAGCCATCTATTTGATAGCGAAGAAAAGATGGCCATGCAGCTTTACGAAGCGCTATGCGGCAAATCCCTTCGGCCACAAATTGCAATTGCAAACAACTATCTTGCTGCCCTTTGTCTTGCTCAATATCGTCGCCCTTATGAACAGTTGCTCAGGGGCTCAAACAATTTGCCTGTTTTTGTACTTCCAAGTATATTTCATGAAATAGTCTTGCAGAAACTGCCAGTCGATTGCCTGCCAATTGAGCGCGAGATTATTGCCACCCTCAGGCGTCTGGGTCTGCGGACAATCAAGGAGGTGATATCAATTGACCGTGCATCTCTTGCCAGACGTTTCGGGCCTGACTTTATTACCCTTCTTGATCAGATTTTTGGACAAAGCAGGACAGGTTACGAAAAGACGCCTCCGCCATCACCTTTTGTCAAAAGGCATAAATTTTCCGATCCTATTATTTCCGGCGAAATGTTGCTGCAAGCCATTTCCATCCTTGTAAAAACTATCTGTATACAGCTTGAAAAATGCGGAAAAGCTGCACTGAAACTTGAGATTATGCTTCACCGTACAGACGGTTCGCAACAGCTTATGATAGTTGGTTTTGCCGCACCCAATCGTGACGCAAAATCGATTATTCGACAGGTTGAGAAACGGATCGCTGAGTTTCAACCCCGTTTTGGCATTGACGCGGTCGATATGCGCGCTTCGGAATATTTTGCTTACCGCGCAGCCCAGATGCAGCTGAACGGCAGTCATAAAATACAATCGGCTGCAAATGAGGTTTTCACTCGAATTGCAAATCGTTTTGGTTTCTCTGCCATCAGCCGCT
>CAYSMJ010000011.1:0-32695 GCA_964432075.1 uncultured Caulobacterales bacterium | reverse complement strand
CCAGTAGCCGCAACCCAGTAGCCGCAACCCATTAGCCCCAATCCATCATCCCAAACCGAAAGCGATGACATGACAGCGAAACCTTGGGCCGGTTGCCTTGCATCGCGCTGATGCCCATCTATTCTAATAGCACAAACAAGGATGAACGCAGAGAAAAGTCTGCGGCGTCAAACAAGAGGCAGCCATGACCGACGCGACAAACGGATCAGGGATCATCATCGAAGGAGCAACCCCCGCACCGGCGGGCGGCAACCAGGCCGATCTGATCAAGGACGGAACCATCGAGACCTTTGAACAGGATGTTCTTGCCGAATCGATGCAGACACCCATCATTGTCGATTTCTGGGCGACCTGGTGCGGGCCGTGCAAACAACTGACCCCTGCCCTTGAAACCGCCGTCCGCGAAGCCGGCGGCAAGGTCAGACTGGTCAAAATCGATATCGATAAAAACCAGATGCTGGCCTCGCAATTGCGGATCCAGTCCGTACCAACCGTCTATGGTTTTGTGCAGGGCCAGCCGGTCGACGGTTTTATGGGCGCGGTTCCGGCCTCGGAAATCAAGGCCTTCATTGATCGGCTGATGGAAGCCGCAGGTGGCGGACAGGAGACCCCGGGCCTCGACGCCGAAAGCCTGATCGCTGCCGGCGATCATGCGTTGAACGAAGGGGATTTATCATCCGCTGCCCAACTTTATGCTCAGCTTGCCCAGGCCCAGCCCGATAATCTCCATGCCCTTGCCGGGCTTGCCCGTTGTTATGTGGCCATGAACGAAATCGACAAGGCCAAGGCCATCCTTGAGACAGTGCCACCGGAAAAACAGGACGATCCTGCCCTGACCGCCGTCAGGGCAGCAATCGACCTTGCGGGTGACGGGACAGTCGGCGATCGTGGCAGTCTTGAAGCCCGGCTTGCACTGAACCCGGACGATCTGGAGACCCGCTTTGAACTGGCAAATGCCCTGATCGGGTCCGGGGCCATGGGGCCGGGGATCGATCATCTTCTGACGATCATGGAGAAAGATCGAGGCTGGAACGATGATGCGGCGAAGCAAAAGCTGTTGACCGTATTCGACGCGCTCGGACCAGCCAATCCAATTGTAAAAACAGGGCGGCGGCGGCTGTCCTCCCTCTATTTTTCGTAAGAGTCATCACGAGCAGATGGGATCAGGTTCGCAGGTAAGGTTATGAGAAAAGGCACGATGCCGGAAACGCTGGCGGTATTTCCCCTGAGCGGAGCGCTTTTGTTGCCGGGCGGCCAGTTGCCGCTCAATATTTTTGAACCCCGCTATCTGCGCATGATTGATAATGCACTTGGCGGCTCACGGATGATCGGCATGATCCAGCCGCGCGATGACGGCAATGGACGCGAGGTGCCCGAGCTTTACAAAGTCGGATGCGCCGGCCGGCTGACCTCATTTGCAGAAAGCGATGACGGACGATATCTGATTACCCTGACCGGGATCCGCCGCTTCCGGGTCGCTGAGGAAGTATCAACAGATACACCCTATCGTCAGGTGATCACCGACTGGAAAGAGTTTGCCGGTGACGGCGCACAGGATGCTTCTGCGGACGTAATTGACCGCGAGCGCCTGCTCAATGCCATGGAAATCTATCTTGATACGGAAGGCCTGAAAACGGACTGGGACGCCGTGGAAGACGCACCCTCTGAAGCCTTGATCGTTTCCCTCGCTATGGGCTGCCCTTTTGCCCCAAATGAAAAACAGGCCCTGCTCGAGGCCGAAACCGCGGCCGCGCGGGCTGAAACCCTGATTGCCCTGATGGAAATGTCTTGCGTTGATGACCGGAAATCCGATCAGATGCTGCAGTAGGAATTTGTAGCGATGACAAATGAGGAAAATGATCCGGTCGTGACGCCGACCGTGGAGCCACCTGCGGGTTCACGGTGCGAAATTGACCCGCGTCTGCTCGAAATTCTGGTCTGTCCGCAAACCCGGGGGCCCCTCGTTTACGATCGGGCAAAAAACGAGCTGTTGAGCAAGAATGCCGCCCTTGCCTACCCGATCCGGGATGCAATACCGATCATGCTGACGGATGAGGCCCGTCCGCTAACGGATGAAGAGTTGAACCGGCTTTAAAAAACGCATCCGGTTGCCCGAAACGCCAACAGCGCTTTTCCCGGCGCATCAAGTCGACCGAACCCATTTCCACTGCGTGTTGTCCTTTGAACTGCGACAGATTGAACGTCGTATTAGAAGCGATGAAACCAGTGGAATTGCCATGCCAGACGCGCCAAACGGACTGTTTTTCGGATCCATCGGAACAATTGCCGAAACATCGCATATCCAGCGCGAAGCCTATAATCAGGCTTTGCAGGAACAGGGCGTCGGCTGGTTTTGGGATGAAGCCACCTATAGGGATTTGCTTGAGCAGTCCGGCGGCAAAGATCGACTGTCTCTTTTGGGGCGGGCGACCGGCTCGCCCCTGTCGGACGACACAATCAGGGCCATTCATAGCCGCAAGACAGAACTGGCTTGCGCGCGGCTGCGCGCCGAGGGGCTGACCCCGCGGCCTGGGGTCACCGCGCTTATCGAACGGGCAAAAGCCAAAAATCTGGCGATCGGTCTTGTGACAACAACCTATCCGGACAATATCGATGCGATCTTTGATGCGGCCGGCAGCGCGCTTGATCGCAGTGATTTTTCCGTGATTGTTGACCGCCATGCCGTCGAAAACGGTAAACCCGATCCGGCTTGCTATGCCTATGCCCTTGCCAAAACCGGGCTTGATCCGAGGCGTGTTATCGCCATTGAAGACACCATGGTGAGTATACTGAGCGCCAGGGCGGCGGGTCTTTTTACAGTCGCAACGCCCGGGGCGCTTACCAGGTTTCAGAATTTTACATTCGCCGATCTTGTCTGTCCTGCGCTCGGAGCTGATCAGGATAGGATTGACGACACGATTGCAGCGCTGCTTGACGGGCGTGCTGCAAGTGCAGCCTGAATATGATCCCGACGCAACGGCTTTTTCGCCGCCATCCGCTGACCGGTCGAATGTCTCTCGCCACCATTGGTGCGAAAGCGATCTTGTAATCCGGGATAATCCTTACCCGGCGCACAGGGCTGACCGGTCGGCCGCTGTGAGAGAGCGGAGCTTTCACCGCGGGATGGTCGAGGGCGACCGGTCGGCAGCGGCAGCGATATAGAAATTACCGCTCGGTCAGCTTGAACTCGATCCGGCGGTTTTGCGTCAGACTGGCGTCGTCAAGCCCGCTTACGAGCGGATAGGTCGACCCGGCCCCGGTTGCGAGCAGTCGCTTGGCCGGAACCCCCTCGGAGGTGAGATAGTTGACGACCGATATTGCACGCTGGGCTGACAGGTTGAGGTTTGAACCAAACACAGCCCGGCAGGAGGGGCCAAGACGCGACGGATCGGCATGGCCATCAACCCTGAGGACCCAATTTAAGTCTGTCGGCAGATCATCCTGAATATCGATTAGCGCGCCGGAAAGTTTGCGCAGCTCGGTCTTGCCCGCATCACCGATCGTCGCAGAGCACGACCCGAACAAAATGTCGCTTTCAAAGATGAAACGGTCACCGACAACCTTGACATCGGTCCGGTCCCCAAGCGCTTCGCGCAGCGCCTCGAAGAAACGCGAGCGGACTTCCTGAAGCTCAAGGACCTTGCGCGACAGGGCCGCATTCAGCCGCGAGGACAGATTTTCGATCTGTGCCTCCTGGTCCTTGTCCTTGGCTTCCGCCGCATCAAGCGCTTCCTGAAGGCTCTGGAGCTGGCGACGCAGCGCAGCAATCTGCGCATTGAGCGTCGCAATTTCGGATTTCTGCTCTTCGCTCAGGGCTTTTTCCGCGTCAAGCTCCTCAGCACTCGCGGCGACCGCCGACTGGCTTGTGGCAAGCGCGGCGGCAAGCCCTGCCAGCTCTGCGTTCTTTTCGGCAATCGTATCTTCAAGCGACAGGATCGTGGTCTGAAGATCATCATTGCGCTTTTTGGCAAGGCCAAGTTCGCTGTTCAGCGCATCGATCTGTGCAATCAGTCGGGCAAGCTCTGAATCCTTGTCCGACAGCTCGGCCTTAACCGATTGAAGTTTGTCGCCCAGATAGAATTGCGCAACGACAAATATCGACAGCACGAACATCATCACCAGCAACAGCGTTGCCAGCGCGTCCACAAAACCCGGCCAGATATTGCCGTCCGAGCGGTTCCGCCGCCGTGCCATGGGTTACTCCCCGCTGCCGAGCCGCAACAGCGTCCGGTTCAGACTACGGATTTCTTCCTTGATCTCGGTACTTTGTCCGGTCTGGGCCTTGATCTGGGTCTGGGTGTTGGCCGCAAGCGCCGACTCAACGCTTTGCAGCGCGGCAAGCAGTTCGCCATTATCGACACCGCGATAGGAGGCGGTATCGCCGCCGACAATGCTTGGGGTCGCCATGCCGGAAAGCCAGTCTTCAAGATCGGAATAGAAACGGTTTTGCGCCTGGGCCGCCTGCAGATCGAGAAACCCGATTATCAAGGACCCCCCAAGACCAAACAGGGATGACGAAAACGCCGTTCCCATGCCCGAAAGCGGCTCTTTCAGATTGGCGATCAGCTGGCCGATGGCATCCTCAGCCGCACCGCCCTCGGTGGCGAGGCTGCTGATTGTATCGGCAACGGCATTGACCGTTTGCAAAAGCCCCCAGAAGGTGCCGAGCAGACCAAGAAAAACAAGGAGATTGGCGATATATCGCCCCATTTCCCGTCCCTCATCCATCCGTGTTCCAATCGAATCAAGGATGGCGCGGCCCGTATCAGAGGAAATCCGCCCCCCCGCCCTGTCGGCATCAAGCAGTGGCTTGACCATGGCCCCGATCAGGGCCGGCGGGCGCGGCAGACGCGCACGCGCCGGATCAGCCGTTTCCAGAAAGGCCTCAACCCAATTTACCGCCGGCGCCACCACGCCAGCCTGACGCAGATTGTAAATAATGCCTACAAATATGATGAACAGGATGAGCCCGTTCAGGGCCATGTTCGCGGAAAAGGCGTCAACAAGCAGGGTCGATGGCTGAGGGCTGTACGGGGACAGGTAATATAGAACGGCCCCCACGGCCAGCAGGAACAACAGCATATTGAAGATGTAACGACCCGGTTTGACGAAACGGACCGGACGACCAAGTTTGCGCGCCATAATATGCCCCAGATCTGCTTTCCCCGCAGAGTTAATCGTTACCACATCGCGAAAAAATGTCGACGCCGAGGGCGCTGGCATAACGCGAAATTCAAGAATGTTGCCGCCACGCTTCAGGCTAACCGTGCAAGCAAAGCCAAAAATGCGCAAATATTGCGCTTTTTTCTTGACATTACGATTTTATGACAGTTTAGTGACATTATGGATCGGATCGGCTTGCCCGCGCTTTCAAAAGGCAAAGACGCCGGCCGGTCATAGAGCACAAAAATAGAAAAAGAGGAGAAGCTCATGCCTAAACCATTTTCAGTCTTGTCCGCCGTTGGCGCCGTTGCGTTGCTTATAGCCGCGAGCCCTGCGGCCCTCGCCGCCCCAGCCCCGGCGAACACAACAGCCGAAACCATTCAGTGGGAAAGCCGCGCGACGGCCTATATCGAAAGCCGCATGGATAATTCACGGGGCGCACGGTTTGCCATGGACGGGACGCCCTATTCCGTGCGGATCAAGACACGGAGCGGCAGCGAGAGCTTGTGCTGGGCCGTCGATATGGACGTAAAGTTCAAGATGACGCGCGCAAGCTATGGACGCGAGACCATGACCGTCCTTTTCTTTGACGGGATGCCCTTCGCCCTTGCGAGCGATGTGGACGACGTGACGCGCCAATAAATCCCGGGACGCAACAAACAGGCTCCAGAATCGGGTCCTTTGCCCAGACTGAAAAAAGCCCCCCGGCAGCGGGGGTTTTTTTTAAGGCTGATCGGTGTAAAGAGGCATATGACTGGTCAGGATCTTTCCGTCGCAACCATCATTGTCAATTTCCGGGCCGGAAACCTTGTCGCAAACAATCTTCCGCCCCTGATCGACGCCATGCAGGGCCGCCCTGGCGGGCAGATTGTTATTGTCGATAATTGCTCGGAGAATGGTGATGCCGAGAGGCTTCAGGCCTTCGCCGCGAACAGGGCGCACGACGATCTGATCACGGTGATTGCGCACCCCTATAATGACGGATTTGGCGCCGGTAATAATGTCGGTCTTCGCCATCTGGGCCATCTGGCTTCGAGGAAGACCCCGCCTGATCTGGTTTTTTTCCTCAATCCGGACGCCCGCATAAAGCCGGGATGTCTGGACGTTTTGTGCAGTTTCATGCGCGCCCACCCAGAGGCCGGTTTTGCGGGGGCCGCCATTTCCGACACCGGCGAAAAACCGCAGACAGCCTCTTTTCGGTTTCCTTCCGTCCTCGGTGAATTTGAAGCGGCCGCAAAAACCGGGCCGGTTTCAAAGCTCCTGACACGGTTTATCGTACCAATGCCGCCAGTACCCATCGAAGCACCGCCGCGTCAGGTTGACTGGGTCAGCGGCGCGGCCTTTATGGCGCGTTGGCAGGCACTCCATGAAACCGGGTGGTTTGATGAACGGTTTTTTTTGTATTTCGAAGAAACTGACCTAATGCGCCGGGGCCGGAACAAAGGCTGGCAGACCTGGAGCGTCCCGGCGGCTCAAGTCGTCCATGATGAAGGCACAACCACGGGTACCGACGCGAATGCGGACAAGCTGTTCAATTCGCCGCACTGGCGGGCCTCAAAAGAATTATTCTGGTCTACGCATTTTCCCTGGTGGGAACGCCAAGTCGGCGATATGGCAAGATGGACTGGACTGGCGTTGAACCGTGCGCGGCAAATGCCTCAAGGCAAGCGCTTCCGCATTGTGCGCTGATTACTTGACGCGTTCCACCTTAATCCGTCGACGCGCTTTACCGACCTTCATCGAATAAGAACCAAGGGCGGCACGTTTAATTTCAATTTCTGGATTATCTTCACCAATATGGATCCGGCCCTGATCTCCGGGTAACTGGCGCCAGACCTGTCCATTATGAAGGATAACAATCAGCTTGCCACGCCTGTCTTTGGCGATTGTTTCCGCGACCGCGACAAGCGGTTGCTCTTGATCACGGCGCTGACGAACTTCGGCGATGCGCTCTTCGCCAAATTCACGTTCCTTGATCACGTCTTCGGAGAGAGGCTGATCAGGGATGTCCGTCTTTATTGCAGACCCATTTACCATCCGCTCACTCTCTTGATCTGGCTCGATCATCGCTTCCTGCAAGCCTTCAGCCCTCCCCGGAGGATCAAAAAGCGCGTCATAGCAAGCGAGGCGGGCTTTATCTTTTTTGATGGACCGACAATCCGCAGTTCCATCGGAATTCAGTGTCTGGGCGGTCGTTAGTGCGGTCGCGACAGGAACGACCAACAAAAGGCTGGCAAAAAACACAGGCTTCACATTCTTGCTCCAGAAAAATCCATCTCAGATTTTTAGCGCACTTTCGCCACTGGCGATACAAGACAAAACGACAAAAAAAGACGGACCATTTCTGGTCCGTCTCTTAACCTTGATATGGGAACTGCTTAGAATCGCAGGTTCACACCGACGAAGATAAACCGGCCACCCGCATCAAAGACACCGGCAGCCGTGTTCGCTTCGTTGTTGACCGTTGTGTTAAAGGTCGGAATGATCGGCGGGTCATTGTCGAAGACGTTGTTTGCACCGATCCGCAGGGTTGCATATTCAGTTGCATCCCAGAACAGCGCAACGTCGAGGTAGTTGACTGACCCAAGACGGGCATCCAGAGCGTCGGCAAGACCATCTTCCTGGAAGGAGACAATTTCACCCGTTGCCCCGTCAGCCGTCGCACCAAGATCAATGTCGCTGATCCGGTCTACACCGGAGAGATAACGCCACAGGAACGATGCCCGGATGTTAAACGGCGTCGAGTACACCATTTGCAGGTTGTGACGGTAGCCGAAGTTTGGGTTGCCACACGAACTGTCGAAGAAGCCAACACAATTGTAGGATGCCTGGCCTTCAAATTCGGTCGTCGTCAGGTCCCACAGCCATGTCGCATTATAGTTGAAGCGAAGGCCACCATACTCATTCAGGTCGTAATCATACAGAACCTGGAAGTCGATCCCGGTCGTCTCCAGAGAAGCGATGTTCTGCGCATTTGCTTCAATAAAGGCAATCTGCGCATCATCCGTGAGCGATCCATCGTTTGGCGAACGCGTGATTAGATCACAGAAGAAAGCACTACCCGTATCAAGACAGCCATTCAGGATCGAGTTTGTTGGCAGTGTACCAACAATATCGGACACTTCGATATTGAAGTAGTCAGCCGAGATTGTGAGGCCCTCAATCCAGCGCGGTTGAACGACTGCACCAACTGTAAAGGTATCGCCGGTTTCAGGAGTCAGGTCCGGGTTACCACCACCGAGCGTGTTCAACTGACCCGAATCAGGGGGAATGAAACCAAACTGCCCCGGCAAGACACCGGTGTTTTCACAAGCAGCCTCTGATGCCGTTGGGTTCGATCCCGAACACGGGTCGTTCAGACCCGTCAGACCGGTATTGATCGGGGCGAACAGTTCACCAGTGTTTGGCGAGCGGACAGCCCGCTGGAACTGGGCGCGGAGACGAATATCTTCAACAGGGACCCAGGCAAGACCGGCAGCAAATGTGTTTGTACCGAAATCACCACCCGATTCACCCGTCAGGATATTCTTGGCGCTGTACTCGGACCGTCGGAAAGCACCGGTGATGTTCAGCTCTTCAAAGAACGTCCGGCCCGAAATGAGCGGTATCGACGTTTCAAAGAAGAATTCGTAAACATCGGTCCGGCCATTCGTCGGCAGGAATGGGGCACCAGCACCGACCAGGAGACCTTGCTGGTTGGTCGCGTCAGCCTGGTTTTGCAGCTGGTCACGACGGTATTCTGTACCAAGCAATATGCTGATCCCTTCGTCAGCCCATGGACTGCTGATCCCGTAATTGCCAAGGTCGCCCGCGATCGTCCCGCCAAAAACAGTCTGCTGTGAGGAACCCTGGGTCAGCGACGGGGTGTCGAGATAAGCACCCAAGCCGGGGTCCGACGGAACGCCGATCTGGAAGGCCGACGTAAAGGGGATACAGGACGGGTCAGTGCCGTCGATAACGGACCGGCAGACTGGGGCGCCTGTGTCGGGATCAGTAACGATGTCAAGCGACCGCTCAAGCTGTGTTGCTGTCACCTGATTGTTTTGAATCCGGGCCAGATTTGTATTCGCAAACTGGCCAAAAACGTCCCAGTCCCAAACCTCACTAAGCGTACCGCGGAAACCGCCGACAACCCGGAAGTTAGTCAGGGTCCGATCGTCTGTCCGTGGACCGGATTCAACAACACGACGACGAACCTGTGACTGGGCAAAGCCGTCTCCGTCAACGTCCCGCGGGAACGGACCGTCAATACTGGCATTCCCGCAGATGATGGCCCGCTGTTCAGCGGTCAGAAGCGGGTTGTCACAATTGACCTGGTTGATTGCAGAACCAAACGCCGCCGATGGCGCAATGATTTGCGGCGAATTCGACTGTGTAAAGCCAAAGTCCATATAGGCTTCGACCGTATCCGTTACTGAGTAATATCCGCTGAAGCCGGCGTTAAAGCGCTCAACCGAACGACGGATCGGGTTGTCCGGGTTAAAGTTGAACGCATTGGTGAACCCGGCTGACAGGGTATCGTCCGCCGCATTGACCGAGAAGGCCCCTCCCGTATCCTGCTCACCATCCTCGTTAGCATCAAGCGGATTACCATTCTCGTCGACAAGACCGATCATGTTCCCATCACCATCTACGGCCGGTGTCAGGAAGAAAGTCGTCGGGAACGGACCCTGGTTTGACCCGATGCAGGAGAAAGTCGGCCCCGTGCCTGAAAAACCAGCACAACGGGCAAAGTCGCGATCGCCCTGCTGGATGCCGTCATTACGCAGATACCGGAAGTAGCCGGTGACATTGCCGCGACCATCCCCAAGATCGGCGCCAGCAACACCGGAAATGTCATAGGTCGGGTTGTCAGTGACAGAACCCTGAACCGGGTCTTCGCCTATAGCGAGCAGCGCATCCTCAAACAACTGCGTGCTGTTGTTCGACTGATTGAACCCGAAGAGACCATCGATTTCGAACCCTTCAAAATCCTTGCGCAGAATAAAGTTGGCAACACCACCAACAGCGTCTGAACCATAAACAGCCGAGGCACCACCGGTTACAATTTCCACACGCTCAACAAGCTGGGCCGGGACGAGGTTCACGTCAGCCGCAAAACCACCTGTCGGTGAGCCCGGCGGAAGCCGCTTGCCATCGATCAGCACAAGTGTCCGGGTCGAGCCCAGCCCGCGGAGGTTGATTGTTGATGTGCCATTCGCGCCGTTTGCAAACGCTGTCGTCTGGGCCGCGAAGGTTTGCGGCAGCGTGTTGATAAGGTCGATTGTGTCAACCGTGCCGCGAAGGTCGAACAGTTCCGATTCGACCGTCGTCACCGGGCTCGGTGAAGCAAGGTTTGCCTGGTTCAGACGCGAACCGGTGACAATAACGACGTCGTCTGTTTCTTCTTCGTCCTGCGCTATAGCGGGGGCAGCGGTTGCGGCGAGTACACCACCGAGCACCGTCCCGCAAAGGAGCTTTGCTATCATTCGTCTTTGCATTTTATGCCTCCAGTTTTGTTTAAAAATGCCCGAGAGCAGCGAATACCGCCAGCCCATTCATGTCGTCTCGTTTACGCCCTTGTCATAAAAATAATGCACACGGGTCACAAAACGGTCAATCAACGCTGTGCTCAAACGCTTAACTTTTTCAGGAGTGTGCCAAAAGGGTTACGCATTGGTTAAAGCGACCCGGATCGGGACAAGATCGGGTCAATTTGCTTGATATCGGTGTGATGAAATAAACACACTAAGGCGGGCGCCCCTGGCAACAGAGGGACGGTCTCGGCGCGAAATGCGGCCGGGGCCGGTGAGCGGTTGCACCCTGGCAGGCAGCATGCTAACGCGCAAAAAATCCCGACATGTGGCGCTGTCGGTCCTCTTCACCGGCGCGTCGCTCGGCGAGCCCTTTCCAAGATAGGACAGAGTAAGACTGTGGCATCCGATCCTGATAGCTTTGGCGAAGGCCGCATCATTTCCGGCGATCGCTCCAGTATCGCAACCCGCTATGCCGGCGCTTTTTTTGACCTGATGAATGAAAAAGGGTGTCTTGAGGTTGCCGAGGGCGATGTCCGTTCGGTCCTGTCCATGTTGAAATCGAGCCCCGACTTCGACCAATTCTCCAAAAGCCCGCTTTATGATCGGGCGGCGCAGCAGACCGTCCTGACGTCGATTGCCGAAAAAGCGGGCCTTGCGACGGAAAGCCGAAACTTCCTCGCCTTGATCGCAGCGAACCGTCGGCTGTTTGCCCTGCCGGACATTCTGCGTGCCTTTCTCACGCGGCTGTCACACCATCGCGGGGAGGTCCATGCCGAGGCCATCACGGCCACCGCCCTGTCAGGGGATCAGGAACGCCGTCTGCGGTCGGAGATCGAGACCATGATCGGCAAGGCCGTTAATCTCACGACCCGGGTCGATCCGACCCTGCTTGGCGGCATGATCGTCAAGGTCGGCTCGCGGATGATCGATTCCTCGCTGCGCACAAAATTAAATCGTCTGAAATCCATCATGAAAGAGGCCTGACGCCATGGAGCTGAACGCTGCAGAAATTTCCTCGATCCTAAAACAACAAATCGCAAACTTCGGGAAAGACGCCGAAGTCTCCGAGATCGGCCAGGTTCTGTCCGTTGGGGACGGGATTGCGCGCATCTATGGGCTCGACAATGTCCAGGCCGGTGAAATGATCGAGTTCGCCAATGGATTGAAGGGTATGGCCCTGAACCTCGAAGCCGACAATGTCGGCGTCGTGATCTTCGGCGAAGACCGCGAGATCAAGGAAGGCGATACCGTCAAGCGGACCAAGTCCATTGTGGATGTGCCGGTTGGAAAGGGCCTGCTTGGCCGGGTTGTTGATGCGCTCGGGAACCCGATTGATGGCAAAGGCCCGATTGAGGCCACCGAACGCCGGGTGGCCGATGTCAAAGCGCCGGGCATTCTGCCGCGCCAGTCTGTCCATGAGCCGGTCCAGACGGGCATCAAGGCCATCGACGCGATGATCCCGGTCGGCCGGGGCCAGCGGGAGCTTGTGATCGGCGACCGTCAGACCGGTAAAACCGCTATCTGCATCGACGCGATGCTGAACCAGAAAGCGGCAAACGAGGGCGACGATGAGGCAAAGAAGCTCTATTGTATTTATGTTGCTGTCGGACAGAAACGCTCCACCGTCGCCCAGATCGTCAAGACCCTCGAAGATCGCGGCGCTCTTGACTATTCCATCGTGGTTGCCGCAACGGCGTCGGAACCGGCGCCGATGCAGTTCCTCGGCCCCTTCGCAGCCTGTGCCATGGGTGAGTATTTCCGCGATAATGGCATGCATGCGCTGATCATCTATGATGATCTGTCAAAGCAGGCTGTCGCCTATCGTCAGATGTCGCTTCTTCTGCGGCGCCCGCCGGGGCGGGAAGCCTATCCGGGCGATGTGTTCTACCTGCACTCCCGGCTGCTTGAGCGGGCGGCGAAGCTGAACAAGAACCATGGCTCGGGCTCCATGACGGCGTTGCCGATCATCGAAACCCAGGCCAACGACGTGTCGGCGTATATTCCGACCAATGTGATCTCGATCACCGATGGGCAGATTTTCCTTGAGACCGATCTTTTCTATCAGGGCATTCGCCCGGCGGTGAATGTGGGTCTGTCGGTCTCGCGTGTGGGCTCGTCGGCCCAGATCAAAGCCATGAAACAGGTCGCCGGCAAGATCAAAGGGGAGCTCGCGCAATATCGGGAACTCGCCGCGTTTGCGAAATTCGGCTCGGATCTCGATGCCGCCACGCAGAAAATCCTCAACCGGGGTGACCGGCTGACCGAACTCATGAAGCAGGATCAGTATTCCCCGCTTCTGGTTGAAGAGCAGGTTTGTGTTATTTTTGCCGGTGTGCGGGGCTATCTTGACGGGCACCCGAAGGACCGGGTTGAGGAATTCGAGGCCGAACTCCTGCGCAAACTTCATGGCGATCACCAGGATCTGCTTGATGCCATTCGCGATACCGGCAAGCTCGACGAAGACAATGAGAAGAAATTAATCTCAATCCTCGATGATTTCTCGAAAAGCTTTTCTTGAAGATTTGGCAGATCAACCGGAAAAGCCCCGCATTGCGGGGCTTTTTTTTGGCATCATCACTGATCGGGAAATTGACTGTGTCCGGAGCAAGACGCTTGCCCCGGACACCCCGCACGGCGCCTTAAAACCCCTGATCAGCTTTCGGTCTCGGTGAAAGTCACCTCGTAAATCCGGGTCGTGCCGCTGACTTCGTTTCCGACAATCAGCAGCGGCGCTCCGGTGGGGCTATCGTCGGATGAGACGAAAACAAGGCCTTCCGGACCGAGATCACCCACGGCACTATTGGTCGTGCCATCGGGATTTTCGGCATCAACGGTGAAATCCCGGTTATTGACATAGTTCTGGAAAACCGGCGCCGTGGGGTCTGTAATGTCATAAATCATAATCCCGCCAACACGCTCGAGACCGACAAAAGCGAATGTCTGATCCAAAACCCTGCCAAGCGCAACGCCTTCCGGCTCCGGCCCTTTGGCATCGGAGCGGGAATCAAAGCTGTCATTCTCGTCATTGTCGGCATTGAAATCCATCGGCAACAGATCAGCCGTGATCGTTTCAAAATCCGACCCGGAATCAAAGACAAGCTGGCCGGTCGTATCAAAGATCGAAAACGACCGCGCGCCGATCGAGAAAATCACGTCGACGTCGCCATCACCATCCGTATCCCCATTAGCAGTCGTCGTATCGAGACGGCCAAGCTCCTCATCCATCTGAAGTGTCGCGGCATCGGGAAAGGCCGTTGGATCAAGGACCAGATCATCAACACGCTCCTCCTCGGAAAAGCCGTCATAATCGCGGGTGTCGCCTTCATTGGCCGTAACAAGATAGGGTATACCCTCAACCGAATAGCTGGCGATCGAATCGGGCAGGTAAAACCCTTGCGTCGGATGCGGAACGATATTGATCATTCCATCCCGGTCGCTTGCATCGAACGCGTTTTCAGCCTGGCTATGATCCTTTGTGCCAAGCGAAAACAAGCCGGTCACTGTTGCGGAAGCAATATCCACCACGGCGATCGCGTTATTTTCCTGGCAGACCACATAGGCCGTTGTCGAATCTTCGGAAACGGTGATGAATTCCGGCTCCAGGTCCTGCGCGGGTGATGCACCCGGCCCAAAAATTCGGATGCCCGCGGCGCGCAAGTCATCAGCCATGCTGTTGAAAGCCGTGAAGTCAGCGGTTTCAACGCTCGCCATATCAATGCCGCCGGAAATGTCGATCACACTGACAGAGCCTTCCGGATCGACAACATAATCGTCATCGGGCTCGCCTTCATTGGCGACCAGTACGAAGTTTCCGTCCGGTGTAAAGGTGACCATGTCCGGCAGCGCGCCAACCTGTACAGTGCCAAGCAGCGAGAGATCCGTCTTTTCGTAAAAGGCGATCAGTCCAGGGTCCTGCGTCGAGGCGGCTTCAATCGCCACGGCAACAATATCGCCGGAAACCGCCACAGAGTTGGCGCCATCGCCGAGTGCGGTGGCATCAATCTGATCGATCAGCATGGGATTGGTGGGATCAGAAAGGTCAAGGACATCAACCGTGGTGTCAGCGGCATTGACAATAAACAGCCGGGCCGTTTCCGCATCAAAGCTAACAATCTCTGCGGCACCGTCATCAAAAATTCCGGTCTCAAATACACCGATGGGAGAGATGGAGACATCCGTCGCCGTTATTACAGGCGGCGTTGGCAGCGGGGGCGGGGGCGTTGGGATGATGAGTTCATCATCATCACAGCCAGATAGGGCGGCAAGGCTGACAGCGCTTGCTGCGATCCGCAGCATATGACGCAGGGAACAGGATTTGAGTGACATGATAACCCCTCTTTGCACCAATTAACTCATGGGAGGGCACGGACCGTCGTCACAACATGACGCGCCTTGGCTATGAGTTTATTTTTTGAAGTATAAACCGGAACTATGACAGGCGAATGTCACTCGGGTTTATAAATGCTCACAGACCAAAAAACCCGGCGTAATGGCCGGATTTTTTGGTCAATAACAAGCCTGGCCCTGTTTATACCAAAATGCGGGCATCCTGCATGCGCTGGAGATCAAGGCGGGCGCGTTCGGCCCGTTCCGGGTCATTGACCGACTTGTCCAGTTCCAGCTTGGCGAAATTGATTCCGCGTTCGATGATTTCCATATCAAGTTCGCTGACCGGATGGGCATCCTCGGCGAGGATTGTCAGCCCACGGCTATTCACCTCGGCAAAACCGCCGCGGACAAAAAGCTCATCTGTCTTGTCGCCGTCGCGAACAATCACCTTGCCCGGCGCGAGGACCGTCATCATCGGTGCATGCCCGGCGAGAATTCCCATCATGCCCTCCCCTGCCGGTACCTCGACATTGTCGACCTCGCGCGACATCAGTTCCCTTTCGGGAGAAACAAGCGAAAAGTGAAATTTGTCAGCCATGGGATTTTCTCATTTCAGCGTGGCGACGCCAGAAACGGGAAATCAGAAGAATTCCCGTTCGTTCACCAGATTTGCCGTTATGCCGCTTCGGCGGCCATGTTTGCGGCTTTCTCCATGGCTTCATCCATGGAACCGACCAAATAGAACGCAGCTTCCGGCAGATGGTCATAATCGCCGGCAACAAGGCCCTTGAAGCCTTTGATGGTGTCGGCGAGCGACACGAGCTTGCCGGGCGAACCGGTAAAGATCTCAGCAACGAAGAAGGGTTGCGACAGGAACCGTTCCACTTTCCGGGCCCTTCCCACAACAAGTTTATCGTCTTCTGACAGTTCGTCCATGCCAAGAATGGCAATGATGTCCTGCAGCGACTTGTAGCGCTGGAGGATACCCTGGACGTCGCGGGCGACCTGATAGTGCTCCTCCCCGATGATCCGCGGGTCAAGGATCCGCGATGTTGAATCGAGCGGGTCCACGGCCGGGTAAATCCCCTTTTCAGCGATCGACCGATTAAGAACCGTCGTCGCATCAAGGTGGGAGAATGAGGTCGCGGGGGCGGGGTCGGTTAGGTCGTCAGCCGGCACATAAATCGCCTGTACCGAAGTGATCGAGCCTTTTGTCGTGGTGGTGATCCGCTCCTGCAGCGCGCCCATATCGGTGGCAAGGGTTGGCTGATAACCCACCGCAGACGGGATCCGGCCAAGCAGGGCTGACACTTCAGAGCCGGCCTGCGTGAAACGGAAGATATTGTCGACAAAGAACAAAACGTCCTGACCCTGATCGCGGAAGTGTTCCGCAACGGTCAGACCGGTCAGGGCGACGCGGGCGCGCGCGCCCGGCGGTTCGTTCATCTGGCCATAAACGAGGGCAGCCTTGGAACCTTCGCCGCCGCCTTCCTTGTTCACATTGGACTCGATCATTTCCCAGTACAGGTCATTGCCTTCACGGGTCCGCTCGCCGACGCCAGCAAAGACAGAATATCCGCCATGGGCCTTGGCGATATTGTTGATCAGCTCCATGATAAGAACGGTTTTGCCAACGCCGGCACCGCCAAACAGCCCAACCTTGCCACCTTTGGCATAGGGACAAAGCAGGTCAACAACCTTGATACCGGTCTCGAGAATTTCCGCTTCGGTGGACTGCTCCACAAACGGTGGCGCCGACTGGTGAATGGCGCGCGTCGTTTCATGCGGGATCGGGCCCGCCTCGTCCACGGGTTCCCCGATCACATTCATGATCCGCCCGAGCGTTCCCTCGCCAACCGGCACGGCAATCGCGAACCCGGTATCAACAACCTTCTGACCGCGCACAAGGCCTTCGGTTGAGTCCATGGCGATCGTCCGCACATTGTTCTGACCCAGATGCTGGGCAACCTCGAGCACCAGGCGATTGCCATTATTATCTGTTTCAAGGGCATTCAGAATACCGGGTAGCTCCCCGTCAAAGCTTACATCGACGACAGCGCCGATCACCTGTGAAATGCGGCCTTCCTTGCTCATGCCGGTTCCTGTCCTTCAGTTTGATGGGACCCCTTGCCATGCCGGCCCGGAACGCACAATCCCGACGGGTCAGATTGAAAACCTTTGATTTCGCGCGGCTTTAGCACCGTTATCGGACTGATACCAGTCCCCAGTTCTGCGTCGGTTTGCGACCTCTCCACGTCCATTCCGACGGCACCGGCGCCTGCACACGGCCAGACCCGTAGCGAATTTTACAGCGCTTCTGCACCGGAAATGATCTCAATAAGTTCATTCGTGATCTGGGCCTGACGCGCGCGGTTATAGTCAAGCGACAGCTTGTCGATCATCTCTCCGGCATTGCGTGTGGCATTATCCATTGCCGACATCTTTGCACCCATTTCAGAGGCAACATTCTCGAGCAACGCCCGGAAGATCTGGATTGTTACATAGCGGGGCAACAGCGTCGCAAGAATGGCTTCCTCGCTGGGCTCATATTCGTAGATCGCACCCTTGAGCTGAGCTGCTGTTCCGGCTTCATCTTCACCCCGCAGCGCCGCCTTGTCGCGGGATCGGTCATCTTTGGGTGTCGGCCGCGAGACCCCGCTGGCACCCGTGAGTTCGCGTTCACCGCCGGGCAAGGCCGTCGGGATGATCTGCTGGGCTGTTGGCACCTGGCTGATAATTGATTTGAATTGCCCGTAAAACAGGGTCGCAACGTCGAATGCGTGTTCGTCAAACAGGCTCAGAACCCGTTGGGCAATCTCATTTGCGTTTTCAAAGCCAATCCGGCGTATCTCGAGAAAATTATATTCCGCAACAATCAGATCGCCATAAAGCCGGACAAGCTGCTCCTTGCCCTTGCGACCCACGGTAATCAGCTTGACGGTTTTCCCCTCGCCCTGGAGCCGGACGATATGCTCCCGGGCAAGCCGGACAATCGAGGAATTGAACCCGCCGCACAGGCCCTTGTCGGCCGTGGCAACAATCAAGAGATGCGTCTGCTCATTCTCGTTGCCCGTCAGCAGACGCGGCGCATTCGGGTTGCCTTCTGCAGAGGCGGAAAGATTGGCAAGAACCGCCTCCATACGTTCGGTATAAGGCCGGGCAGCCTTTGCTGCCTCCTCCGCTTTGCGGAGTTTGGCCGACGCAACCATCTGCATGGCCTTGGTGATTTTCTGGGTCGATTTGACCGAAGAAATTCGGTTTTTCAGGTCTTTGAGTGACGGCATGGGAAAAACTCACGCTATAAATTTTGCGCTGGTATGGCGCGCCATGAGGGCCTTTGTAAAGCCCGGTTACGGCGGCGATGGGTGTGGCTGACTTGCCGGTCGCCATCGGGATGGGGAGGAGCGCGGATTACGGGCGCGTGAGGCGCTTGTGATGGTGATTTGAAGAAATATGCCCCAAGGCCCCGATCAGCCAACGCTTTACCTGCATGTTGGTCTGCACAAGACAGCGACAACCTCGATTCAGCTGTCACTGGCACGAGAGCGCGAGCGGCTTGCAGCCCATGACCTGTCCTATGTGCGCTTCGAAAACGCTGACGGGACAGAAATGGCCAACCATTCAACGCCAATGCTGGCAATTTTTTCGGACGGCAACCGACCCATCCGGGAAATAGCCGTATCGGGCCGCGACCCGGATGCCGAAAGAAACCGCCACCTTGCCACACTGAACCAGGCCATGGCCGAAGCGCGGGAAAAAAGCCACAATCTGATTATCTCCGGCGAAGACATCTCCACCATGTCGCCGTCCGAGCTTGGTGGTCTCGTTCAGTTTTTTGAGGGCGATGGCTGGCGCCTTGCCCCCATGGCCAGCCTGCGCGAGCCCTATGCGATGGCATGCAGCAATCATCAGGAACGCCTCAAGGCCGGCTTTCCGCCAAAACCGGCCATTTATTCCATCGGCCGAAGACTGGAAAAACTGCAAACCGCCTTTCCCAGTATACTGATTTCCCGGTTTAGCACAGCCTGTCAGCACACCCATGGGCCGGTCGGCAGTTTTTTTGAGCACCTTGGCGTAGCTATGGAGAACTTTGTCCCCATACGTGCCAATGAAGGGGTTAGCGATCAGGTTGCTCGTCTGTTGATTCACATCAATGACCTTGTCCCGCTCATCACTCCGGAAGGTGACGAGCGGCGCCGCAGTAACAACGACACCGCACCTCTCTGGCATATCGGAAGCGAAAAGTACCTTTTGTCAATTGAAGATTTTGTTCAGATAGAAAAACCTCTGCGTGATGAAAACCGACATCTCGCCTTGCTTTTATCAGAGGACTATTGTGATGCCAGCATACAAATTCGGTGTCGACGCCCCCGCTGGAACGCTGACATGACAAATGCACTTTTTGAGGCCATCCCCAGGCTTCGCCCATCGGTTGCGGTTCTGGCTCTGTCATTTATCAGTACAGGCAATGGTTTCACGCGAGATGCGCAGAAACGGGCCAGAGAAATAGCACAACGCCCGCGCCTGAAAAAAGCCATGCCGGGACTGGTCGATGTTTTGCGGGACAAGGCGCTGAGGGAACGCTCGGTCGATATCACAAGCGCCTACCACCTTATGGGTCTGGCCTGTCTGGGCCGACCCGACGGCCCCATGATCAAGAAATGTATCGAGGAATGGGGTCCGCTTGTTGACGACGCGTAACAGGGCCTCAGAGTAAAATACGGTTTGATGGAACGAGGTTTTTGCAAAAGATCTTTGATTGCGTATCGTTGAAAGTCAGCCCGCTAAACCGAAGCGTCGACGCAACGGCCAACACTGACTTCGAAAAAGTCAGGCTGCAGCCCACAATCCGTGAAAGCTCAGAGGCAGTGGCACGCCAAGGGCCGCCCGGGCAATTTCCACCATCGGCTCTGTTGTCAGTATAGAAACAAAGCTCTCGTCAATATTGGCATCATAGACAATTGTAAGCAGATATTTTCCGTCACCCGCGATGGCAGGCTCACACGGAAAAAGCCCGGAGCCAAAATCATGCCGCACAACCTCGCCTGTATCGATATCGATCCGGGCAAGGGCAGTGAAGAAATCCTTGTAAGCCTCGCAGTCGTCTTTGAAACCCGCTGCAAAAACCTTTTTTGTCGGTGCGCAGACCTGGGACGGGTCGATTACCGGGAAGTCGACACAGGCCGGTGAAACGGGCTGCATGCTGATGGATTTTGTCTGGAGATTGATCCGGATTTCGGTCAGACGACTTGGCGCATTTTCCGGCAGGTTTTGCGCATCATAGCGCACCGCGCCGACCCAATCGATCCCACGCCCATCGCCGGCAACGACACCGTGAATAATGATCTCGCCATCCCTTTCATAGGAATTGGCGGTATGGGTATAAAAACAGGTGCCGAGTTCAACCGCAAAAACATCGTCAGGCCGCCCGATCGGACTGACATAAAATCTTGTCTTGCGGTTGGCGTCCCAGGACAGGGCCTCGGCAATCGACTGGCCGCCAAACAAGACGCCGCGCGCGGAGGCAAAGCCGGGCGGTGAGATGGAAATGATATGGCGATGGGTCAGGGCAAAATCGTGAACGATCGAGCCGCCATCATAGCGGATGGCGCCGAGGGAATGGGCATGTCCGTCTTTATCCAGACGGTAATAGTCAAGATGCGGACCGGGAAAGACCCGAAAGCCCTGATTGATCCATGAACCCGAAGGCGGGTGGTATTTCGGATGCGCTGAAAACGCCCGGCGGACAACGCCCAGATCCGTCTCACCAACCACCTCCAGCGTTTCCGGATCAAGCTCCATGGGCCGCGCCGCTTCGTAAAGAGCGAAAAGCCGACCGTTCCACAAAAGCAACGCCGTGTTGGCAAGATTGACATAGGAAGCGCTGCCCCAGACGCTTCTCAATCGGTCGGTGAACCGCCGGGGCGCAACACCGAATCGGCCCATTCCGGGGCGCCTGGCATCTGGATCAATGACACGGCGCCAGCTGGCCCGGGCCTGACCGTCGCCAAAAGCAACCCGCACCACCAGCCCTTCTCCATCGAACCAGTGCGGCAGGGGCCCCTCGTCAGTTTCAAACCGTCCAGGCCCAACCCGAAATAATACACCCGCAAGCTCTTCCGGAATTGCCCCTCTTGTAACAGGCAGGGATTTCGGTTCGGTCTGATCTGTCGGTGTACACAGACTGTTCAAACCACTGATACGACCGTGGCGCACCTGCCCGGGCGGGATCGCCGGACCGGCGTTCAGCCCGGCATCAACGGACACAATCAAAGCAATCCAAACAGTTTTTTGCGCTTTGTCTTTTTGTCCCGAGGCGCCCCGTTGGCATCAAGGCCTGCCGCATAATTGATTTCCTTGCGCAAGGTTCGGAAATCGGTCTCCTGCAAAGAGGCCAGCAAAGCCTGATGCGGGTCCCCCGCTCCATAGGCAGGGCGCTGAGAGGCCTGAGAAGGACCGTAGGCTGATCGCTCGCCACCGTCAAAGGCGAATTCGGCTCCGGCGTCTTTGCCATGCCGGGCTTTCGGCTTACGCCCATGTTTTGCCTCAGCCTCGGACAAACGGTATTTGAGCGCGGCAAAGGCCCGGTCTGCAGGCGCCTCGAAATCGTCTGCGAGAAATTTAGCATCATCTGCCCGCCACTCACGCCTGTCGGGCACATGGATATTCTCTACCCCGCTTCCCGTGAGGTGCCGCGTTGTACGATGCTCAAATCCGGACCAAATTGCCTTGAGACGTTCACTCATATCCATGATCCTTATACAAGCGGCTTCTGCTTTATCAGTTCAAGACCGCCATTGCGGGTGATCACCGCCACATCCACCGGCCCTCCCACTGTTTCGATGGAGTTCATGACCTTTTGCTGGAAGGAATTCAGATTGATCAGCGAGGCCGCTGTCTCGCCCAGCTCCTTCTTGGGCAAAACCCCCACCGCCCGATAGATCGGGCGGGTATGGACCTGTTCCTGATAGGCCGCGATTGACCCGAAAAACTCCCTGATAGCAAAACCGAGATTGTTACGGCTGTAATCATCGAACATGGACTGACGTTCCGTGTCGCTCAGATTTGGCATCCGGCTAATGACATCTTTTACGGTCATCACCGAGAGTTCCAGCGTCTCACCATACATAAATCGCAGGAGATAGGGGTCCATGCCGGTCAGAAAGGTACGGATCATCCGGTCCTGGGCAAAGGTCTCCACCACCGGGCCCGCATCGGCATTCATATTCCGGGAGCGGTCCATCTTGCGTTTGAGAATGCCAAGCACGACGCTGGAGGTCAGATAGGACCGCATCTGCGGGAATTGCCCGCGAGCCCCAAACCCGGCGATCACAATACCGGTGTAATTTTCAAAAAAAGCATCGCGCGTTGCGCTCATCACGCCGATCTCATGCAATTTGTTTCGCGTCACTTCCGAAACAGTCAGCGCTGCGTGCTCGGCCTTGAGGGCTGACAAAAGGCTGTCGGTGATCTGGCTGATTTCATTACCGTACCGTCGGCGCACCTGTTCATCCATGCCCTTGGGAAAACAGGCAAGATCCTGTCGTGGCGAGCCGTCCGGGTACTGCTGATAACTGCGGTAGAGCTGATTGACGACAAATTCAAAGATTGCCGAGATATGATCTCGCAAGCTGCCTTTGCCGGACGCCTTGAAGATTTCGATCTGCTCGTCGAAATCCTCGGCAACAAGCGTCATGACAACGGCAATCGTCTTGAAAAATTCGGTGTCTTGATGGTCGGCGGTAAACAGGTCCGGATTTCCGGAAAGAAATTCCATGAAATCGTTTCCATAATCCTCAACCGTCTCAAGCGTGCGGCCAGCCATCTGCTCGCGATACAGCGAGATCACGGTCTCCCACGGCGTCGACATGATTTCGGCATTGTTATAGATCATCACCCCGACCGGAGCGCCATTGACCAGCGGGAACAGCTTGTCCTCAGACTGATAGGTTTTGAGAAAACCCGGCCCGGAAATGGTCACGGCGCTGTCAGAGGCCATGGCCACTGTCTTGCGGTTCATCAAACAGACTTCTGACGTCATCGAACCCCGAACCCCTCCGGTCAGCGGATGGAACAAAGCCAAGCGCTATTACTGATCTGAGTATGAAGCCTAGCGTACCGAGCTCGACTAGCAAAGCGTTACTCTGCACCCGCGGGGACTCAATAGAGTTCAGATCATCATAGATGCGGCTTTCGGGCAACGGTTTTCAAAAAATTATCGAGCGGACCCGCCAGGGACAGAGATATATCCGCCGAAACAGCGTAAACCAGCCTAAAACATAAGTACGGAGGAATAGAAAATGTCAAAAAACCGGACTTTTCTGACAATAACGGCTGCAACAGGGTTGGTAACAAGCATTTCCGGTCTGCATGGCGCCACCGCCATGGCACAGGACAACGACAGCCGGACGAATGATGAGATTATTGTTACCGCGACCAAACGTGAGCAGACACTCCAGCAGGTCCCGTTTTCCATCAACGCCCAGACACAGGCTGATATTCAGCGAACAGGTTCCCAGAACCTCGAAGACCTCTCGCGCAATGTTGCCGGCCTGACCATTCAGAATCTTGGCCCGGGTCAGAGTCAGGTTGCCATCCGCGGGGTTTCGGCCGGTCAGATCGTGCGTGACCAGCCCGGCGTCAAGGAACAGGTGGGCATCTATCTTGATGAAACCGTGGTTTCCCTTTCCCTGTTTACACCGGATCTTGATCTGTTCGATCTCAGCCGCGTGGAAACCCTGCGCGGGCCCCAGGGCACGCTGTTTGGCTCAGGCTCCATCGGCGGGACGATCCGGTATATCACCAATCAGCCAAAGATCGGGGAATATGAAGGCCTGATCGAAGGCAATGTGAATGTGATTGACGCGGGCGGCACCGGCGGACACGGTAAGGTCATGCTGAACCTGCCCTTGTTCGAAAACGCTGCCTTGCGACTTGTCGGATTTCACACCGAATATGCGGGGTTCATCGATGCCCTGAAAGATAACGGCTTTAACCCGGACGGCACAAACGCAATCCGCATCGAGAATGATGTCAATGATGGCCGACGGTCCGGCGGACGCGCGTCAATCCGCCTGGAACTGAACGAAAACGTCACAATCACGCCGCGGGTCTTGTATCAGCAGATCGTGGCCGACGGCTTCAACCGTCAGGAAGCGTTCAACCTTTTCGCCAACCCTTTCACAACCGAACGAACCGCCGTCAACTTCGAGCCGCGGCGCCAGTTCCTCCGGCTGGACGAGGAATTCCGGGACAACACATTTATCGCAGACAATGTGCTTGAAATTGGTCTGGGTCCGGTCGACTTCACCTCGGTTACGAGTTTTACAACGCGTGATATTCTCGTCAGCCGCGATGCCAGCGCTTTGAGCGGCTCGGTTTCCGTTGATCTTGGCTTCCCCGAGGAGGCCGTGCTCCTGCCCTCAAATCTGCGGGACCGGACCGATGTGGAGCAATTTACCCAGGAGGTGCGGGTCGCCTCTGCGGGAGATCAGCGCCTCGACTGGCTGCTTGGCTTCTTCTACACCGATATCGAGCGGGTTTATACCCAGCGGCTGCCAACGCCAGGCTATGACGACTTCACCGATGCAACGCTCGGCGCCGGAACATCGGCAGCCGTGGCCAACGGGTTTCCCGTCGATTCCCCGTTCAACTCAGACCTGCCCTATGACCTGCAACAGCTTGCCGTCTTTGGCGAGGTGACTTTCGACATTACCGATCAGTTCCGGATCACCGCAGGCGGGCGGTATTATGATTTTGAGGAGGTCCGCACGATCACGACAGGCGGCCTGTTTGCGGCTGGCGACACCGGCGTCGTTGACGAAACCCAATCGGACGGGTTCACGCCGCGCGTCCTGCTCAGCTACGACGTCACCGACGCGGTGACCGTCAATGCGCAAGCCTCGCAAGGGTTCCGCCTTGGCGGCGTCAATGATCCCCTGAACGTCACGCTGTGTACACCCGAGGACGAGGCGATCTTCGGTGATTTTCAGGCCTATGACGATGAAACCCTGTGGAATTACGAGGGCGGTGTAAAAGTAAACACGGGCCGCTTCCGCGCCAATGTTGCCGGTTTCTACACCGATATTTCGGACCTGCAGGTAACGCTGGACGCGGGATCGTGTTCGTCGCGGATTTCGTTCAATGTGCCGGAATCGCACACGCTTGGCGCGGAATGGGAAATCGGTGGAGAGATCATCGATGGGCTTGATCTGGCCGTCTCCGGCAGTTTCCTCGAAGCGGAATTCGATTCCACCATTGTCGATGGCGACGGCAATATTCTCGGCGGTGTCCAGGACGGCAACCGGCTGCCATCGGTGCCGGAATTCCAGATCGCCGCGACCGGAACCTACAACTTCCTTGTCGGAAAACATGACGCTTATGTTGCGGCGTCAGTCCAGCATGTAGGCTCACGGATTACCCAGCCGAGCGATCAGCTGCCGGGCGCCGGTGACTTTGCCTCCAGTCTGCCCTTTGCCGGCGCAACCGGCGCAGAGATCACAAGCCTCGATCTCATCCTCGACCCCTACCAGATCGTCAATCTGAATGCCGGGATCACCATGGATAATCTCGAACTCTTTGCGTACGTCAACAATGTCACCGATGAGAATGCGCTCCTGTCATTCGACCGTGAACGCGGCGGACGCGCGCGCCTTGGTTTCCGCACGAACCAGCCTCGGACTTTCGGCGTAACCGCACGGCTCCGGTTCTGACCAGACCGCCATTTTCGCGGATCAAGCAAGCGGCGCCATACTCGGCGCCGCTTTTTTGTGATTAACCGGCGCCGGGATATTTCTCCAGCACGGATCGGTATGCCTTGGTGATGAGCTTCTCCAGCACCGTGAGATCAACATCATCGAGCTTGTTGATATAGAGGCATCCGGCACCGCGCTTGTGTTTTCCGAGTTTCTCAAAAAGTGGATCGTCTTCATACATCGACCCCATGAGATAAAGGCTCAGCCGCGCTTTCTGGGGCGAGAAGCCGGTAGCGCACATGTCCCCCTCGCGACCGGTTTCATACTTGTAATGGTATGACCCAAAACCAATAATCGACGCGCCCCACATCACCGGTTCCTCACCCGTGACCCGGCGCATCATGTCGAGAAGCACCAAAGCATCCTCGCGGCGATTGTTCGGCATATCGCGCTCTGCGAGGAAATGTTCGACTGGCTGGTCTGTCGGAACGGTTTTCATGGGCTCTCCCTCACAGGCTTTCCCGGCTCGGCTCGCCCCCGGCCTCAGGCATCAAGCGTCTTCTCACTGCCAAATATCCGCATCGTCAGGGCAAGCAGCACAAAAGCAGCGCCGATACTGACGCCGATCCCGGCGAAATACTGGACCGGCGGCGCAACCCCCTCAAGCAGGAGTTCACGCATGACAAAGGTCTGGTTGAAGATCGGCATGAAGCTAAGCAACCCGCCATATTCAATATCGGTAAACATCGGCACAAATGTCACTGCAAGGGGCGCAAGCGCCGTCCACGGCAGATAGGTCATGGCCTCGCGATAGCTTTTGGCATTGGCCGCCACAAACAGCTGCAGGCTCGTTGCAAACAGGGCGAGGGCCGCAAGCGACAGGGCCCCGAAGGCGAGCGTATGCCAGCCGAGATAAAAAGTGGCCCCGGCCGCAGCAAGCGGCGCCTTCGAAATCAAAAGCCCACCGACCACAAAGGCAAAGGCACAGAAAAGCCCGCCAAGGGTGGCAAGCGACAGCCATTTGCCGAACACCAGCGCAGGCCGGGTCACCGGCTGGGCAAGAAGGGGCTGGAGGGTCTGGCGTTCTTTTTCTCCGGCAATGATATCGGCTGCGGCAGAAATCGTCCCGGAAAAAGCGGTCAGAATGAACATGTACAAAATAAAACCGGCGAGAAAGTTACTCGCCCGTCCTGCCGTTGTCAGATCATACTCCTCAATCTCCAGCGCATTGACCCGAACCGGCGAGACACCGCGGGCAATCATGCGTCCCTGACTGACGATTTCATCATAGGCGGACAGAAAGCGCCGCAATTGTCGCGCATTGCCGGCCGAATTGTCGTCTTTCTGGTTGACATACAGATTGACGGTCGCGGTCAGACTGTCCTCATAGGTTTTGCGGAAATCACTCTCCAACTCAAGCAGCACCCGGGATGGATTGCTGTCATCTAGCGCTGCCTCGCGTGTCTCGAATCGGGTGAAGGTCACGCCCTGTTCCTCGAGGAAACGAACCATGTTCGGGGCCTGGTCTTCCCCGACAAGATAGGCCTCGATATCGACGCCGGCGTCAGACCGCTTTGCCGCCATATTGACAAGAAAAAACACATAGGCCGGGAAAGCCAGTGCCATGAAAATCAGTGTCATGAGGGTTCGGCGATCACGGATCAACTCGCGCCATTCCTTGCCGACAATATTTGAAATCTGTGCAAACATGGTCGTCAGCCCTCCTGACCGATAAGCGTGATGAAAGCTTCCTCGAGCGATGTCGTGCCCGTCTGCGCCACAAGATCGTCCGGCGCGCCTTCGGCAATCACCTTACCTTTATTAATGATCACGACCCGGTCTGACAGCTCGTGGACTTCGGCCATGACATGGCTTGACAGGAGAACACAGCGCCCGGCTTCTTTCCGGTCAAGGAGAATTCGCCGAAGCAGCCGGATATTGACAACATCAAGACCGCGGGCCGGCTCATCCAGCATCAGGTTTTGCGGATCGTGGATCAGTGTGCGCGCAAGAGCCACCTTCATACGCTGGCCTTGAGAAAACCCTGTTGTCCGCCGGTTTATGATATCTTCCATGCCAAGAAGGGGCACGATTTCGTCAAGCGCTTTGGCAAAACGACGCCCACTCAAGCCGTGAAATCCGGCAAAATAGGCGATTTCCTCGCGGGCGGTCAGCCGGGGATATAGACCGAACTGGTCGGGAAACACACCGAGCGTCCGCCGCGCCGCGACCGGTTTTGCCGCAACATGGATGTTGTTAACGAGGGCCCGGCCCCCATCGACACTGATAAGCCCGGCGATGGCCCGCATGGTCGTGGACTTGCCCGAACCATTGGCGCCGAGAAGGGTTGTGATCTCCCCATCACGGGCCAGGAAGCTCGCCCGATCAACGGCACGAACCTTGCCGTAATTCTTTTCAATATCCTGAACTTCGATCATTGCCCCCTCCTTTCACTTATTCCGTATACTATGGTTTAATTCCAAATCTTCCAACAATGAAATCAGCCCCTTCATTATTATTGAGGCAGCTTGCATCGAGAGCATCCGGATCAGGATCATCAAGAAACTCTGCCACGAGGCGGGCAGCACAACCAAAGGTAAATACGCTGTGCCCGGCATTCTCCGCAACAAGATGAATAGAATTGGAAAGACCCGCCGCCGCCCTTTCACCCAGCGGTGGCGGGGTTATAGGGTCGAGCCGACCTGACAGGAGAAGTGTTGGCACATCGACCTGAACCGGGTCATTGAAACCGGTACCCGGGGTCCCGGCGGGCCAAGCCGCACAAGCTTCTTTCCAGAACAGCGCATAGCTGTTGGGAAAACCGAGATAGGCTGGCGCTATCGTGTCTTCATCAACCAGTGGCACTTCTTCTGCACACTGAATCGATAAGTTGAGACCGATATTGATACTGCCGGAAATTTCCTGATTGCCAAAATCGGTCAGAGCAAGCCAGGGCCTGAAATTACCGCGACCGGCCGCATCGACAATATAGGGTATCGTCCGCGCCGATGGCGGCGAGTAGAGCGCGCCCCTGAATCCCATCAGAAAGAGGTCGCGGTCGACGTCAATCTCAATCCCATCGGCCTCGGGAACGCCAAGACGCTGCGGCTCGGCTTCCAGTTCCGCCAGCAAACGCTGAAAAGTTTCGCTGAGATCAGGAAATGCCGCGGCGCATGCCGCATCATTCTGACAGGCGATGATCGTATTGCGCAAGGCCTCACCGGCAAAAGCAGCTTCATCTGAAAAAATCTGGGTCTGCGGCGGGGCGAGACTGTCAAGCACCATGACCTCGACCCGGTCTTCATACCGATCAGCATACCGCAAGCCCGCACGCGTTCCGTATGATACGCCCATCAAAGCGATTTTGTCATGACCGAAAGCCGCGCGCACCGCTTCAAGATCGGTAACAAAATCCTCCGTAAGGTAATGCTCCGTGTCTTGTGTCAGAGACTGAAGGCAGGCCTGTGCCGCGTCGGCGCCGCTTGCTGTGGGATCCTCGGGAAAGCTGCAGTCAAAGGCATTTGAACCGCCGGTTCCGCGCTGATCGATCAGGACGGCCTCACGGCCGCGTCTGGCCTGGCGCAACAATCGTTCATAGATAAATCCCAGTTCAGTTGCCGCCTGGCCGGGGCCGCCAGCCAGAAAATAGAGCGGCGCTTTCGTAGGCTGCCCACCGCTTGGCGGCAACACCGCAATATTGAGACTGATACTCTTTCCCTCCGGGTCTGCATGATTTTCGGGAACCGCCAACGAACCACACTGGGCAAGGCTTTCAACGCCCTCAACATGGCATGGTGTCAGGTTTATTGCCGGGCCCGGCTGCGCCACCTGCGCCAGAGCCGGAGCCGGAGCACCGACAACCGAAAAAAGGCCCAAACAAGCCCTTGGCAAAACACTCTTATTCATCAGTCTGCCCATCATTAAAAATCTCCTCGATCTGCATCCCGAACAACCGCGCAATCCTGAAAGCAAGCGGCAATGAAGGATCATATTTCCCCGTTTCAATGGCGTTTACGCTTTGCCGGGAGATATCGAGATGGGCTGCCAGATCTGCCTGGGACCAGCGCCGTTCCGCCCGCAATACGCGTAATCTGTTTTCCATGCCGCTCCGTGCCCACTACCGCATCCGCACCCACCAGACGATCCAAAGAACGCCGTAAGCGACCACCTGACTCATGAACACGAATATTGCGCCCTCGACAAAGGCGTCTTCGGAGGATTTATCCTCCGGGAAGAATGCGGGCATCTCGCCTGCTGCGCCGACCCCGAACATCGCAATGGCAAAGACGAAAACGATGGCGAGAATTGCGACCGAAGACCCCCAATACCAGGCGAATTTGTGGGCCTCGCGGGCCGTCTCATCCAGTCGGCGCCAGTAATAACAACAGATTGGCAAAAGAACGATCATCAAGGCAGCAAAAATCATGGTGCCAAGGTCAGGGTTTTCTTCTTCAAAAAACCCGAGGGCAAAGCCTGCACCGAGAGACACAAGAAAAATCAGCACCATGAGCACAGCGGGACGGCGAAAAACAGTCTGCTTTTTGTCTGTCATAATCATTCCCGGTTCAACGGCGCAAACGCCACCAGAATAGCCAGGCGCCCAGATACCCAATCGACTGCACCGCAAAAACGCTGGCACCGCCGATGATATACGGGTTGCGCATGGCACCATCGAGCGCTTCAAAAAATCCCTGTCCGGATAGTCCGGCCTGCAGGCCAATCGTAAAACTGACACAAAAAACAAGCACAAAGAATGCGCCCGTTGCGCCATAAAACCACGCGAATTTGTGCGCTTCCCGTTTGGCCTCGTCGAGCCGCTTCCAATGCAGCCGGTAAAACGGCAGACCGCCAGCAATCAGGCCAATACCGGGCAGCGAAAACAAGGTCTGATGCGATGACGCAATCGGCAACGCATAGGCCCCGACAATGACCGCCATCCCGGCAATCAGGAAAACCGTTGCCATGTTGCACCAGAAATCCGCAGACCGCTTTTTTGTCATTCCCGGCGCCCCTTTCATTATCGGGAAATGTACATGGCACTTGGCAAAATGTCAAGCTAGCTTTCCAGATCCCGGGACTAAACACTTAGGGCGCGTTCACAAAAAGTGTGATTGTCGATGTTACCCATCCATCGACTTGGGTTCGAACGCGCGACAACTCAAGAATCTAGACTGCGTTTTTGATTCAACAAAAAGGGTACGCAGTCTAACGGATTACCTGTGATCCAGCATCACCCGTTAACAAGGCACAGGCCTTGCAGTCTTCTCAGGCGAAGACGCCAGAGGAGACTCCCGCCCCCAGAAAGCCCTTCAGGGTTGTTCCGGATTGGGAGCCTGGTCAAAAAGCGGGATGCAAAGCGGCTAGATGTTCACGCGCAGGCAAAAGATCGGCAAGGAGGTCGAACTCCTGCTCGAACAGGCAGTCAAGAAAGCCGAAGAGGCTGAGCACTATGCCGAACTCAGTCGACGCATCGTCGAAGACTCGATGGCCAAGCTCGCCGAGGCGGAAGAAAAATCGGTCCAGGCCTTCAAGGAATCCCGCGAATGGCTCGAAGCGGCACGGCGCCTTGACCAGAGCCAGCAACAACAGGAATTCCGCCTGAGCGGAATCAAGCTCCGGGTCTGACCGGAACAAGACCCGTCCGGATTAATCGTCGAGCACAAAAGTTACCTTGAGTGTGACCCGGTATTCCTTGATCTTGCCCTTTTCGAGAACGACGCTCTGGTCTTTGACCCAGGCCCCTTCCACATTTTTGAGGGTTTTGTTGGCGCGATCAATGCCATCCTCGATTGCATCGTGAAAGCTCTTTGACGAGCCGGATATGATTTCTGTGACGCGGGCAACTGCCATGGGGGTCCTCCAATAGGGATGTGTTGATCGTCAGGACGCTTGCCGCCTCAGGGCCTGCAAAGCCCGCTTACCATAAAGCATGACAGTTTGGTGACAAGTCACCCCGGCGGCGGCACCTACTTCCAGATTGCCCGACCCCTACCCGGCAAGCCCAGTTCGGCCCACATCCGGTCAACCCTTTCGACCACGGCCTGATCCATACGGATTTCCTGGCCCCATTCCCGGCTTGTCTCGGTACCGATCTTATCAGTTGCATCAAGCCCGATTTTCGAGCCAAGACCGGATACAGGCGAGGCAAAGTCGAGATAGTCAATCGGCGTGTTTTCCAGAACGGTCATGTCCCGGGCCGGGTCCATCTTGGTTGAGATGGCCCACATGACATCCTTCCAGTCCCTGGCATTGACATGATCATCCACGACAATGACCCATTTGGTGTACATGAACTGGCGCAGATAGGACCAGGCCCCAAGCATGACCCGCTTGGCATGGCCCGGATAGGCCTTCTTCATACTGACAATGGCGATCCGGTAAGAGCATCCCTCCGGCGGCAGCCAGAAATCGGTGATTTCGGGGAATTGCTGGCGCAGAAGCGGGATAAAGACCTCATTCAGCGCTTCTCCCAGAACGCTCGGCTCATCCGGTGGGCGACCGGTGAAGGTCGACAGATAGATCGGATCGGGTCGCATGGTGATCGCCGTCAGGGTAAAGACCGGGAAGCGCTCTACCGAATTGTAATAGCCGGTATGATCGCCATAGGGCCCTTCGTCCGCATATTCGTCAAGCGAAACGGTTCCCTCCAGAACGATCTCTGCTTCCGCGGGCACCTTGATCGGTTGCGTCACACAGTCGACCAGTTCGGCCTTCTTGCCGCGCATCAGACCGGCAAACTGATATTCCGACAGGGTGTCGGGAACCGGCGTTACAGCCGCAAGGATCGTCCCCGGATCAGCGCCAAGCACGGCAGCGACCGGCAAGGGCTCGGCTTTCTCTTTTGCCCAGCGCGCATGGTGCTGGGCACCGCCGCGATGTTTGAGCCAGCGCATGATCAGCTTATCCTGTCCCAATTTCTGCATACGGTAGATTCCGAGATTGAAATCATCCTGTTTGTCACCTGACGGTCCGCGGGTCACGATCAGCGGCCAG
>CAYSMJ010000010.1:26552-32705 GCA_964432075.1 uncultured Caulobacterales bacterium | reverse complement strand
CTGGCAAGTGGCGCCATCGTCGCAAGTGCGGCCGGTGTCCCGATTGCCAAACATGGCAACCGCGCGGCGTCATCGCTTTCGGGATCGTCCGATGTGCTGCAGGTGCTGGGCGTTAATCTGCAAGCTGAAAAACCTGTAATCGAACGCTGCCTGCGCGAGGCAGGAATTGGATTCCTTTTCGCCGCATACCACCACCAGGCGGTGGCGAATGTGGCCCGGGTGCGCAAGGCGCTCGGGGTGCGAACCCTGTTCAATCTGCTGGGTCCGGTAACCAATCCGGCTGGCGCGCGTCGGCAGTTGCTGGGTGTTTTTTCCGCAGATCTTCTGGAGCCAATGGCCCGGACCCTGCGGCTGCTTGGTGCAGAACGGGCCTGGATCGTCCATGGCAGCGACGGCCTTGATGAATTGACGATCACCGGACCCAGCTATGTCTGCGCCTTTGATCGCGACCGGTTTGAAAGGTTTGAGGTCACGCCGCAAATGGCGGGTCTGTCGATCCGCAGGGCCGACGAAATTGCCGGTGGCACGCCGCAGCACAATGCCCGTGCCCTGACCGATCTTCTTGCCGGAAACCCATCCGCCTACCGTGATATCACGATTTTGAATGCCGCCGCCGCCCTTGTGATTGGTGCCAAGGCAGATGATCTCGCCGAAGGGGCCCGCCTTGCAGCCGCCGCGATCGACGGGGGTCATGCGCGAAAAAAGCTGGAGGCGCTGGTGCGTTTGTCGAACGGAGACCAGACCAATGACCGTGCTTGACAGGATCGTTGAGTATAAACGCGAAGAGATCCGGGCGGCAAAAGCCGACATCCCGCTTTCCGCGCTTGACGCCCTGATCACCGAACAAGGCCCGCCGCGCGGCTTTCTCAACGCGCTTGAGCGAAAGGCGGCAACCGGGTTTTCGCTGATTGCGGAGATCAAAAAAGCAAGCCCGTCCAAGGGGTTGATCCGTGAGAACTTTAACCCGGCACAGCATGCGCACGATTACGAAACCGGCGGGGCGGCTTGTCTTTCGGTGCTGACCGACGGGCCGAGCTTTCAGGGGGGCCGCGAGGCGCTTGAGGAAGCACGGGCCGCTGTGGGCCTGCCGGTCCTGCGTAAGGATTTCATGCTCGACCCTTACCAGTGTGCCGAGGCGCGGGCCTGGGGCGCGGATTGTATCCTGCTAATCATGGCCTGCCTGTCGGACGAGCTGGCACGCGACCTTGAGGATGCCGCCCGTCACTATGGTCTTGATGTTCTGGTTGAAGTCCATGACCAGGCCGAACTGGAACGAGCCCTGACCCTCAAGACACGGCTTATCGGTATCAATAACCGGGATCTGCATCAGTTTTCGACCACGCTGGAGACAACAGCGCGGCTGGCGGCCTTGTGCCCGCACGACCGGTTTCTTATTTCAGAAAGCGGGATTGGTTCGCATGCCGATCTGCAGATCCTGAAGGGTTATGGCGCGCGCGGGTTTTTGGTCGGGGAAAGTCTGATGCGCAAGAAAGATCTGCGGAACGCCGTTCGTGAACTTTTGGTAGGAGATGTGGATATCACCTGACAGGCAGGCCATCTCTGTCATTGTGAGTTTTGAGATAATGATCAACAGGAGAAGAGCGATGAAAAATTCAAGACGAAATCTGTTTACCACCGGGGCTCTGGCCATTGCGCTCGGAGTGACCGCCGCATGCGGCAATGATGAACCGGAAAATGTCGATGAGGCCGTCGACGAAATTCAGGATACGGCAGACGACGCCGTGGATTCTGCTGGAGATGCCATCGACGATACCGCTGACGATATGAACGACGCGATCAATGATGTCGCCGACGATTTGGACGAAGACGAAATAGACGAAGACGATATGGACGAAGGCGATATGGACGAAGGCGATATGGACGAAGACCAGCCGCCCATGGGTTAAGCAGCAAAATCGCTGCCAGGTTTTAACAGACTCGGCAGCTCGCCGACATCGGCGCCGGCCTGCCGCATGAAAAATTGGCGCGCCGGCGCGATGGCATTTACCGCCCCAATGCCAATGTCGCGTATTGTTCTGAGGAAAGACAAATCGGTTGAGAAAAGGCGATTAAGGGCATCCGTTCCCAGGGCGAGCATCGCCGAGTCAAACCGCCGCCAGGACTGGTAGTTTTCCAGCACATTCATCCCACCAAGATCAACGCCAACGCGTTTTGCCTCGGTGAGCACATCGACGAGGGCGGCGATGTCCTTGATGGCAAGGTTAAACCCTTGTCCCGCTATTGGGTGGATGGCCCTGGCTGCATCCCCAATCAAGGCAAGACGCGGTGCCACGAAAGTATGGGCCAGGGTTAATGAGAGCGGATAGCTTGCCCGTGGCCCGGCAAGGGCGATTTCGCCGAGATAATCCCCAGAGCGCATCCGCAATTCTTCAAGAAATGCAGCATCGTCAAGCTGCTTCAGGGCTTCCGCCTCACGATCACGTTCGGTCCAGACAAGGGACGAGCGATGCGGAAGCTTGCTTGACCCATCGGGCGTATCGGTCATCGGCAGGATGGCAAACGGCCCGCCAGGAAGAAAATATTCTTGCGCAAAACCACCATGGGCGCGTGCATGGGCGACCGCTACGATAAGCCCTTGCTGGCCATAACCAAAGCGCGTGACCTTGATGCCGGCCCGTGATCGGATTGCCGAGCTTTTGCCATCCGCCGCAAGCAACAGGGGGGCACTCAAGACTGACCCGTCTTCGAGCACGAGGCGCGCTATGGCCTCGTCAAACCGTGCATCTGAAATTGTTGCCGGCGCAAAAATTGTCACGCGGCCGTCATCCAGCAACCGCTCAAACAAGGCCGCCCGGAAAGGGGCATTTTCAACGATCCACCCGAGAGGAGAGCCTTCATCGTCGGGACGACCAAGCATCCGACTGTCAAAATGGAGATGGGAGGGTGAAACGGCACCGTCGCGAAACCGCGACCGGCGATGGCCATCGGTCACGAGGATATCGCGTATGGCCTCGGCATGATCCGCGATTGCCGGCCAAAGGCCAAGCCGCCTGATCAGCCGCATATTCGCATAAGCAATGGCCGTTGTCCGTCCGTCAAAGACCGGATCAAGCATCCGGTCTGTGGCCAGTCCTTCGGCAAGCCCAACCCGAAATCCGCTGTTTGCAAGCGCGAGGGCGGCAAGCCCCCCTGTCAGGCCGCCACCGGCGAGAAGGACGTCAAAGTGATTTGGATGTCGCATAGGACGCTAATGGCCCGGACTTTACCCGGGAACAAGACCCGGGATGATCGCCGCGGCGACGAGTCTCGTGCAAACGGGGATAGAATTTTTCGGCGAAAAGCAGAAACGACTAGGTGGAGGGCTTTTCACGATGGATTATGCTCGCTAGAACCATTAGGCGTTAGGGACAAAATCCCGTTGATCGGATCACCATGATGTCTTTTGTTTATCTGACAGGCTCTACCCGACTTATAAAGGGTCATCCGTAATTCTGGCGACGGAGACCCCTTTTCAGGCCGGCAGTCTGGCCAAGTCCAGCCCGTAAGACAGACAGTGATTTGACCCCCGGCCGCGATATCCCGGGTAAGCGCGAGATTTTTCCATGTTCTCCGATCCGTCCAAAAAATATCCGGGGTTTACCCCGATTGATCTGCACGACCGACAATGGCCCTCCCGCAACATTCAATCCCCACCGATCTGGTGCAGCGTCGATCTACGCGATGGCAACCAGGCGCTGATTGATCCGATGGGTCATGACCGAAAACGACGCATGTTCGAAGCGCTGGTCGGTCTTGGTTTCAAGGAAATTGAAGTGGGCTTCCCCGCAGCCTCCCAGACGGATTTTGACTTTGTCCGGTGGTTGATCGAGGAAGACCGGATACCGCGCGACGTTACCATCCAGGTGCTTGTCCAGTGTCGCGAGCCTCTTATTGAAAGAACCTATCAGGCGATCCGGGGTGCCCATTCTGCGATTGTGCACTTTTATAATTCAACCTCGACCCTGCAACGCCGTGTCGTCTTTGACATGGATATGGCCAGCATTACGAATATTGCCGTTAAAGGGGCACGGTGGGCCAAAGCCGGTGCACAGACCACCCCTGAAACAGATATTCGCTTCCAGTATTCTCCCGAAAGTTTCACGGGCACTGAGCTTTCGTTTGCCAAAGATATCTGTGAAGCGGTCATGGAGATTATTGAGCCCACTGAAGACCGAAAGATCATCCTGAATCTGCCGGCAACTGTCGAAATGGCGAGCCCGAACAGCTATGCAGACCAGATCGAATGGTTCCACCGCAATGTTGCAAATCGCGACCGCTATATTCTCTCGCTTCATCCGCACAATGACCGTGGTACTGGTGTCGGCGCTGCTGAACTTGGCCTGCTTGCCGGTGCGGATCGGATTGAGGGAACCTTGTTCGGCAATGGCGAGCGGTGTGGCAATGTTGATATCGTCACGCTTGCGCTTAATATGTATACGCAGGGCATAAATCCGAACCTCGATTTCTCCGATATCAATGACCTTGTTCGCATGACGGAATACTGTAATCAATTGCCAGTCCACCCCCGCCACCCCTATGCCGGCGAGCTTGTCTATACGTCCTTTTCTGGCTCGCACCAGGATGCCATCAAGAAAGGGTTTGCCGCTGCAGAAAAATCCAACTCGACGGAATGGGCGATCCCCTATCTGCCGATTGACCCGCAGGATGTGGGCCGCAGCTATGAAGCGGTCATCCGGGTCAACAGCCAGTCGGGCAAGGGGGGGATCGGATTTCTGCTGGAACGCGAGCGAGGGGTGAAACCGCCACGCCGTATGCTGATCGAGTTCAGTAGCGTAATCCAGGCACGAGCCGACCGCGAAGGCAGAGAGGTTGAGCCGGATATCATCTGGGAAGATTTCAAGGCCACCTATCTCGCGCCAGACTTGCCGCGCTTCCGGCTCATCGATTATGCGCTGAAAAAGGAACGGGCTGGCGATACGCCGTTTCATCTGTCGGTTGATTTTGAAGATGCTGGCAACCGTCAGCGGATCGAGCAGGCGGGTAACGGTCCTCTTGATGCGCTCATCAAAGCCCTTGGCCGCTTTTCCGGGCAGCCGCTCCAAGTTAATGAGTATAAAGAACATGCGCTTGCGCCCGGCTCGGATGCGCGTGCCATGGCGTATGTGGAACTTGCCCTGGGCAAGGACACCGCTTTTGGCGCAGGACGCCAGACCGATATTCTGGGGGCGTCTTTTGATGCTGTTTTCAATGCATTGAACCGTCTGACAATAAAAAAAACCAGCTGAGAGGATCACCTGATAGGGCGCACCATGAAAAATCCATCTGTCTGGCTACTGGCCATTTTCCTGGCCGGAACCCCGCTTGGCGCGTTGGCACAGGAGAATGCCGCCGGAATGCCGCCTGATACGCGTTATGTCTTTAACACGCTTTTGTTTCTGCTCGCAGGCATGGTCGTCATGTTCATGGCTGCCGGCTTTTGCATGCTTGAAGTCGGACTTGTGCGCGCGCGCAATGCAGCTACAATCTGTGTAAAGAATATTGTTCTTTATGCCGTTGCCGGTCTTATGGTATGGCTATCCGGCTATTCATTGATCTATGACATTGAGCCCGGCGGTTATTTTGGCCGGTTCGGCGCATGGGGAAACCCGGAAGATCTTGAAGCTGATAAATTTGCAGCCCATTCTGACTGGTACTTCCAGATGGTCTTCGTTGCGACTTGCGCCTCGATTGTCTCCGGTACGCTCGCCGAGCGCATTCGTATTTGGCCGTTCATGGCCTTTGTCGCTATCCTGACCGGCCTGATTTACCCGGTTCAGGCCTCCTGGCAGTGGGGCGGAGGCTGGCTTGCAGAACGCGGATTTGTTGACTTTGCCGGCTCAACACTGGTCCATGCTACGGGCGGGTGGGCTGCCCTTGCCGGCGCGATCATGCTCGGGCCGCGCACCGGCAAATATCGCGGGCGCCGTGTCAGGGCCTTTCCCGGCTCCAATCTTCCGCTTGCAACGCTTGGCACATTCATTCTCTGGCTTGGCTGGTTTGGCTTCAACGGGGGCTCGCAACTGGCGCTTGGCTCGATTGAAAACGCCTCGACGATTGCGAGGATTTTCGTCAATACAAATATGGCAGCCTGTGGCGGCGTCGTTGTTGCTTTCACGCTCACTCAGATCCTTTACAAGAAAATCGACCTGACGA
>CAYSMJ010000010.1:0-26542 GCA_964432075.1 uncultured Caulobacterales bacterium | reverse complement strand
GCGAAGCTGCTCGTCGTCGCCACGACCGTACCGCTGACGATCGTCCTCAACGGGGCGATTGGCGGTCTCGTCTCAATCACGGCGGATCCTGTTTCTCCGGCAATCTGGCAGGCGATTTTTATCGGCGGCTTTGGCGGGATGATCGTAACCCTGTCCATCCCCGTCCTCGACCGGTTAAAAATCGATGATGTGGTGGGGGCCATTCCGGCTCATCTGGTTTGCGGCATCTGGGGAACGCTTGTGGTGGCATGGCCTAATCCGGAGGCAACAATCTTGAATCAGCTCACGGGCATCCTCGCTTGTGGGCTTTTTGCGTTTGTTCTCTCGCTCCTGATCTGGACAGCGCTCAAATATTCGGTGGGCATCAGGGCCAGCGCAGAAGAAGAATTGCGCGGGCTCGACCAGGCTGAGCTGGGCCAGGAGGCCTATCCGGAGTTCGGGGTCGGCTGAAGCAAAGCGGGAAAGGTAAGGATGCGTTAACCCTTTCTTTGGAAGGGTGTGGCAAGGCTTAACGAACCATGCCATCGTTGCGTTGATCCTTGTGCCGCTATGCCGAAAACCCGAAAAACACCTGCTTCCCGAACGCCGACAGCGCGCCGCCGCGCGGCGCCGCCACCAAGTGCGCTTGATCGCTTCCGTGCTTTTGTCAGGCGGATCCTCGTTCGGTCCGGCGGCGGCGCACTCGTGCTTCTGGCGCTGTGGACCGCAACCGCACTCGCAACTTATTCGATATCCGACCCGTCCCTGAATACGGCAACCCCGGCGCCGGTGGGCAACTGGGCCGGGCCGCTTGGCGCTGTCATGGCTGATTTTCTGCTACAAACCGTTGGCGGTGCTGCCTTCATTCTGTTTCCCCCCATGGTCATCTGGGGCTGTTGGGCGCTGACGCGCGGCGTGCCGACGCAAACAGATCGCCAGATCTGGCTGCGGCTGGGTCTCGTGCTGCCCGCATTGATATTGGCGGCGGGAGCCCTCGGTGCCTGGCCGATCCCCAAAAGCTGGCCCCTGATGGCCGGCCTAGGCGGTTTCACCGGAGATGGCGCGCTCGCCCTCCTTGCCCGGCCGCTGGAGGGCCTGCCTGAGCCCTATCCTGACCTCGCAGCCACTGCCCTCGCCTCCGCCCTGTTCCTTTGGGCCTATGCCTGCATTTGCGGCCTGACCCGCCAACGCGCAGAGGCGCTGCTTGAGACCTGCGAAGGTGCGTTGGAACAGATTGCCGACACGGCCGAAGGTATGTTCGCCAGACTGAACCGACATGGCCGTGGCAGCGCCGAGCGCCGCCCGCCGATCGTTTCAACCCGGCTATCCGAGGCGACCACTGTACCCGGCCCAAGCGATCAGAAACCCGCCGCGCAAAATTCGGCCGATGAGCGAGCGTCCGAGCCAACTCAGCTGTACACAGATGGCCTTTCCGGTGAGGAAGACACGGCCGCACAGGCAAAACGCAACATCATCAGGACCGAACCCAGACAGCGCCCCGGCCGCCGCGAGGCCAAGGAAGCGCAGGCCAGCCTGCCGATCTTCAAGCCGGGAACCTATGAACTGCCCCCGCTCAACCTGTTGGCCAAACCATCGGGAGAACGAAAAACCATAATCTCTGATGACGCTCTCGAACAGAATGCACGCATGCTCGAAACGGTCCTGTCGGATTTTGGCGTCCGTGGACAGATTATCAATGTGCGCCCCGGCCCGGTTGTGACCCTGTATGAACTGGAGCCGGCGGCTGGCGTCAAATCATCACGGGTCATCGGTCTTGCTGATGATATTGCCCGGTCGATGAGTGCAGTGGCCGCCCGCGTGGCCGTGGTACCTGGCCGGAACGTCATTGGCATCGAACTACCCAACCAGACCCGTGAAATGGTCCACCTGCGCAGCCAGCTCGCCACAAGCGATTACGAAAACTCACGCGGCGACCTGACCCTTTCGCTTGGTGTCGATATTGGCGGAGAGCCGGTTTTTGCCGACCTTGCCCGTATGCCGCACCTCCTGATCGCGGGCACCACCGGCTCAGGTAAATCCGTCGGGATCAATGTCATGATCTTGTCCCTGCTTTATCGTCTGTCACCGGATCACTGTAAACTGATCCTGATTGATCCTAAAATGCTTGAACTTTCCGTCTATGACGGGATTCCCCATCTTCTCGCCCCGGTTGTGACCGACCCGCGCAAGGCTGTCGTCTCACTGAAGTGGACGGTCAAGGAGATGGAAGAACGCTACCAGAAAATGTCAAAACTCGGTGTTCGGAATATTGCGGGTTTCAATGAGCGTATTGCCGAAGCCCAAGAAAACGGAGAAGCCCTGACCCGGACGATGCATACCGGTTATGATCAGGAGACGGGTGAACCGATCTACGAAAGCGAAGAACTCGACTATGAGGCGATGCCCTATATCGTTGTTGTCATCGACGAGGTCGCCGATCTGATGATGGTCGCTGGCAAGGATATCGAGGCGATGGTCCAGCGACTTGCCCAGATGGCGCGGGCCGCCGGTATCCACCTCATCATGGCGACCCAGCGCCCCTCAGTCGATGTCATCACGGGCACGATCAAGGCGAACTTCCCGACCCGGATCAGTTTTCAGGTCACCTCGAAGATCGACAGCCGAACGATCCTCGGCGAACAGGGTGCGGAGCAATTGCTGGGCCAGGGTGATATGCTATACATGGCCGGTGGCGGCCGCCTGCGCCGGGTCCACGGACCGTTTGTTTCTGACAATGAGGTCGAAAAGATCGTCAAGTTCCTGAAAAGACAGGGCAAGCCAGACTATGTTCAGGAAGTCACAGAAATGGATGACGGCGAAGACGCGGCGTTCGACGGGCTTGATATCGGCGGCAATACCTCTTCCGGCGATGCGCTTTACGACAAGGCGGTCGCCATCGTCGCGCGCGACAAGAAGGCCTCCACCTCATACATACAGCGCCGCTTGCAGATCGGCTACAACCGGGCCGCGACCCTGATTGAACAGATGGAACAAGAGGGTGTGATCTCGCCTGCAAACCATGCGGGCAAACGCGAGGTCCTGATCGGCGAGGACGCCGCGTGAGCCACCGTCGCGACAGTGACCAGAGTGAAGCCGCGTCACCAGCTCATACCAAGCTGCATGGATCGGAACAAAATTGCTGCCGCGCAGCACCAGAGACATGGTGGGCCACCCGCTTCAGAGGCGCGCTGCCTTGTCCGGGTCATAGATAAACAGCCGGTCACAATAGCCGCATTGGGCCTTGCCGTCTTCGAGAGAATACCAGACCTTCGGATGACCAAGCGCCCCCCCGCCACCATCGCAGGCGACCCGGCGGTCGGCGACATACACCACCTCCGCTTCCGGAGGCACGGCTTTCGCAGACATGGTATGCTTTTCCATCGTTGACATGCGAACCTCAGATCCTTTCTTTTGCAATGTGGCGAAAGCGGCTGACCGTCAAGAGCACGTGAACACTTCTCTCGGTCGACCCCATTGACCCGGGCGGCCAGCCCGCACAAGAGGGGGGATGTCCGACGCGCAATACAAAACCACTGCTGATCCCGCCGCCGCTGAGCAAAGGCTGGCGATTGAGGCGCGCGGGCTCGTAAAAACCTATGCCTCGACAAAAAAAGCGCCAGCCAAGACCGCGCTCAGAGGGATTGACCTTGCCGTGCCGACGGGGTCGATCTTCGGACTGCTTGGGCCGAACGGCGCCGGCAAATCCACCTTTATCAACATTCTCGCAGGCCTTGTGCGCAAGACCGGGGGCATGGTTTCGGTATGGGGCTTTGACATTGACGAGCACCCCCGCCAGGCGCGCGCGGCCATTGGTGTCGTGCCACAGGAAATCACCACCGATGTATTCTTTACCCCGAAGGAGGCCCTTGAGATTCAGGCCGGGCTGTTTGGTGTGCCGCAAGCTGAACGGCGAACCCTGGAAATCCTCGAAGAGCTCGGTCTCAGCGACAAGGCAGATGCCTATGTCCGGATGTTGTCCGGTGGCATGAAACGTCGCCTGCTTGTCGGCAAGGCCATGGTCCACCGCCCGCCCATTCTTATCCTCGACGAACCTACAGCCGGTGTCGATATTGAACTTCGTAAACAGCTCTGGGATCTTGTACTCGAAATGCATGCGGCCGGCACAACCATTGTTCTGACCACCCACTATCTTGAAGAGGCACAGGAGCTGTGCGACCGGATTGCCATCATCAATCACGGCGAGGTTGTCACCAGCGCCCCGACCGAAGATCTGATTGCCTCTCTTGATCGCAAGACCCTTAAGGTTACGCCCGACACCATGCCGCAGCCACTGCCGATTCTCGATGGGTTTGAAATCGAGGAGAAAGATGGCCGTCTGATCATTCCGTATACGCCAAGCCGGGGCGAGGTTTCCCGTATTCTCGCGCAACTGGCCGCTTCGGGCGTGACGGTGCGGGATTTGACGACGGAAGAACCGGACCTTGAAGACGTCTTTCTTGACCTGACCTATCGCCAGACCGCTCACCCCTGACCGATGGCGCTTTGTTCAGGGTTTTCCCAGGGCTTGCCCTCCGGCACCTCCACGAACGCGTGATGGCGCAGGGCAGCAGTGACTGTTTCGGCATCACCGGCAAGATCTTCCCAGGAAATCCGTGGGCCGAATTTCAGCCGAAACGGCTTGCCTTTTTTGTTAAGCAGTTCGTTGAACAGGGTAATGTCCCGTAACTCCTTACCAAGACGACGAAACCAGTAATACAACCAGGAGTTTCGAGCCTTCATGTTAACCGGCACTACGTCACATTTGTGCTTGCGCGCGAGATTGACAACAGAGTTCATCCACGCCTGTTCCACCAGTTTTTTATCTTCATCCATAAAGGCAAGGCGCCCGGACGGAAACAGCACCACACAGCGCTCGGCCTCAAAGGCTTCGCGGGTTGCCGCAAGCGTTTCGCGTGATCGCTGACGTGTGCGTTTTTCCGGCTCCCATTCGACCGGAATAATCAGCTCTTCGAATTGTGGCGCAGTGCGCAACGCATCCCGGTTTGCGTAAAAAATGAGATCCGGACGGTGTCTACTCAGGGCATCATACATCGCGATACCGTCCGCAATGCCCGTGGGATGGGTACTGGCGATGATGATCCGGCCGGTTTTGGGGATCGAATCAAGCCCCTCAACCGAAACGTCCAGATGCAACACACCGCTCAGATGATCGAAGGCCGCCCGCGCTGGCAGATCGTTAATCGCATCGGCCATCCGCACGGCCTCCCGATGGCGCAGCAGGGGAAAGAGCACCGCCCTGTGCGCCCACCAGAAGGGATTTTGCACCATCGTCTCGCAGCGCTCTTCAAGCAGAATATCGATAATATGACGCGGATCGTCGGCATCCTGGGGCAGACGCGTGGGATAGCCACCCAGATGGGACCGCCCGGCTGCCTGTTTGTCAGCCCCGTCAGGGGAGGCGCTTGCGGGAAGGGAGTGATCGGCGATTGGAAATCCTGCTCCTTTGGGCGCTTAGCAAAAGGTACGAAGACGCTCTGCTAGCATTGCTTGAGGTTTGAAAAAAGCCACAGACGACAAAGCCATAGATGACAAAACCACAGGCGCAGGTGGTGCCTGCGGCTCTGGATTGAACCGAACCGATTCAGATTGCCGGTTGCGGCACGCTGCCAGAGGGGGCGCCGCCCGGGTCACTGTCCTGCAAGGCTGCGGTTTTGACCCGCTGGACCGCCTCACGGATGGCATCAATTCGGGGTCCAAAATGAGCCTCTGCCGGAATGCAATGGTCGGCATTCAGGCCGGAGAGCGTTTTTCGAACCGCATCAGACACGCCCGTCACAAACAGGGTCTGGCCAGCTGCTTTGGCATCGCAGGCTATAGTTTCGACCGCCCGGGCCGCCGAAAGATCGATTTGAGGCACATTCGAAAAATCCAGAATCACCGCGTCGATCCCATTTTTTACGCGCTCGCGGACACGGTGGCCAAGATCAGCCGCGGCCCCAAAACTCAAGGGCGCCCCGAAATCGAACATGATCACACGCCCGTCGGCCTGTGCCATCAGAGCCTTTTCTTCCTCCGTGCCGATACTGTTCGGATCGGCGTTGACTTTCGACAGCTGCAGATCGGCGATCTGCTTTACATAAGCGAGCGAAGCCAGAACGATGCCAATACCCACAGCCGTGATCAGGTCAACGAAAACCGTCAGCCCCAAAACAAGGATCATCAGGAAGAAATCCCAACGCGGCCCTTGCAGCGCGCGGCGCAAATAGCCCCAGTCTATAATGTCATATCCGACCTTGAACAGAATGCCCGCCAGAACCGCTTGTGGTATTTTTTCCGCCAGGGGCGCGGCAACAAGAACAACGGATAAAAGCAGAAGCGAATGCAACATCCCGGAAATCCGCGTTACGCCACCGGCACGGATATTGACGACCGTACGCATCGTCGCGCCAGCACCAGGAATTGAGCCAAACAGTCCGGCAATGGCGTTCCCGATACCCTGACCGATCAGCTCCTTGTTGGGATTATGCTTGGTCCGCGTCATGTTGTCAGCAACAAGTGAGGTCAGCAGGCTGTCGATACTGCCCAGAAGCGCAAGCGTTATGGCCGCCTGCAGAATAATCGAGATTTCTGCGGCCGAGATTTGTGGGATGATGAGATCAGGAAACCCTCTGGGAATACTTCCAAGTGTCGGCGCCCCCGGAATGAAAATACTCAGGAAGGTTGCAATGATCAGCGCCGCGAGTGCGCCCGGCATCCACTTGGCGATCTTTTTTGGCCACAGAAAGATGATGGCGAGCGCCAGCCCCCCCACAAGCAGGGCGATAAAGTTCGCATTCTGAAAGGCATATGGCATTGTCAGAAGGGCGTTGACCGGTCCGGGTTCGTCCGGTGTCACGCCAAAAAACCGTGGCAGCTGCAGCGATATGATGATCACACCAATCCCGCTCATGAACCCTGACACCACGGGATAGGGCACCAGATTGATATACTGGCCAAAGCGGAGGACCCCGAGGGCGATCTGGATCAGGCCGGCAAGGACTACCGACGCAAAAATCAGCGGCAGGCTGTCAACGCCGATGGAAACGACAACGCCGGCAAAAACGACAATCATCGGTCCGGTAGGCCCCGAGACCTGAGTATTGGTTCCTCCAATCAGGGCCGCGAAGAAGCCGACCAGAATTGCGCCCCATAGCCCGTAAATGGCCCCATCGGGCAAGCCGGACTGAACACCGAAAGCAAGCGCCAGTGGCAGCGCAACAATCCCGGCCGTAATGCCGCCAAAAACATCACCGCGGATATGGCTGAAATCGAAATATTTATTCATCGTCTAGCGTCTCTTTTTGTATGTGCGGAACTGCGCGCCTTTTTCCTTTGGTCTCGCTGCAACCCTTAACGCTGTGATCACAACGACAAAGCGACGCAAGTCGGTCGGACAAGACTATTGCCGCAGGCCGGATCGCTGCGGCTCCGGTTTTACTGAATGGCGACCGGTGAATGGATCACAGCATCGCGTGCAGCATCACCATAGCATTCAGCAAACGGAATAAACTTGCCGGATTTATCGCAATATGCTTCAACCTCGCCCGACCGAATATCATAGACCCAGCCATGAATATCGACCTTGCCGGAATTCAGCCGCGCGGCGACATAAGGGTGCGTGCGCAAATGGACCATCTGCAAAATGACGTTCTGCTTGATCATCAGTGAAAGCCTTTCTTCTTGGCTGGCGTCACCATGCGTCTCCCGAACGGCAAGTTCGGCAGCCTTCGAATAGCTCAGCCAGTCACGGACATGCGGCAGGTCGCCAAGCGTATCGAGATGCAAAGCGCCATGCATGGCGCCACAATTTGAATGGCCACAGACGACGATATGCGGGACTTTCAGGGCACCGACCGCAAATTCGATCGAAGCGGTCATCGCACCGGTATGATTTGTATGCGGCGGAACAATATTGCCGGCGTTTCGGCAGATGAAAAGTTCACCGGGCTCGGTTTGGGTAATCAGGTTCGGGTCAACCCGGCTATCGGAACAGGTGATAAACAGGGCTTCAGGAGACTGGCCGGCTGCAAGACTTTCAAACAGGTCCTTGCGCTCCGGAAAGGCCTCTTTCTGGAACTGCATCACGCCTTTTGCAAATTTGACCATAGGTTTCATCTCCTTGTGTTTTGGGGTGTTTAGGGGTGTTTAGGGGTGTGTCGGGTCCAGAAAATTCTGTTTTCCGGATCATTCATTTCGTTGGGGATGATCCTTTGCCGCCGGTCCAGTAAGACCGGACCTGAAGCAGTTTTTCCCGGTTCATTTCCTCGGCAACTGCCCGCGCCTCGACAAACTGGAGGCCATCAACAATCCAGTGCGCCAGATCGGGCTGGCTTAGCGAGTAGAAAACATGGCGGCCTTCCCGCCGTTCCTCCACCAGCCGATATGCCCGCATCAGGGCCATATGTTGCGATACCCGGGTGGGAGGCAGGTCGAGAATACGGCTCAGCGAATTCACATCATATTCGCGTACCCGCAACGTCTCGACAATTCTGATTCTGTCCCGGTGGGCCAAAACCTTCAACACGTCAGCCAGTTCCTTTGCGATGATGGATCGTTCGGGCATTGATTTCGGAGCCCGCTAAAGTTGCAGGCGTTCTAAATGGCATGTCATCTCATTCGTATAGCATTGTAATTTTGCAGGTATAGAAAAATCGGACATAACACTTACGGAAGTTGGCTCCGGCCGAGGCATCGGGATCGGGTCTTGAGGGCTGCCTTGATCGGATAAGGGGCCGACCAGCCAGCTGTGGGCTTTCACAAAAAATGTGATCGTCGATGGTTCCCATCCATCGACTTGGTTTCGAACGCGCGACCCCTAAAAAATCAGACTGCGTTTTTGCTTCGATAAAAATCAACCGCAGTCTAAGGCGATGACCGTGCGACTGGACGGTCTGATTAGACGCCATCCTGTAAGGCTGCCAGTCGACCGCATCCGTCTTTTGCCAGCGCAAGAAGGGCCAGAAACTGGTCTTCCGAAAACGGATCGCCCTCAGCCGTGCCTTGAATCTCAACAATTCCGCCGGCTCCCGTGATCACAAAGTTTGCATCCGCCTGGGCCGTTGAATCCTCAGCATAGTCAAGGTCGAGCACCGGGGCTCCCTGAACAAGCCCACACGAGATTGCCGCGACACTGTCACGGATCGGCGACTGCTTTATGATACCTTGGCTGACGCCCCAGTCACAGGCCTGTTTCAATGCCACAAAGGCGCCCGTAATCGCGGCCGTCCGGGTGCCGCCATCGGCTTGCAGTACGTCGCAATCGATCAGGATTTGCCGCTCGCCAAGCGTTTTCATGTCGACAACAGCCCGCAAAGCCCGGCCGATGAGCCGCTGGATCTCCTGGGTGCGACCAGACTGCCCTTTCTTGGCCTCCCGATTCATCCGGTCACCCGTGGATCGCGGCAACATGCCGTATTCTGCGGTAACCCAGCCGGTCCCACCCCCCCGCATCCAGGGCGGCGTCCGTTCTTCCCAGCTTGCTGTGCACAGGACATGGGTATCGCCACACCGGATCAGACAAGACCCTTCAGCATGTTTGGCAAAGCCGGGTTCAAGGCTGACCTCGCGCAATTCGTTGAATGAGCGGCCGGACGGGCGCATACACTTCTCCGCAATATTGTATTAATCATTGCAAGACATCTAATGAGCAGGTCAGCCCCTGTCGAGGGTTGCCCGCGCTGTAACCAATGCCGCTTGAAAAGCCCTTTGGGCACGCCAAACTCTGAGGAGAAATGAACGCTCTCGACGAAATTGACGATCGCGCGCGCCGCGTCTTTCAACAAATCGTTGAATCCTATCTGCGGAGCGGTGAACCCGTGGGGTCGCGGACCCTGAGTCAGGATGGCCGGATCAACGCATCCGCGGCGACCGTTCGTAATGTAATGGCCGATCTGACGGATATGGGGCTTTTGCATGCCCCCCATATTTCCGCGGGTCGTTTGCCAACCGAACAGGGCTTGCGTCTGTTCGTGGACAGCCTGCTGCAGGTCGGTGACCTGACAGACGCAGAACGGCAAAACATCGAATCCGAGCTTGGTGACAATCAGGGCCCCGTCGAGGCCGTGCTTGAGGATGTCGCCTCAAAGCTGACCGGTCTGACCCAGACGGCCAGCCTTATCCTTACCGATAAAACCGAGGCGCCGTTGCGCCATATTGAATTTGTGGCCACAAGCCCGACCGATGCTCTTGGAATCCTCGTTTTTGAAAACGGGCATGTGGAAAACCGGGTCATCAAGCTTCCGCCGGGCCTGCCGCTCTCCTCTGTTACAAAGGCCTCGAACTATCTGAACGCAAGGCTGCGCGGTCAGACATTGAGCGAAGCCCGGGCCCGCATTCTGGAGGAGTTGGAAAACCATCGCGCCGAGCTTGATGAACTGACGACTGCCCTTGTCCAGGACGGCGTTGCCCGGTTTTCGGCCAGGCCAAACGACAGGCTCAATTCCGCGAGCCTGATCGTGCGCGGGCGTGGTCGGCTGCTCGATGAAACAGATGCAGAAAATCTCGAACGCGTGCGCATGCTGTTTGACGATCTGGAACGCAAACAGGAACTGATTGATCTGCTCGGCGCAGCGCGCGATGGTGAGGGGGTACGGATCTTTATCGGGTCCGAAAACAGGCTGTTTTCGCTTTCCGGGTCCTCCGTCGTAATCGCGCCTTATCGTGACCAGTCCGAACAGATCGTTGGCGTTCTCGGCGTCATTGGGCCAACCCGGCTGAACTATGCGCGGGTGATCCCCATTGTTGATTACACCGCCGAAGTTGTCTCGCGCCTGTTGAAATAAACGGGGCACATGCGTAAGTGCATGGATCGGGAATTCCCGCCGCACGGCGCAACCCGCGCATTGTTCAAAGGTTGAGAGGCTCGTTCCGCCCATGAGTGATGACTTTTATCCACCAAACACTGGCCAGGACCCGACACGGCAAAGCTCGTCCGACCCTGATGAGCAGACAGGCTGTCCGGCGGCGACTGAGCATGAAAAGGGTGCTGACATCGAAAACGATCAAACTGACACCGGACCCGAGGAGATGTTGGGAGACATTGGCACGATGCTCGCCGAAAAGGACGCACAGATCGCCGAACTCAACGAACGCTTTCTGCGCCTCGCAGCCGAGCTTGAAAATACCCGCCGCCGCGCCGAACGCGAAAAGGCCGATGCCGGAAAATACGCCATCAAGCAACTGGCCAGCGAACTCGTCACCGTTGCCGACAATTTTGACCGCGCGCTGACCGCAGTACCCGTAAACCACGATGAAATCGGCAAGGAGGCACTGGACGGCCTGATCACCGGAATCCGCATGACCGAAAAGGAACTGCTCGGCATTCTTGAACGCTATCAGGTTTTTCGGGTCTTTCCCAAGGGCGAGCGATTTGACCCCAATTTGCATCAGGCCGTTGCCCAGGTTCCCGGAAACGGCATTCCGTCCGGTCACGTCGTTGACGTAGCACAGCCCGGTTTTGTGATCGGTGATCGCGTTTTGCGCGCCGCGATAGTGACCGTATCCCTTGGTGAACAGGTCGGGGGTGGTCCAGCTACAGAGGAAACCGGCGCGCCATCGCAAGAAGAACCGCAAGAACCACCTCAGGACAGCTAAGTGGCGTCACTCAAGCGGCTTTTCCTGAGTGTCGGCGCCATGAAAGCCGGCACAACATGGCTGCATCAGCAACTTGCCGGCCACCCGGATATCCAGTTCTGCCCGGAGAAGGAAATCCATTATTTTGCGGACCCCGACGCGAAAGCCTGGATGTCGCGAAGAGGTCGTTTGGAAAGATATCAGCGGATCGTTCGAAACCTTCAACCAGAACGTCTGTCAGAGCATGCGCGCCGCAATCTCGCCTGGTATCCACGGATTTACCTGAGCGAGGCCGTGAGCAATAACTGGTATGCCTCGCTCTTTGACGATCCACCTGCGTATAAGAAAAATGCTCTCTATCAGGCTGACTTTTCCAATCTCTATGCAACCATGCCGGCCGCCCACTGGTCACGTGTTCGAGCCGTGGCTGAAAATGTACGAGCGATTTTCTCCATGCGCCATCCGGCGGAGCGGCTCTGGTCGAGCCTGAAGTTTCATTATGAATTCACTGGAAATACCGCCGAGCTCGATCGTTTTGAGCCGGAAGATTACACGCGGTTTCTGGACGATCCAAACACCCGCGCGCATTCAGATTACGCAGGTGCGATTGAACGCTTGCGCTCTGTACTGAACAAAGACGAACTTGAAGTTTTTTTCTTTGAGGATTTTCGCGAAGAACCTTTGCGCGAACTCCGGCGTATCGAGACTTTTCTGGACATTTCGCCCGGAGACTACACCCGGGACCGACTTGGCAAGAAGGTGAACAGATCAGAGGCGCGTTCCGTACCGAAAGCCTTTTCCAAAGCCGCCAACAAGATCCATGAACAACAATGCAGCCGGCTTGTGTCGATGGGATATACGCCCCCGGAAAGCTGGTCCAAAAGGCTCTCTTAGAGCGAGTTCACAAAAAGTGGGAACCGGTTTTTGTGATAAAAACGAGCGCATACAAAAACTTAGACCACATCCCTTGATCCAATCATTTGTGGATGTGGTCTAGAGTCTAACCAAAAAATCTATTTTTGCCGTCTGCAAACGCTTTTTTCTGCACTTCCGTGGCACACGGAACGCATGGACGCTGCGCTCCGGTTCTCGAAAACGGCGTTTTTGATGCTGTAGCCTGACCTCGAGTTCAGGCAATGGCCCGCTCTGCCATGATTTTATCATAGGCGGTATTGATCGCCGCCATTCGGCTCTCTGCGATCTGTACAAGATCAATCGGGACACCGCGCGCAACAAACGCATCCGGATGATTTTCCTTCACAAGCGCTCTGTACACGGCCTTGATCTCGCCGTCGGCGAGGGCGGGATCAACCCCCAAAACGAGATAGGGATCGTCTGCACCGATCCCGAGATGCATGGCCTTGAGGCGGCGATAGGCTGCCGGCTTCATATCAAATGCCTTTGCTGCCGCATCAAGAAACGTGATTTCATTCGGGTGGGCAACGCCATCGGCCATCGCCACGTAAAAAAGACAATCCAGCACATCCTCCAGGACAGGGCACTGCCCTTCATAGAGCTTCGCCACGCGCGCCAGATAAAACTCATACCCCGCTAAATCCTGTTGCGCGAGCTTGTACAGCATCCGTACCTTGCCCTCTTCATCGGGCGGATAATGGAAAAAATCGCGGAATGCCGCGACCTCATCATCGGTGACAACGCCGTCTGCCTTCGCCATTTTTGCTGACAGGGCGATCAGGGCGATCGAGAATGCTGCCTCGTCACGCCGCTGTTTGCGCTCTGCCATCATCTCCAGAAACTTGCCAAGGGTTTGCTTGCGCGCCTCGTCGATCCCTGACTGGACTTTCTGCCACAGATTTTCGGCCGCGCTTGCGGGGACCTTGGCCTGCTCGCGAACGGGGGGGAGTGTCTCAGAATGAGTCCTGTTTGTCATGGGACAGCCTCGTAAATGAGAAAAAACCGGCTGGCGAGCAAAAGCTCATCACCTTGGTGCTAGTGGTGCGGATCTGACGTTTCGCACCATTGCGCATTTTTCTGATGGATCACCTTATCAAGCCATTTGAGTGAGCGTGCGGTCGTTAAACTTGAACGGTACGGCCTCAAATGTCCGGGTCGATCTACGAGCACGCAAAAAAGATGACTGTTTCGTAACATTTTTGTGGAAAAAAAATTTCACGGCCTTTGCCAGTCGCTTGAGGAGCAAAAGGCGCAAACGGTGCATATCGTTAATGACGATTTCTTGTCCGATGTCTTTCTTTTCCATGACAGCGCACCGATAACCGTCCGGCAATTACGAAATTGGGGATGGGGCTGATATGAACGGACTGTTGAAAACGCTACCCGTACTCTTCAGCGGGATCGCCTGTGGTGCCGGGCTCATGATCCTTGCACTCCTGCTTTTGGGGTAATAACCCGCAGATGCGTTAAGCTTGTTACGGGTCCTCAGGCAGCGGCCTGAGATTTCTCCGAGTCATAGTTCAAAATCGGTTGCAACCAGCGTTCAGCGACCGGAACGCTCATGCCTTTACGAGCTGCGTAACTTTCAACCTGGTCGCGGTCAATTTTTCCAACGCCAAAATAATGCGCCTGCGGATGTGAAAAATACAATCCGCTGACGGATGCCGGTGGCGTCATGGCATAACTCTCGGTGAGCGCCATGTCGGCATTGGTTGGTGCATCAAGCAATCGGAACAGCGTTGATTTTTCCGTATGGTCGGGTTGGGCTGGATAACCCGGCGCAGGACGGATTCCCTGATAACGCTCGGCAATCAGCGCCTCAATGGCGGGCTCGGCGTCCGTTTCAAAACCCCAGAATTCACGCCGGACCCGGGCATGAAGATGTTCGGCAAAAGCCTCCGCAAAACGATCCGCAAGGGCCTTTGCCATAATCGACGAGTAATTGTCATCGGCTTTTTCAAAGCTCGCCGCCAACGCCTCCTCGCCAACCCCAGCGGTAACGGCAAAAGCGCCGAGATAATCACAAACGCCTGACTCAACGGGTGCAACAAAATCCGACAGGCACAGATTTGCGCTGTCACCACGCTTGACCATTTGCTGGCGCAAACCGTGAAACCGGGCCAGCTCTTCCTTCCGATTATCATCTGAAAAAACAACGATATCATCCCCATCGCTATTGGCCGGCCAAAAGCCGCAAACACCATGGGCGGTAAGTTTTTTCTCTGCAATGATCATGTCAAGCATAGTCTGCGCATCCTCAAACAAGGATCGCGCAGAATCCCCGACAACATCATCGTCAAGAATCTGGGGATATTTTCCGTGCAGATCCCACGAATTGAAAAACGGCGTCCAGTCAATATATCGGGCAAGCGTTGCAAGATCATAATCGCGAATGACCTTTGTGCCAATGAAACCAGGCTTTGGCGGTGAATAGGTGCCCCAGTCAATCTTGAAATGATTTGTCCGCGCTTCAGCAATCGGGCGCCGCGGGCTGCGATCGCGCCCCGCTTCAAAACGCGCCCTTATCACACCATATTCCGCACGGATCTTGTCCAGATAAGGCCCCCGACTTTCGTCCGAGATCAGGTTTGACGCCACACCAACCGCGCGGCTGGCATCGGTAACATAAACGACGCCCTGATCGTAATTCGGGGCAATTTTTACGGCAGTGTGCGCAATCGACGTTGTCGCACCACCGATGAGCAAAGGAACCTTGAAGCCTTCGCGCTGCATTTCACTGGCCACATGCCGCATTTCATCAAGGCTCGGTGTAATCAGTCCTGACAATCCGATTACATTGACGTCATGCTTGCGCGCCTCTTCAAGAATTTTTGCTGTGGGCACCATTACGCCAAGATCAATGACTTCATAATTGTTACACTGAAGAACAACCCCGACAATATTCTTGCCTATATCGTGTACGTCACCCTTGACAGTCGCGAGTAGTATTTTTCCGTTCGCCTGCTGCTGGTCGAGCCCCTGTTCTTCTCTTTCCTTTTCCATGAACGGGGTCAGATAAGCGACGGCCTTCTTCATGACGCGCGCCGACTTTACAACCTGTGGCAGGAACATTTTCCCCGAACCAAACAAGTCGCCGACAATATTCATGCCGTCCATTAACGGCCCCTCAATCACATGCAGTGGCCGACCCAGTTTTCCGCGTGCTTCTTCGGTGTCATCAATGATATAGTCGGTAATACCCTTGATCAGCGCGTATGAAAGCCTCTCTTCTACCGGCTTTTCCCGCCAGGAAAGGTCCTCTGTACGCTGTTTACCTGCCTCACCCCGATATTTTTCGGCAACCTCGAGAAGCCTCTCTGTCGCATCCGAATGACGGTTGAGAATAACGTCTTCGACCGGGTTTCGCAGAGAAGGATCAATATCATCATAAATCGCAAGCTGCCCGGCATTAACGATCCCCATCGTCATTCCGGCCTTGATAGCATGGTAGAGAAAGACCGAATGCATGGCCTCGCGCACTGGCTCATTGCCACGAAAGGAAAACGAGATATTGGAAACGCCGCCTGAGATCTGAGCCCCGGGCAGGTTTTCCCGGATGCGGCGGGTCGCGTTTATGAAGTCGACAGCGTAGTTGTCATGATCTTCAATACCCGTTGCAACAGCAAAAATATTTGGATCAAAGATTATATCTTCAGGTGGAAAGGCGATTTTTTCTGTCAGCAGCCGATATGATCGCTCACAGATTTCATATTTCCGGTCTTCAGTATCAGCCTGACCATTTTCATCAAAGGCCATGATCACGGTCGCAGCGCCATAGCGGCGGATTTTCCGGGCCTGGTCAAGAAAAGCTTTCTCGCCTTCCTTCAGCGAGATCGAATTGACAATCGCCTTACCTTGAACGTTTTTCAGTCCTTCTTCAATGACCTCCCATTTGGAACTGTCGATCATAATAGGGACACGGCTTATGTCAGGTTCACTGGCAATCAAACGAAGGAATGTTCGCATGGCTTCAACACCATCGAGCATGCCCTCATCCATATTCACATCGATGATCTGTGCCCCGTTTTCCACCTGTTGCCGGGCCACTGCCAGCGCGCTGTCATAATCGCCGTTCTTGATCAGTTTTCGAAATTTGGCGGAGCCGGTAACGTTTGTCCGCTCACCGATATTTACAAAGATTGTATCGTTCATGCCGCACTCTCCAGCTCGGTTTTTCGTTTGACACCGAGCATATGACACAGCGCTACCGCCAGCCGGGACCGGTTCAGTGTGTAAAAATGAAAGTAGCTGACACCCTGTTCGGCGAGGTCAAGACATTGCTCAGCGGCGACTGTCGCCGCAACAAGGGAGCGGGTCTCCGGATCGTCGTCCAGATTTGAAAACAGGGTCTGAAACCGCTTTGGTACGGTTGTACCACACATGCTCGCCATGTGCATAATCGACTTGAAGTTGTTGACAGGCATGATGCCGGGAACAATCGGTATGGTGATGCCAGCAGCACGAGCCTTGTCGAGATAACGGAAATACACATCATTATCGTAGAAAAACTGCGTAATCCCGCGGGTGGCGCCATTGTCGATTTTTGCTTTCAAAAGATCAATGTCAGCGTCAAAGCTGGGGGATTCGGGATGTTTTTCCGGGTAACACCCCACCGATATCTCAAACGGCGCTATCGCACGCGCGCCGGCTGCGAGCGCCGCCGCATTCTCATAGCCATCCGGAAACGGAACATATTTTTCACCAATCCCGTCCGGCGGATCGCCGCGTAAAGCGACAATATGGCGGACACCAGTGCGCCAGTATTCGCGAAGAACCTCATCGACCGTTTCGCGGGTGGCATTGACGCAAGTCAGATGGGCCGCGACGGGGATATGGGTCTCGGAAATAATCCGTTCCACCGTAGAGTGGGTGCGCTCACGGGTTGAACCGCCAGCACCATAAGTCACGGAGACAAAATCCGGACCAAGAGGAATCAGTTTCTCAATAGATTCCCAAAGCGTTTTCTTCATCTCGTCGGTTTTCGGTGGAAAAAACTCGAAAGAAACGTGATATTCAGGCATCGTTTACCTCTTTTGTGCTGTCACGCTCAGAAACAGAAACTTGTGTCTTGGGGGAAAGACCAGGCCTTACCTTTATGGGAGTAATGGCAGGCAAGGCGCAAAGCCAGATTTTTACAGTCAGCGACTGTTCAACATTGCCGCTCGTTGGCGACAGTGTTTTTGTTCGGATCAGATCAAGATCGGCGCGCGCGCACCACCCGCGCATTTCCGCGTCATCAAAGCCAAGACGCCGGTGTGCATGGCTTTCGCGCAGAAACTCAAGATCGTGGGGAGCAAAGTCGGATATAATCAGCCTACCTCCGGGGCGCAGCAGTCCGGCAGCTTCGCCAATCGCCTTACCCGGTTCGGTCAGGAAGTGCAGCACCTGATGGATACAGATGAGATCTGCCGACTGGGAGCCGACCGGAAGGGTGAACAGATCACCATGGCGCACCTGGGCGTGTGAAACATTTGCGGCTTCAAGTTTGGTCCGGGCAAAGGCCAGCATCTCGCGTGAAACATCATAGCCGATTCCCTCCTTGTAGAGATCAGAAAAAACTTCGAGCATTCGCCCGGTGCCGGTCCCCAGATCCAGAAAGACATCGACTTTCTGTGGGCCAACCATTTCACGCATCTCCGCCTCGATATCGGAGTCAGGCAGGTGAAGGCGACGGACCTCATCCCAGTTTTCGGCATTATGTTCAAAATACTGCGCTGCCTGCTGGGCGCGAAGTTTCCGGCTCTGCACAAGCCTTTCGCTGTCCCGGGCGAGAACCCCGTCGCCAGCCCCCGCAAGCGCCTCAAAAGCGGCGTGAATGGCGCGGTGTGCCGCATCGCCATCGGCGGTGCGTCCCGCCAGTCGGTAAAACATCCAGGCCCCTTCGCGGAAACGTTCAACAAGCCCGGCTTCTGCCATGATCTTCAAATGCCGACTGACCCTCGGCTGCGACTGGCCCAGAATCTGGGTCAATTCCGTCACTGTGAGCTCGCCACGCGACAGAAGAACCGCGATCCGAAGCCGCGTTTCCTCCCCGATCGCCTTGAAAATATTCAGCGTCTGATCAAACATAGGATTTCCAATTCATAGAGGGATATAAACATATCTTTATATGTTGTGCAATCGCATAAACGAGGCGGCGGCGGGCTCAGGGATGCCTGTTGCCGATATGCATTGCCCTTCGCGTAAAACGGCAGCGCAATAAAGGATTGGATGACAGCGCCGAAACCGGGCGATATGTGTCGGTGTGGAGAAAATTATAGTAAGGGGTCGGCGTTGCGCTTACCGGTTTTGAGAATTTGCTGCGCTGCCGTCGGCGGGTTTGCGAGCTTGCTGTCTTTCTTGCCCTTTGCGTTTGGTCAGGTCCCGCCAGGGGCGCTGCCGGTTGTATCGGCCGATCCGGCGATATCTCTTGCAGGCACGACCGGCATTGTCGATCCGCGGCTTGGCGGTGTATTTGCCCCGGCCCCGGCCCATAGCGTAAAGCCTGTTACTTTTTCGCTGGTTGGCGGTGTTTATGTGGCGGTTCAGCGCGAACAGACATCATCACGCCAACCGAGCCATCGGACCAACGCGCCGGACACTGTTTTTCAAGATCTGAACCGGTTTGTCTTCTCAGTGAATAACAAGGCGGACAAATTTTTGATCAAGCCGATCGCCAAGGGTTACCGAAAGGTGACCCATAAAAAGATGCGCAAGGCGCTGCGCAACTTTCTCCATCATATCGACACACCGGTCGTTCTTCTCAATGATCTGCTTCAGTTCGAGTTCCAACGCGCGGCCGAGACAAGTGGCCGGTTTATGATCAACTCGCTGATCGGGTTTGGCGGTGTTGCCGATCCGGCGGGCAAACTTGGCATTCCCTATCATAATGAGGATTTCGGGCAGACTCTGGCGGTTTGGGGCGCACCGTCAGGGCCGTATGTCGTGTTGCCATTTCTCGGGCCTTCAACGGTACGCGATGCCCTCGGCCTTGGCGTGGAGGGCTTTTTCTTCCACCCGATCAACTATATCCGGACAGGCGCCGCCCAGAAAGCACGCACGATCCGAACACCGAGTTCGATCATCGCCTTTCGCGAACCACTGATCGAACCGCTTGAAGATATCGAGCGCAATTCGCTCGATTATTATGCGTCGTTCCGAAGCTTCTACCTGCAGAACCGGCGCAATGAGATCCTCAATGGGCGCAGCAATATAGAGGATCTGCCCAATCTTGAGTATGATGATGAAGGCGATGACGACCCATTTGCGGCGTTCGACGATCTGGACGACTTTGACGACGCCGACCGGGCAAATTCGCAGACACAATCACAGAACACGCAGGAAGAAACCGAGACCCCCTGAGACCCCCTTGGAACCGTCAAAAGCACAAGTTTGCCTTTTCCACGCCCTTATTTCTCCGGGCCACCGGGCGACCATCAGGAAGAAAAGCGGCCTTTGGGCCCGCACGAAAGCTACAACCGTTACGCAAGACGGGGAAACAAAAGGATGAACCATAAAATGACCGCCTACAGGACCAATCGCGCTCTGCTGGTTATGGTTGGCCTCGTTTTCTGGGTTTTGATCGCCCCTTTATCCCGTGCCCAGACACCCAGCGCGACATCAGAGGCCGAGAGTTTCATGGCCGCCGTTCTGAGCGAGGCCAATGAGGCGCTCAAACTGGAGGACAGGGAAGCGCAGCGGGAGGCTATCGACAGGCTTGTTGATCGTCATGTGGATATGCGCCGCACCGGCCGGTTTACGCTTGGCCAGTATGCCCGGCAGATGACGCAAGACCAGGCCGCGCGATTTTATCCTCTGTTTGATTCCTACGCGACGCTCATTTACCAGGACATACTCAGTGAGTATTCCGACGAAGCCCTGACCGTTACCGGCGCGATCCAGCGCTCGCCTCGGGATACTATCGTCAAATCGAAGGTTGTCGGGGCACGGCCCGGATCGCAATATGGCGATACAATCGTCTACTGGCGCCTGTTCAAAGAGCCCGGCGGCTTCAAAGTTGTCGATGCCGGAGCAAACAATCTCTGGCTTGGTATTGAACAACGCAGCCAGTTCACCTCGGTGATTGCCAATAATGGCGGCGGGCAGGCCGGCATTGATGCCCTGCTCGACCAGATGGAAAAACGGGTCAACCAGAGACAGTAAAACAGCAGCAGCCCCGGCGAGGAGGCACTGGAGAAGGCAACGCAAACTGGATTGTCGCCAATCAAGCTTGGCCCACCCAACAAGCACCTCCCGTCCGTTAGGATGAAATTAACTAATAAAATGCGGCAAAATATCTTAAATTAATTATATTTCTAAATAAAATTGTAGCTGTATCATTTTATACCGCCCGTTCTTGCGGTTACGAATGGTTCTGCGAATGGTTTTTCGAGAGTTCCTGCGATCAGTACGCGGCAATATCACCATGATCGCAGCGTTGGTGCTGCCAGTTTGTGTGATGATGGCGGGCGGGGCGATTGATCTCGTCCGCTCAACAACGCAGAAAACAGACCTCCAGCGCATTGCCGATGCGGTGGCCCTTGCCGGCGCCGGGCGGCTGAGCCTGGCCGGGGCCAATGCAGTGGAGATCCGCTCCTATGTCCTCAACGAGATAGACCGGCAGATCAAGGCCTCCCCGAATAACGGCAATTTTACCCGCGATGTGAAGGTCTCCCTTGAGGAAAACAGCGTGACCGCATGGATCGATCAGAAGACGGCGGCATTGTTCCTTTCACATCTTCTGTCAGAAAATGTCCGTGTTGAGAGCGAAGCTGTCATGCGCGGCCAGATCAAATTGTGCGCCCTTGCCCTCAGCGACAATAGTGACGCGGCTATCAATATGGGAGGAAGTTCCACTCTGGAAGCCAATGAATGCAGCCTGTTTTCAAATTCAACCTCACCAACCGGTATTGTGGCTGATAAGGACGCTACGCTGACAGCTGATTTCATCTGCACAGCGGGCGGCTATTCCGGAGATGGCGCGAATTTTTCAGTTGAGGTCACCACCGACTGCCCGCCCTTTAAAGACCCCCTTGCGGATAATCCGCCCACCCCTGGCTATGGCGCCTGTGATTTTCACGACCACCAAGTTGGTGCCATAAAGGTTAATCCAGCAGGAAAAGAAGTAAAGGCCAGTGCAAAAGGACTGCTTAAATTTAATAAATATGGACTTGATCCGGGCGTATATTGCGGCGGTATTGAAATATTAGATCTTGCCGATCTTACCTTACAGCCGGGAATTTACATCATCAAGGATGGGCCACTGAGTATCGGCTACCGTGCGATCATTTCCGGCGAGGGGGTCAGCTTCTTTTTTACTGGCGATAATGCCATCCTTGATATTGGCCGAGATGCCGCTCTTGATTTGTCTGCCCCGGTCAACGGACAGATGGCAGGTATCCTGTTCATGGATGATCCTTCGATCGCGCCAATGCGCACCCACTCGATACGCAGCGCCAATGCCCGAAATCTGCTTGGGACATTTTACTTTCCCGATGCAAAACTGTCCGTAGACACCGACCGGCCTATTGCCGACCAATCCGCCTATACAATCATTGTCGCCGACGAAATCGAACTCCTCGGCCGACCCTCGCTCTATCTCAACTCCGATTACGCCGCCACTAACGTCCCCGTCCCCGCCGGCATCGGCCCCATCGGCGGCCAAACCATCCTGCGGCGGTAAAAAGCCCCCCACTGCGGGAGGCTGATCGACGACCGGGAGAGAGCGCCCCTTTTTTTTTGTAACGACAACCCGGGAGCTGCCTGACGCCGGCAATTCCCGGTCCGGTTGTCGTCATGGATGCAAATCAGAAATTGACGTTGGCACCGAGGAAGAAGAAGCGCCCGCGCGGACCGGCTGGGCGTGACAGGCTTGCGATATAGGGTTCGACGTCTGTGACATTGTTGACACCGCCATAGAGCTCCCATCCCTCTTTCAGCTCATAGGACAGGGAGAAATCACTCACGATGGAACCGCCAGTATTAATGATATTCACAAAATCCGGATTGTTTTCGATATCCTGTGGCTCGAGACCCGGTGTCAGCTGGCTGGACTCATAGCGACCGCGCCAGCCGACAGTCCAGTCATTGTAGATCCAGTCCACATTGAAATTAACGATCCAGCGAGGCCGTGTGATGGTTCCGAGAATGTCGGTCACTTCATCAGGTGCCGACACGTCGCGCGTTTCATCATATTGCAGAAAACGGGTCCCGAGCGACGAAAGCCTGATCGAACCAAGATCACGGCTGCTCGGTACATCGAACCGATAATCAACACGCCAGTCGACACCCTGGGTTTCAACAGCGGCCAGATTGATCTGGCCGGAGCGGAACCCGGTGATGAACCCGTTTACAGGATCGCGGTCGATCGCCTCGCAGAACTGGTTGTCCAAAGTTGGCGCGTCAACACAATTCTGAGCGATATCGAAGCCAGCCAGTGTGTCGATAAGGCCATCGATTTCGATGTTGTAGTAGTCAGCCGTCACAACAAGGCCGTCCAATTCCCCGCCAAAATCACCGCTCGGACGATAGACAAGCCCAACGGTGATGGTTTGCGCCTCTTCAGGTGACAGGTTTGGATTACCGCCGGAAACGCCCGGAATGAACGCGGAGACAAAATTTGTCGAATTATAAGGGTCCACGGCAGCGCCGGCAGACGGGCCAACCAGAGCCTGACAATTCTGCAGCCGGAATTGCGACCCGCCTTCGATGAACTGCGGGTTACACGGATCCTGTGACGCCCCAAGGGTTACCGTAAACTGTGGCGCGAAGGCCTCCCCGATATTCGGAACCCGGACGGCTTCCGAATAGGTCGAGCGAAGGGCAAGGCTTTCAAACGGTGACCAGCGCCCACCAACTGTCCATGTCGTTGTATCATTGAAGGTGTCATAGTCGGAATACCGAACAGCGCCATTGACCTCAAGCATCTCTGCAAAGGGAAGATCTTCCAGCAGGGGCACCTGCGCTTCGAAGAAATATTCGTTGACCTTGTAGCCACCATCTGAAGGGTTCTGTGGGCCACCCCGGCTATCGAGTGTACCAAATGTCAGACCAGCGCGAGAGAATGAATCCGGGTCGAAACGGCTTTTTTCATTGCGGTATTCATAACCCATTGCAAATCCGATTGGACCAGCAGGGAGTTCGAAGAACCGCGAAGAATCACCAGTAATGGTTGCGAGGAAGTTCCGTTGCTCAATCTCGTTTTGCGACGTCACCGGAACGAACGCAAAATCCGCAGCTTCCGGGCTGATTGAGTTTACACCGAAGATATTCAGCGGAACACACTGCCCATCGTTAGGTTGAAACGTTGTGATAGAAAACGTATCGTTGACTACCGGAAATGGTGACGAAGGCGGAACATTTGCATCAGCATCAATATCTGACCGGCAAACAATATTACCCGTGTCTGGATCAACCACCGCATCAACAGCAGCAAAGAACCGGTCTTCAAGACGCGATCGTGAGGTTATGTCTGCATCCGTACGGCCATAATTGAAGGCAAGCTCGTAGTTAAAGCCGGTTCCGGGGATTTCACCGCGAAACCCGCCAACAATCCTCAGTGTACGACGCTCAGCAATCGGGTTCGAGCGGGCTGTGACATCCAGTACGTCACGTGAAACAGCGATGATCGGATCGATGCCCTCAGCTTGCAGGGTTTGGATCTGGCCTTGCAAGGCAGCCGGGATGAACGGGTTATCCAGCGCAATCGGAATGTCGTCATTAAAGCCATTGACCTGATTTGATTCCGTTGTCCGGGTGGTGACATATTTCACATCGGCAAAGAATGTCACATTATCAATGATATCGTAGGAAGTCGCAGCCTGGAAAAGGAAGCGGTCGATTTCCGGCAACAGAATTTCGTCATCAGGGCTGACGGGGACAGCGTCCCCACCCACGGCGGCAAACGGGTCAATGAAAACATCACCCGGGTTAAAGGGGCGAAGCGTTCCGTTGTCGAAGAACTGGCAGGTCGGGATCTGGGCAGCTCCTATCGTATCACAGCCGGGCACGCCATCGCTGTTCGCGACTTCAACAAAGGCACTCGAAAATCCGGCCGTGTTGCCATCGCCCAGCGCAATAACGCCGCCGTCACTTGAAATCGGAAGGGTAACATTTGGCACGAATGCGTTTGCAAAACGCGGGTCGACGCCAAAGGCCTGTTGCACCGCTGTGCCATTGGCTTGCCGCGAAAACAGCCCGGACCCCGCAAAGTCGCGATCTCCGGCAAAGATTGCGCTTTGCTTCTGGTATTCAGCCCCGAAGACGAGGGAGCCACGACCCTCATCCAACTCGAAGCCGTTGGCTACCGAAATGAAGCCTTCTTCAGCGTCACCATTGTCGGTAATGCCCCCTTGTGCCCGTATTTCCAGACCATCAAAAGAGGAGCCGTCGCGCATGATGAAGTTGACAACACCGGAGACGGCGTCTGCCCCGTAAACGGCCGATGCGCCACCGGTCGAGATATCAACGCGCTCCAACAACGCCGTTGAGATCGTGTTGACGTCGACATTACCTGTCCCCTCAATCCCCGAGACGTGACGCCGACCGTTTTCAAGGACAAGCGTCCGGACCGTCCCAAGGCCACGCAAGTTCAGCTGGCTGGCCCCCAGTGCGCCGCCGTTAAACGCGGAGAATGAGCCCGGCAACGATGATTGCAGGGACGGCGATTCACGCAGAAGCGCCCCTATGTCGATTTGGCCAGATGTCTTGATGTCGCCCGCACCGATGGCCACCACTGGCCCAGGTGCATCAAGCGTGCTGTCCTGGGAAATCCGGGAACCTGTAACAACAATTGTGTCTTCCGGCTCATTCTCAGGATCATCTTGCGCGATTGACGGTATGGCCACGGATACCGCAATCAGCGAAACGCCAACTTTCAGCGTCTGAAATCGTTTTGTGTTCATGACAGGCCCCTTTTCTTGGATTGAACGCGCACAGTTTTCTCGCTGCGACACAAATCTGTGATAAAGTTTCTATCGAAAGCATGCCGTTCGCAAGCGCAAAAATCGCGTGACTATGATCGAAAATAGCCGATGTGGTCAAAATATCACGTGAACGCTGGCCCCAACAAAAAAGCGGCGCCGGAGCGCCGCTTTCCAGATTATTTTGCCCAAGCCAAGGTCCCAATCAGGACGAGTAGTACTCGACAACCAGGTTTGGCTCCATTGTGGCCGGGTAAGGCACTTCGGCAAATTCGGGGATCCGCATATAAGTCGCATTCATCGCTTTCGGATCAACATCAATATATTCCGGGATGTCGCGCTCCTGAGATTGTAACGCCTCCAAAACGAGTGCCATATTGCGCGACTTTTCCTTAACCTCGACAATATCGCCGGGCTTGAGACGGAAGGACGGAATATTGGTCTTCACGCCGTTCACCTTGACATGGCCATGGTTGACGAACTGCCGGGCGGCAAAGACGGTGGGGACAAACTTTGCCCGGTAGACAACGGCATCAAGGCGGCTTTCAAGAAGACCAATCAGGTTTTCCGCCGTGTTGCCCTTGCGCCTGTCCGCTTCATTATAGATACGGGCGAAGTGCTTTTCGGTAATATTACCGTAATATCCCTTGAGCTTCTGCTTGGCCATCAGCTGCAGACCGAAGTCCGACATTTTACCTTTTCGACGCTGGCCATGCATGCCAGGGCCATAATCGCGCTTGTTGATGGGGGATTTGGGGCGACCCCAGACATTTTCGCCGACACGCCGGTCAAGCTTGTACTTCGCGTTCAAACGCTTGGACATTCCTACCTCAATCTTGCGGATGCCGGTCACCGGGCCAGTCCCGACGACGATTTCAACGGCGGCAATCCTGCAACCCGTCATAAGAAGCGAGGGGATATCCTCACGGTTTGTGGATGTCAAATCCGGGTCCCGGCGCCAGACTTCCGTTATGCCCATGTCAATCGCCGGCAAATCACTGTCATCGCGCCTGCGCATTGCGCTTTTTAAGATGTTAGGTCAGACTTTGGGCTTACCGCGCTTCAGCGTCTCCACTGTCAAACCCGGACCCGAGGAAAAGCCCCATGATGCGTCCCGTGATCAGCATGCTCCTTCTGATTTCTGGCCTCTGTTCAGCGCCGCTTGCGGCACAGACATC
>CAYSMJ010000009.1:0-32975 GCA_964432075.1 uncultured Caulobacterales bacterium | reverse complement strand
CAGCCGTTGCAAGCGATCCGGCGGATCTGGCCGCCCGACTCGATCAGTATTTTGATGATCCGGCGGGCGGTTTCTTGCAAAACATCTATCAGGGAAGCGCAGCCCCGGCTGGGAATTATGCCGTCAGTGCCGCCGAGCGGATCGGTAATCCGCTTACGGCAACAGATCCCGCCTTACGCAGCATCCTCCATGGGCTGGCAAGTGTTTTCCTGATCGATCAGGCGTTTGAGCTGTTTCCAGGCCAACCGCTTTTTGACTTCGCGAGTGACGCTGCCGGAACGTTGAATGCGGGGCGTACCGAATTGACGCAGACGCAGGCCAGCCTTGGTGTTGATCAGGCCCGGCTTGATGTTCTTACCGCGCGTTACCGGACAGAAGAGGTCATTTTGACCCGTTCGTTCAATGACCGTACCGTCCGTGACCCGGCAACGGTTGCGACCGAACTCCGTGAGCTGGAAAGCCGCCTTGAAACAAGTTTTCTTGTCACGGCACGGTTGGCTGAGCTCCGGCTGACAAACTTTCTGAGGTGAATTCTGTGCGTGTTTTTCTGTTTGCTTTCATGTGCTGGACGGCTGTCTTTCAGTGTAGCGTACACGCACCGGTGGCGTCGGCACGGACGCTTATCCGCGATCTCGTGAATGTCGAGGGCGTTCGTACCAATGATCTGGTCGGCTACGGGCTTGTTGTCGGTTTAAACGGGACGGGGGATAGTCTCAGAAACTCTCCATACACTGAGGAAGCGCTGCAATCCCTCTTGGAGCGACTTGGCGTTAACGTTCAGGGTGAAGATTTCCGATCGCGAAATGTGGCTGCGGTTCTTGTCACGGCAGAGCTACCGCCTTTTGCCCGAACCGGCTCGACTATTGACATCCAGATTTCCACGATAGGAGACGCTTCAGGCTTACTCGGTGGTACCTTGATCATGACACCGCTCCGGGCTGCCGACGGCGATATTTACGCTGTGGCTCAGGGGTCGGTTCTGGTTGGCGGATTAAATGCTGAAGGGGCGGCGGCGTCCGTGACAGTCGGGGTTCCAACAGTTGCGACGGTACCGAATGGAGCGCGTGTTGAGCGCGAGGTCAACTTTTCGTTCAACTCACTCAAGCGGATCCGTCTCAATCTTCGCACACCGGATTTCACGACGGCCTCGCGCATTGAAAATGCCATCAATGGCGCATTTTCGCAGCGGCCAGCACAGCTACTTGATGCCGGTACCGTTGATCTGTCGCTTGCCGAGTTGGCACAATCGCCCGCGGCCATCATGGTTCAGGTCGAAAATCTTGCCGTTGACCCGGCGCAGAAAGCTCGGGTGGTGATTGACCAGCGGTCTGGCACAATCGTTCTTGGCGCCGATGTGAAGATCTCCGCCGTCGCTGTTGCCCAGGGCAACCTCTCCATCCGAATTAACGAGCGTCCATTTGTGTCACAGCCAAATCCGTTTTCGCCAAATGGTGAGACCATCATCATACCGCGGACCGACATTGAGATTGATCGGCAGACTGAAAATCGCGTCGCGTTGTTGGAGCCTTCCGTATCGCTCTCAGATCTGGTCGGAAGTCTGAACGCGCTTGGCGTCGGTCCCCAGGGTATGATCGATATCTTGAAGTCGATCAAAACCGCCGGCGCCCTGCATGCCGATCTGGTAATTAATTAACAAGGTATTTGTGTGGGTTAACCTATCGTTAAGGGTTCCTTATGAATATCAAATTATAAGAGCATTTCGCTCCATACGGGACTATATCTTATTAAAGGGGATTCATCATGCAAAAGGTACGGTTAGAAAATATTTGTGAGGAAACCGATCCGGACAATACCATGTCGGACAATAGCTTTTGGGCAACGTCAAAAAACAACCCTGAAGACAATGAGGGTCATAATTCCGACAGGGATTTCCGGGTTTCACAAGACGAAATTGAAAATCTTATCTGTTCGCCAGCCCGGACTAAAAGCGCTCTTCTGAACAAGATTTCATATTGGCGCCAGATTGTCGATGAAACAATTTTTGACGACAGCGCAATGCCCGACGAACGTCTGCTTGTTTCGTTAATGGCCGATTTGACCGAGTTTTTCTCTAACCCGGCATAAGATGAAATCAGCGGCGAGAGGGCGCGGATGGCAGTTTTAGCGAAAAAACAAAATCATTCTTTTTTCAGGTCACCGAGACAAAATCCAAATACTCGATCCGAGGCATTGAACGATCTCCGAAAACGAAACTACGCCGGATCGGAATATGCTCAAAATCAGAGGATTGTCTGGTTAGGAAAAAATTAACCGTTGATAAGTCTATAGTCGGCTCGTTGAAATTCATTCCGATCATTAGTTGACCGTAAATGCCCGTAACCGCTCCCCGTGTCCTGTCGCTCAACACAATTCCTGATATTGAGCAACGGGTTTGCGAAAATCTGAAGCGATTTCGCAAATCCTGCGGGCTCTCACAAAAGGAACTTGCGGAAAAACTGGACGTGAGTTTTCAGCAGGTTCAAAAATATGAAAATGGTATAAACCGAATTTCCGCCGGCAAGTTACATGAATTATCAAATATTTTTGATTTGCCGATTAGTATTTTCTTTTCAGAAAATCCTGCAGACGATTTGATGTCTTTGACACTGAAGCAAAGTCAGAAAAATATGGATGATGTCTGTTCTCCAAAGGATGATTTCGATATTCAGATTTTAGCGAAGTTGAAACTACTTTCTTCTAGCAAAAAGAAGATGGTATTAAAGTTTATGAGTAAAATTTCAGAGGTCTGATTTTTTGATCAACAACACAACACAGGCATCCAGCAGTCTTCCTGGTTCTTTTTCTCGTCTCATCGCAACCGAAGTCGGCGACGATCAGACTCGTTTCGATTATCTTTTTCAGCTTGCGAAACGCGAAAGTGGTTTCAATCCGTCAGCAAAGGCCCCGACCTCATCAGCTTACGGCTTATTTCAGTTTATAGACCAGACATGGCTCAACCTGATCGAGCAGCATGATGATGAATTGGATTTTTCGTCGAAGATAAATGATTTTGCTTCCCTGTCAGATGCAGATCGCAAGGCGAGAATTCTTGAGATGCGGGCCGACCCGGAGACATCGGTGAAGCTGGCCTCCATTCTTACGAAACAAAATCAGACAATCCTTCAGGACAGGATTGGCAGACCGCCAACATCGGCTGAGCTTTATTTCGCTCACTTCATGGGACCAGCAAATGCCGGTGATCTGATCACCGCTTCGGGAAAAGAGATCGCTGCCGAACGCTTCCCGAAGGCGGCAAGCGCCAACCGCACCATCTTTTACGATGGCGGGTTACCGCGAACGATCGCTGATGTTAGAACGATCTTAGCCGATGGATTTGGAAAGGCGGGAAAGGCGGGTAAGGAGGCCGGAGCTGACGATCCGACTCGATCTGAAAACATTTCTTCCGTTCAACCCGTTACAAACCAGTTTTTTTTTCCCAATCCCGTAAACAGAATTACGTCACACGAACTCCTTATTTATTCTGCGCTTCTTGATTTCAATTTTCATGAGAAGGATGAAACGTGGACAGACAGCGCATAGTTGTGACTCGCAATTGGTAGAATAATACACACGCTTTCAGACTGTAATATTATATCAGCACCTGATCAATCAGGCCATTATTGCATTTCTTAAAGAGTTTCTGTCACTAATGGTGGGCGTTTGACAATAATAGCCACATTATATCAAATTAAATGAGAATTTGTATCAAAATTTGAGTTGCGCTTCATTGCCGATAAAACTGGTCGGCCAATTGAATTGTACGATATTGAGAATTTTCAAGTCACCCTCAAAACAAGACGCTCTTTACGCAGCTTGTGATGTTGCCGCAACCATGAGTGCGCGATTTCGACCCGCACGTTTCGCTTCCAGCAAGGCATTATCGGCGCGCGTAAATGCACTTTTAGGTGTATCCCCCCGGGCGATCACCGTACCACCGATCGTGACGGTAAGTCGTCCGAGGTCCGTTTTGCTTGTGCGCGATTTCAGTCGTTTTTCAGATATCTTCTTGCAAAACTCATCGGCAAAGGCTTTTCCGCCGGCTATTTCTGTATCGCGCAGCATTATAACAAATTCATCACCGCCATATCTGGAAACAATATCATCTGTACGCGAGTTTTGCTTAAGGGTTTGCGCCGTGTATTTAATCACCTGGTCGCCAGTTTCATGGCCATATTTGTCATTGAATGACTTGAAAAAGTCGATGTCCAGCACGAGCAGGGCAACGGAGTTTCCATTTTTTTTCACCATATCAACTTCTTCTTCCAAACATTGATTGAAATAGCGCCTGTTCCATACGCCGGTTAATGCATCCGTATTCGCCTGGTCCTTTATTTTATGAACCGATTCCTTGAGCGTCTCGATTTGCTGAATTGAATCTGAAAGCTGGCGTTCAAGATCCATGTTTTTCTGTTCTGTTTCTTCGAGTGTAGTCGAAAACTGCTCGATAATTTTTCTTACTTTCGCAATCGTGATAATTGGATCTGCAAGCTTTGCACGGGTGCTTGCCATTTCCCGGTTCAGGAATTTGGTCGACCCCGAAAGAACACTTCGGCATTCTTCGAGGCCCGTGACGTGACTAAAAAGATCCTCGATTGCAAAGTTAAATTGGTCAATCGAATATTTTTTATTCTCTATTTCTTCCCGAATTGACTGAAAATCTTCTTCACAGAGTTCTTTTTTGTCGCGAATGAGATTTTCGACCGCTGCCGAAAACTTGTTATCGAATTTTGTCTTGAAATGAAACCAACCTTCGAAGCAAATGGGCGTGGGTCTGATCTGCATATCATTCAGATCAGATACGACCTGGTGGGCAATATCCACCAGCTCATCATCATCAATAGAGGTTAGCTGATTATTTTTTTTGATGCTCACAAGAAGTGCTCATCCTCCGTTTCCGAAACAGTCGATAGATTGATTTCGCCGGCTTCAGCCAGCTTCCGAATAAGCCCTGTTACTTCAGCTTGCGCTGCTTCCGCTTCCTTCAGTTTGACAGGACCAAGACCTTCCATTCGTTCTTCAAGCTGAGAAGCCATTCTTTTCGAAATGTTCTCAAACAGAAACTGTACGACTGATGGGGCGTTCTGCCTGCCATATTTCAGTGCTTTCAGAAGGGTATTCTGATCGCATTCGCGAATTATAACGGGAACCGCTATTGCCGGCAGTCTGCTTTCAATATCGGCAAACGAGAGCATTGAACTTTTTACCCGCTGTCCCACTTCCGGAAGCTTTTCCGTAATATGGTCCACGATATGATTTTTTTTGGTAAACGGCAGGCCGTTTATGACAGTCGCGATGACGTCCCCGGGGTTTCTTGATGCGGATTTTTCTTTCAAGGGCCGGAGAAACTCGTTCATCACATAGTCTGACAGTTCGTTCAACGCCTCCCGGTCAATCTCAAGGGGGTGGCCCATGCGCGAAACAAGATCGAGCATCCGGTCTTCCGGAAGTATATCCAGAATTTCAGAGGCCTTTTCGGGCTCAATCTTTGAAAGAATGACACAGGCAGCTTGCGGATGCAGCCCTTTCAGAAAATCTGTGACCTCAGAAGCGCCAATATCACCAAGCCGATCCCATACAGAGCGCTCGTTGAGTTCATCAAGATCCTCCATCAACCGTTTCATCGTATCGTCGGAGACAAACTTTGTGAGAAGGGACTTGGCCTGCTCCTGGCCACCGACAAAAGCGCCGTCATTGACCTCGACGGCTTCGAGGAATTGTGTCACGACACGATCAATCACGGGAGCCGGCACCCTGGACAGATGGGTCATTGCTTTTGCAACCTGGCGCAATCGACGTTCGCCAATTTTTTCGATTAGCCTGCCGGCCATTTCTGCTTCCAGAACCGAGAGGATGATGACGGCTTTCTGCTTCGACGACAGTTGGGCATCGGAAGACTGCAGATTCTGTTCAAGTGTAAGGGGTTTCAACGCAGTCTGGCTCATCCTGCATATCCCTGTACAAGTGCGGTTGAAATCTTTGTCCATCCGCTTGCAAGTACGATAAACGCGATCTTGAAAGGCAGGGAGACAACGACAGGCGGAACCATCATCATTCCCATGGCCATCAGGATGGAAGCAACCACAAGATCAATAATCAAAAAGGGGAGGAAGATAACAAAGCCGATCTGAAAACCCCGTTCGATTTCCGAAATCATAAAGGCAGGAATGAGCAAGGAATTTGGAACTGTTGTGCCTGTCTCCGGCACGCGTGCGGGCAGGGCGACAGCAAAAGCCGCGACCGTCTCTTCTCTCACGCGTGATTCCATAAATGACCGGAAGGGCTTGAAGGTTTCGCGATAGGCAATGTCATCGGTAATCTGACCATCAAGATACGGCGTGACCCCATTTTCCCATGCAGTATTAAATACCGGTTCCATTACGAAGAATGTCAGAAAAAGAGCAAGACTGATCAACATCATGGTAGGGGGAGCCTGTTGCAAACCAATGGCCTGTCGCAGTATAGACAGGACAATAAGCATAAATGGCATGCAAGTCACCATCATCGCGATCCCAGGGGCAAGGCTCAGGACCGTGATCAGGACAAAGATCTGAACCGTGGTGCGTGTCAGTTCGTTGCTCATAACCGGTTCGAACGTTGTCTGCCCGAGGGCGCCCTGAGCCGCCACGGACGGACTTAATCCGATCATGATGACGAGTATTGACAAAAAGACCAGCCGGCCGGACCAGATCATGTTACCGGTCCCGATTCTCGATAAGTGTGCTGACTCGAACCTGGAAACCGCCATCATCTGCTTCCTCCAGATATCCGTAAGCAACAGGCTTACCATTAGCGAGGATCGAGACCGGATCTTCGATCTTTGTATCGAGCTTAAGGAGGCGATCGCGTTCGATATTTACCAGTTCAGCGATGCTAATCTGTGTCTTTCCAACAGACACCATGAGTTCAACCGGAACATCAAGCAGTCGGTTTACCACCGAATTTGACTCTTCAGTTTCGCAAGCGCCGTTTGACTTCTGAGAGCTGGTGTCAGTAGTGGCGACTTCTCTTGTTGCGGGATTTAAATTGGCGTCGACTGTTTCAAGCGTGTCCGTCATGTTTCTTCATCTCCTGTCAGAATCAGACCCTGAACTGTCTCAAGAATTTCCGTGAGGATGCGTTCAGGGTCAAAGACAGCGCCGCTATTCTCGTATTCGATCTCAACCTGGTAGGGCGCATAATCGGGATCGGGAATAAGTTGGATATTTTTTGACCCCGAAAGGTGGTCCTCAAATGCCTTCGCCAATTCCGTACCTGTTTTTAACAGCATTTTATTATCCTGCTCATGCGGTATATTTCTTTCGATAAAGGCAAGTGCCTCATTTCTGTGGAAGGCGGAAAGGGAATTGCGGAAACCAGTTGACAGGATTGCCTCCAGGAGCGCGACGCAATCCCTGGTTGCCTCGGTCTTTGCTGCGGCGAACGCAGAAGCCGTGTCTTCGAGCTTCCTGATTACGGATCCAAGATCGTGAAGCCGGCTCTCGACGTCTTGACGAACTTCCTGTCGGCCTGCTTCTCGTGCAGCCTCAAGAAGATCATCCGGAACCGAAGGTGCCGGCCCGGCAGTCCTGCTCATTGGATTTTGCTCGGCCGCCATGCCTGCCTCTTGAAAGGCGTCAGCGAGAAGATTTTGGAGCCTCAGCGCCGTCATTGTGATGTCTCCGGCTGATCAAGCCATTCCTTGATAACGGCGGCGGTTTCTTCTGTTTTCTTCTCTGTAATGAGCTTCAGCCGGTCAACGGGCGAAGTGCTAACGGGTTCTGCTGGCTCGGCCGGGGTGATATCTTGGGGAGGGTTATCCCTGTTTTCAGAAAAGGCTTTCGCTTCGACCGGCTTCGTCTTGAGAATTGGCCGGACAACGAACAGAATTATAATAATAATTGCAATCAGCAGGATGCCCAGCCGGATCAACGTCATCAAATGTTTGTCGAGGAACTCCGTGATCTGGGATTTCTCTGCGATTGTTCCGGTTACGACAGTGCTGGCAAAGTTCATGGCTTCAACGGTCAAGACATCACCGCGTGCCGGATCAATCCCAGCGGCGGCTGCAACCAAAGCCCGCAAGGCGCTGATATCTTCCGGTGAAAGCTGATCACCATTTTCGTCTGCCGAATTGTCGAGAAGCACAGCAACGCTGATCTTTTCGATCTTGCCTGGCAGTTGTTCGACGGTTCGCCGGGTTTCGGAAAATGTATAGTCGAGGTTTTCGCGGGTTTCCGTCAAATTTCTGTTCGATGAACGCCCGCCTCCCGCTGCATCTCCATCGGGTAAATTGCTTGCAACAGTGACAGCGCCGTCAAGCGTCCCGTTGGATTGTTCGCTTGTTTCCTGCGTTTCTTGTCCAGAAATCACACGGCTCTTTGGGTCAATGATACGCTCACTGATTGACTGGGCCGAGCTATCAATGATCATTGAGACCTGAACACGTGCGCGGTCGGGACCGACCCTGGCTTCCAGAAGCTGTTCAATGTCATTGGCAAGCCGATTTTCGCGGTCGACCTGTCCGCTTTGAATCGCAGATTGCGAATTTGTTTCCCCGGCAGCGAGAATAATCCCACGCTGATTATCGAGAACTGCATCACCGGGGTCAAGATTTGGAACCGCAAGCGCGACCAGATAGCGGAAGGAAAGGGCTTGCGCGGGTAAGACTGGATAAGATGCAGAGACCGAAACGGACGCGGTAGGCTTTGTCCGCGTAAAAGTTGTCTCGCGCGGGGCGGCAATGTGGACACGGGCCTGTTTAATCCCGGGGCTCGCAAGAATGGTGCGGGCAAGCTCCCCTTCCTTGGCACGCCAATAGGTCGCGTTGAAGAGTTCGGAGGTGGTCGAGAAGCCATTCAGGTCATCGAGCAATTCATAGCCCGGCGCGCCCTGACCCGGGATACCGTCACGGGCCAATTGCAGGCGAAGTCGGTCACGTTCGGTATGATCAACATAAATTGCATTGCCGCGGATTTGAAAGGGAGCATTCCGACTTTCAAGTGCCGCAATGACATTTCCGGCAGCGTCATCATCAAGCCCCGCATATAAAAGTGAGAAATCCGGTCGGGTGGCCACATTCGCAAGAATCGTAAACAGACCAACCGTAGCGCCAACGGCGCCAAACAGAACAAGCTTTTGCAGAATGGGAAGGCCCCGGATGAGGTCGATAAACTGTTTCATGAACTGGCCAAGCCGAACTTTTTCGTTCGCAAATGAGTGAAATGATAACCATGCGAACAACTTAAGATCGCAGGTTTAAGATAAAGTTTACGGTGATGGTGTTAGGCATCGAGTATGAGGCAATTATGAACACCGATAATACTGACATCGTTCCGGACGACACCAAAACGCTTCCGATTATGATAATTGGAATTGCCTCAGCATGTGTTTTCCTGCTGTCGGCGTTTGGTTCCTACTTCTTTCTTTTCAAGGATAAGTCGCCGAAACCTGATGAGGCAAATTACCATGGAGAGGAAAAGAACCATCCTGATAGAAACGAAAAAGAATCGAATTCAGGGTCAGATTCAAAAAACGAAAAATACATTGCCGATCTGAAATCCAATGAACGATCAGTCTACTACATCCTCGACCCTTTAACCGTATCGCTTGGTTTAGAGGCTTCCGCCAGTCACCTGCGCGTCGGAATTTCTCTTGAGGTGGCAGAAAGTGACTATGGAAAAATCGAACATTACGAACTTAAAATTCAGGACGTTCTTGTTACCTATCTCAGGGCAGTAACGGAGCGCGATCTGCGTGATCCCGCATCAATGGCACGAATAAGAGCGCAGATGCTGCGTCGGCTTCGGCTCATAACCCATGACACACATATCAGAGCTCTGTTGATTACAGAGTATTTGATAAATTGAGGTTTCTATGGCATTAGTATTCGATATAATACTGATTATTTGTTCGGCTTCGGCATGCGTTTTTTGTGTGACGCTCAGTCGGCGCCTCAAGAGTTTTGCAGACAAGGACTCTCCTCTGTGTACCAACATCGCGGCAATGTCGAAAGCAACAGAGGAAACGAAGGAGTCAATCAAGAGCGTAACAAACGAAGCATCGGAAGTGGCTGCCGAACTCAGGGTGGCGATGTCGGCTGCCTCTGATCTAAAAGGAAAGCTCAATGCACTGACAGGCCCATCTCTCGGAAAACTTGATGCGGAGCTTTTCGACCTCAGAAACGAACTCCGGAAGACGATCGATCAGTGCCGTTTCGTGATGGCGGAAGTCGAAGAGCAGACCCAAAAACAGGCAGCTTCTACTGCGCCCCTTCACCAATTCCGTCTGTCGTCGATTTCGCATGTAAATTCATGGAAACCAAATGCCGGCGAGACCGCCATGGGCCGCCGCGAAAAACAGCCGGGCGAAGAAAATATAAAAAATAATACGCATGATTATGACGACAAGAATCAATTCTGGGTCCTTGATGACAATATTGATCGACAGGTTTATTATAAATTCCGGGGTCAGTCGCGTATGCAATCGAAATTTGGGCAGAAATCATGAAAAGCTTATCGCCAATATATGTCGTTGCATCTGTCATGGCTTTTGCCATTGTCGGAAAAGTGCTCGTAACCGCTGTCGAGGCTGCTGTTCCGGCCAATACCCAAAAAGAGCGCGACACGGATAGTTACCTGCCCGGAAACGCAAAGGACGATCAGGCTGCTGAGCCCGTGATTCCTATCTCTTGTCCGAAATCCTCGTCCGAACTTGCTGAGAAGTTAGCCAGTTCCGCGGAAGCGTACCGGAAGAAATCAGCAATGCTAGAGCAACGTGAAACGGATCTTTCGCGAAGCGAGGAAACAATCAATACCAAGCTAGAGGAATTGCGTGCCCTTAAAGATGATCTGAGAAAATATGTCGCAATCATCGAGAAATCTGCAAACGAAGATATTACAGCGCTCGCAGCGATGTATGCAGCCATGAAACCGCAACAGGCCGGGGCTCTGTTCGATAAAATGGCACCGGATTTCGCCGCCGGATTTCTGCGAAGCATGAACCCTGAAGCGGCCGCTGATATCCTCGCCAGCATGGATACTTCAAAAGCCTATGCGGTAAGTGTCCACATTGCCGGTCAGTCCGCCAGGAAGTCTAGCCAGCTTCGATAGAAGATTTTTCACCCAAGCGGACACCGGTTGGTCGCCAGAAACCAAGATATATCGAATCTTGATTTTCATCTCATTCCGAGTGAGTCGAAACTTGCTCTACGGCTCTGATTTCTCGTTATATTATTCAGATTTTTGCACGTGACTTCATGAATCAAGCGCGTCAAATTGGCAAACAGTTTTTCATATTTTCCAATATCATCGGTAGACAAATAATACTATTTATTCACAATTTCGGACTATCAACCCCTGGTAGTATTATTAATAGGTTCTCAAATTTATGGGCAGCTTGATTGGGATAGCAATCGTTTTCGTCATGGTTTTCGGCGGCTACCTAATTGCCGGCGGCAAGATGGAGATCATCCTTCATTCGCTTCCGTACGAAATGATGATCATCGGCGGCGCGGCAATCGGCTCGTTTGCAGTGGGAAATTCCATGGGCGTTATCAAACACACGCTCAGTGACCTTGGTAGAATTATCAAAGGCTCAAAATGGACAAAAAATGATTACCAAGATCTTTATTGTCTCCTTTACACGCTGATCATCATCTCCAGAAAGAGTCCGGTTGAGATTGAAGAGCATATTGAAGATCCGATGGCTTCGGCAGTTTTCGGGCGTTACCCAAAAATTCAAAACGATAAAGACGCTATTGAAATGATCTGCGACACGGTCCGTGCAATCATCATGAATTTTGATGACGTTCACCAGGTTGAGGATCTTCTTGAAAAGCAGTTGGAAGCCATGGAACACGAAGCCATGCATGGCAGTCATGCCCTGCAAAAAATGGCGGATGGCCTTCCGGCCCTTGGTATTGTTGCTGCCGTCCTTGGTGTTATCAAGACTATGGCTTCCATTGATAAGCCGCCGGAAGTGCTTGGCCAACTGATCGGTGGCGCTCTTGTGGGGACCTTTTTAGGGGTGTTCCTGGCCTATGGCATTGTTGGTCCGTTTGCAGATAAAGCAAAAGGAATTCGTGAAGATGAACACCATTTTTATCAAACCATAAAAGAGGCCCTGATCGCAAGCTTGCAAAATCACGACCCGACGATCTGTTCGGACATTGCACGACGCAATACACCGAAGGACAAACGTCTTTCGTTTGTCGAGCTTGAAGAAGCCCTTAAGCAGATTGAGATTGCCTGATGGTTATGATGAAATTCTCACCTTGGATTTTACCTTGCATAATTCTGAGTTCCCTGTCATGGAATGGCGCGGCGATTGCCTCACCTCAGGGCGAAAAGGTGGTCCTGTCCGCGAAGGAAAACACGCTTAACGATATTGCCTCTGTGCCGGCTCCTTCCAGAAAACCAATTCGTGTAAGCCAGCCTCCTGTTGGTGCAATCCGTCAGCCTGATGCTGATGAGCAGACGCGGACGAGGCTTCGTTCGCTAATACGAAGTGCGGTCACACAAGGCTTGATCGAAGAGCGGGGCGCTGACCTTCCGACCAAAATATCTGCCAGTGGGTACGATATTGCCCCGCGTAAAGTCGTATCCTGCGAGGGATACAACCCGATATTTCTCGATATCGGCCCAACAGATGATGTTTTCGACATCATTCATGGCGCCCATCAGACTTTGCTTGGTGAGTTTGATGCTGTACGGACTGATGCATTGAATCATCTAATCCGGGTTTATCTCTCGGTTGGGATGACGGATGAGCTCAGAAAGCTGATGGACGGCTTTGCTGAAGAGATTGATACGCATGCCGTTTATCTCAATATCGCTGAAAAGATTGACGGCCCCTATATGACGAACATCAATGACGTCGTACTCTCTGATCAGTATTTGCATTGTGATCCGGTTTTGAAAGCTTTTCTTGGCTTTTCGGAGCATGAAATTGAGACCCTTGACCGGGCAAGAAAAGGTCTGTGGTCGTATAAAAATCAGCCTGTTTCTGCCGACCTGGCTCCGCCTTCCTATATTGGTGACCTTAGAAAGCTTCCCTTCCCCATTCAAGCTGAGATCGCGCAACGGGCGGGAATCGTGGCAGCTCTGAATGGTGACTGGCCGTTGGCCATTCACTTCCTTGAAAGTAAGCATCTTAGTAATCACAATACGGATTATGGCTTTTTTCTCGAGGCCCTGATTGCCTGGCATGAACAGCGGCCGGAGGATACCTTTACTGCACTGCAAGAGCTTGGCCAGTCAGCGTCAAATGTTTCGGCGGATGCATTTTCCGTCTTCTGGAACATTTTTCAGGATAAAAATGGTGATGAACTCTCGCCGGATCACCCTTTTGTACTTAATACCGAGGCGATGCTCGAATTGATCGAAAAAAGACGAGGCACTCGTTTAACGCTCTTTGTGGTGAATGACGAGATCAAGCGATCCAAACCGACCGCACAACGCCTGACGGAAATCTATGAAAGGTTCAAGGCGCTTGAGGTTTCACCGCAAGATCAACATCTAATTCACCAAAGTGTCCACCAGTTGATTGAAGAGGCTTTCGCCTCGCAGGATTTAGAGAAAAAAGCCATTGTCAGCGAATGGCTTCTTGAGGATGAGAATACACTGATAACCCCAAAAATCCGGACAGCGTTTCAGGATGATGTGCAATCATTTCTGAATGACCTTGACCATGGTGCCGAGGCGGAAAACACCGCTCAAGAAGTCGTTCCCGTAATAACAGATGATCGGGAGGAGGTAAAGAAGACAACACCAAAAGAACCTCCTTTCGTTGATGATCAGGAAATCGTTTCCGTAAATCCCACCGACATCAAGAGCACGCTTGAGGAGACACAAAGCCAGATCGAAAAGATTGAGAGGCTGCTGGGTGACGATTCTCATTCCATTGTTGCGGGAAATCAAGACGATGGATAGTATTCACACTGTTTCCCTGTCGCGGAGCAAAAGTCTTTTCGACGAACTGTCAATCGTTGCAAACAACATCGCCAATGCCGGTGTTGACGGGTTTCGGGCTGATCGCGTTCTGTTTACCGAACATATTGAAACGCTTGATGGTGACCGCGAAAGCATATCGCTGGCAAATGTCGGCGCGTTCTTTGTTGATTTGTCCCAGGGAAGTCTGAAGGCAACGGGGGGGTTGCTCGATTTTGCGATCGAAGGGGAAGGGTTTTTTCAGGTGGATACTGAAAATGGTCCCCGCCTGACCCGATCCGGCAGCTTTGTGCTTTCGCCTGAAGGGGCGCTGGTGACGGCGCAAGGCTATCGGCTTCTCGGTGAGGGCGGTGCTGAAATCATCGTTCCTCCTGATGCGGCAGAGATTTCGTTAGCAAGTGACGGATCATTGTCCGTATTGGGCAATCCCATCGGACGTGTTGAACTCGTTACTGCGCAAGCTGAAAACCTCCAGCGGGAGGGGGATACTCTGTTTCGTGTGAAGGATAATGAATTTCTTCCACTTGAGACAGCAACACTCGTTCAAGGTTTTATAGAGGCGTCGAATGTGAACCCGGTCGTAGAGATGACCCGCTTGATTGAAGTTCAACGTGCTTATGAAACGATACAAACGCTTGACCGGCAGGGGGAAAGCCGGTTCCGCAATTTGGTGGATGCGATCGAACAGCCCCGATAATTACATATAAAAAAGGAGAACCTTTGTGAGTGCACTGAGAATTGCTGCTTCGGGAATGGATGCCCAGCAACGCCGTGTGGAAGTGATATCAAACAATATTGCCAATATGAGTACGACCGCTTTCTCCGCGCGGCGGGCTGAGTTTGCGGATCTGCATTATCAACAGGTGCGGCCCGCCGGTTCCATATCCTCAACGACGGGTACGGTTGTGCCTACGGGAGTTCAGATGGGCCTTGGTGTGCGGGCGGCTGCTGTTTCTGCCGAGGTCCAGCAGGGAGCGCTTCGGCAAACAGCGGCAGACCTCGATCTTGCTGTGGAGGGGAAAGGTTATTTCGAAATTGTTCTGCCAAGCGGCGAGCCCGCTTATACACGGGATGGCGCATTTAATCGTAATGCAGAAGGTTTGCTCGTCAACAATGATGGATTTTCCCTTGCCGGTAACATAACCATTCCACAGGACAGCCGCGAGATCACGATTAATGCGGAGGGAGAAGTCTTTGCGTTTTTTGATGGTCAGGTTGAACCGCAGCAGCTTGGGGTGATTGATCTTGTTACCTTTATCAATGAGAAAGGGCTGCGGGCGATCGGGTCGAACTTGTTCCAGGAGTCACCAGCATCAGGCACTCCACTTAATGGTCCGGCCGGGGAGGATGGGCGTGGCCTTATCCGACAGGGCTTTCTTGAAGAATCCTCTGTCGAGGTGGTGGAAGAAATCGCCGAGCTTATCGAAGCGCAGCGAGGATATGAGCTGAATTCCCGCGTGATTTCTGCCGTCGATGAGATGTTGTCATCGACAAATCAGATTCGGTAGGCCAATGCAGATTTTGTTCCTCATAACGATCGTCATTGTCTCGACTATTGTGCCAGCGGCCCGCGCCGATATCGTCGCGACCCGAAATATATTCAAGGGCGAAGTCCTGACCAGCAATGATGTCACCGGAGGTGCGAGTGGCGACGGCGGCGTGAGCATACCCGGTGCCATGATCGGAAAGGAAGCGCGACATCTGATCTACAAGGGGTCCGTAATTCGTCAGGCTGATCTCGGTCCGGTAACACTTGTTAATCGAAATGACATCGTCACGGTGCATCTGCTCTATGGGCCGCTTGAGATTTCGATGCGGGGTCGGTCCCTTGATGCGGGTGGCGAAGGCGAGGTCGTCAGGATTATGAATCTTGATTCACGAAAAATCTTCCAGGCAAAAGTCCAGTCTGCACAAATCGTCGAGGTCATTCATGAAGATTAACGCACTAGGGTTCCTGGTCGGCGCATTCGGGCTTAGCGGGTGTGGTCATACACTTGATGATTTTAATCAGCCCCCCAAGATTTCCCCGGTTGTCAAATCGCGTCGTCCGATCATGGAGGAAACGGTCGATGTCGATCAGTATTTTCCGGCGGTTCGTCAGGACGGGGCGGAGCTTGCGCAGGCATCATTATGGAATCACGGCCCCGACTCTCTCCTCGGCGATCGGCGCGCCACGGGTCTTGGCGACATACTCACCGTTGTTGTATCCATCGACGAACAAGCACAGATGGACAACTCCACGGAGATTGAGCGCCAGGCTCAGGAAGAGGTTTCGGTTCCCGCTTTTCTGGGCGTTGGCACGCTTGCCCAGCGGATTTTGCCGGGTGGCGCGGGACTTGATCAAGCCATCAATGTTTCGTCTTCATCATCGACGGAAGGGGATGGGCGGATACTCCGCAGGGAGCGAATAACCTTACGGGTCGCAGCAACAGTCCGCCGCGTCCTGCCAAATGGCTACCTATTGATTGCCGGAAGCCAGGAGGTTCGTGTCAATAACGAGTTGCGTGATCTGCAAGTAACAGGAATTATCCGGACACAGGATATCACACGTACAAATGAAATTACCTATGACAAAATTGCCGAAGCCCGGATCACTTATGGCGGTCGCGGTGTCGCCAGCAGTGTTCAGGACCAGCGTTATGGTCAGAAGATCCTCGATAAAATCATTCCGTTCTAGTGGTGCAAATTTAACGGTTCGCACCACTATGCGTTTTTCTGATGGATCAACTTATCCAGCCATTTGAGAGAGAGTGCGGTCGTAAAACGTTGAACGGTACGGACCCAAATGTCTGGGTCGATCGACTAGGGTGAAAGTGTGAAAAAGATTTTTCTGTTTAGTTTGCCACTTTTTGCTGCCGGTTTTGGGATCGGCGGCGGATACGTGGCGCGCGCGATATTTTCTGGCCAAGAGATTGCATCAAAAGGCGGTAAGGAAATCGAAAAAAACACCGATGGCTCTCATGACACCGGAAACGATAAGAAGAAAATTACAGGTGACAAGAAGAAAGATCCCCACGGTGGCAAGAAAGCTGCCGATAGAGAGAAAGCGTCGTCAAAAGAAAAAAAGTCGACAGATAAAAAAGATTCCTATGGTCAATCTAACTATATGAAATTTTCAAGGCAGTTTGTTGTTCCGCTAATAGAAAATGAAAAAGTTGTATCGATGATGATTTTCGATATCAATTTGGTGATGAACAGTGACGCCGATTCCGATTTCTACATCCATGAGCCAAAAGCCCGTGATGCGTTGATGAGCGGACTGTTGAGTCTGGCTCAGCAAGGTGTATTTTCTGGGGATATCGGCGCCGATCGCCATGTCGGATATGTAAAATCGCGACTGCTTGACAATGTTCAATCGGCTCTCGGCAGAGGTGTTGATGAGGTTCTCATCCTCGACATGGTGCGCCAGGACATGTAGGGCCGGACCCATAAAACCTTTGCTTGATGTGCGTTGTGGAATGCACAGTCACTAGTGGTACGAATCTGACGTTTCGCACCCCTGCGCATTTTATCGATGGATCAACTTATCCAGCCATTTGAGTGAGATAGAGTTCGTTATACGTTGAACGGTACGGACTCAAATGTCTGGGTCGATCCACTAGTGGATCTTCAAGGCAATCATCGTCAGTAAAGATGCGCTCGCCCTTTGTTCTGGCGAATTTTCTTCACGCAAACCGGTTCCCACTTCGCTTAAAAATGGCCAAGTGATCTGTATAAGGACATAATTTTGCGAAGAGAGCAATATGTAAAAGCTCTTGACCCAGTATTTTTAACCCTGAAGGCGATCTGATGCAACAATTCCTTCAATCATATCTGAGGGTGCGGTTTCGCCGTTTTCCAGAATGAGAAGGGCGCCCTGGTCCTGATTGTGGACTTCCCGGACTTCCGATAATATCAGTCCACGACCTATAATTTCTTTCTGGCCTTCGGCATTAATCTGAGTCAGCGTCAGCTTATAGGTTCCCTGGTCTGCGGTTGTTCCATCGTCTTTTTTCCCATCCCATGTCACGATTGTTCCATCGATCTCATCGAGACGTCGTACAGTGTTTCCATCCTCGTCCTGAATTTCCAGCGCAACGTTTTCCGAAGCGATATCAGCACGAAACATATCTGGAACGGAGTAATGGACAGGGGCTCCTGTAAACTGGGCAAGGGTTTTTGAAGTAACCACATGTGATCCGATCAGATGGGCATATCCGCCGATGAGGCCCTGATTGGCCCGCCCTGATCCTGTTGCAAAATCTGCGATTTGTTCGAGGCGATTATTTGTCTGGATTTGCTGCTCCAGTGCAGAAAAGCTTGCGAGCTGCTCCACGAATTGGGTTGAATCAAGAGGGCTGAGCGGATCCTGATTTGAAATCTGTGCCGTCAATAGCTGAAGAAAGCTCTCGAAATCAGCAGCGGCCCGCACCGCCGCTTCCTCGGGGTTTGAACTGTTAAGCTCGCCTCGGCGCAACGGCCCTGGCCCGGAATTGCCAGAAATAGACGGCTCCATGGTCGTATTCAGCATGTTGCTTTCCTTTATATTCTAAGATCGAGACCGTTTTTCAAATATCGGGTCAATTTTGCGGACGGATGCGCCGCGACAAGTGGCGTTGCCTCTGACGGCTCTTCGGCCAGGTGAGACCGTTTTTGTTCGGAACTTGAATTTGAATTTTCCGCCCAGTCTGAAAATGTGATTTCAGACTCACCAAGGCCGTGCTCCTGAAGCAAACTGCTCAAAAGGTGGCTCTGATTCCGCAGCATGGTTTGTGTTTCCGCCCGCTCCCCGGAAACAAGCGCTGTAACCGACCCCATCCCATCGTCGGAAAATTTGATCCTGACCTTGCCTAGCTCGGGTGGATCAAGCGTGAGTTCGATTGAGTCTTTTGCTTCATTCACGACAACTGAAGCGATTGCGATTGCCGGTGGATGTGCCGAGCCTGAAGGTTGGAGAACGGCGTAATTTGATGGCGGACCTTGACTGGTTGATGGGTTACTGTGGGCAAGCCCCACCGGCGCTGGATGTGTGCCCGCGTCGCCATCCTTTGGTTGGGAAAAAACTGCTGAATTTGCATCATTGTTGATGCTGTCTGCGCGAACGAGGGGAAATTGCGCATTCGCGTTCGTCGCCCTTTGGCTCTGATCGCTATTAAGGCGTTCGCTGCCTGAAATGGCAGGATGGTGCGCCGGGTCACCCTCAAGCAGAGCCGGCTCAGGGGGCTCAGGTGAAACCGGCCCATACTCAGAAATCTCAGCGGTCAAAACAGATTGGAACAATATGGCATTGTACGGATGAGTCTGATTCTTGGGGGATTTCAGATTGCCTTCTGGTATATTGAATTCGATATTGGAGTCCATTTCCTTTGGGATATCATTGAATTGCTGATCATTTTTGACAGGACCTGTATTCAAATCCGACGCTTCGGCCGTGTCGATGAATGATAAGGAGTGATCGGGCTGGACCAAACCCCTTTCAAGACTTTCACCTTCGGGCACACTGGAAACTTGTGCGGTTTCAAAAAAGACAGCCGCCCCGCCATCAATGTTGGGGGGCTCATTGGTGTCTTCATGAAAGCTGGCCTCGCGGTTCGCGGCTGATGAAGTGGCGATGTTTGGGATCATATGGGCTTCGGATACCTCGAAGGATCGAATTTTTAAACTCAGTATAACGATTTGGTAATAGCGTTATCTATATGAATATCGCTACTGCAGGTAGTTGGTACCGAAAAATGATGAACAAAGTTTTTCCAGGTCAATCGCTCCCCAATCGGTCCATGCCCCGGATGGCGGCGAACGATAAATCTGCCGATCCACTCCGCGAGACGAAGGATCAGGGCGGCGGCCTAGATCTTGACCCTGACATTGCGCAGACTGCCGGTGATTTTGAAAAGGTCTTCATCGTCCAGATGTTGAAAGATGCTGGGCTTGACAAGGCATTTATGGGATCAGCAGGCGCTCAGGCCAACATGTTCGGTTCGTTTTTGCTTGAGGGGATTGCCGACAAAATCGTTGAAAATGGTGGGTTTGGCTTGCGCGCCTTAATTGAAGGATCCTTTGATGATGCTTGATGAGCAAAGTTTCAGCGCGATGACGGGAGCAAATATAGGCGAACAGCTGATCGCCCTGCTGCGGCGGGAATATCAATTCCTATCGAAGGGGGCTCTCAATGATGCTCTTTCGATTGCAAACGAGAAAACACGGTTGTCGGAAGCGCTCATCTCTTTAGATGAAACCGATAAGGATCATGAAGTTGACCGGATGACAATTATCGTGGAAACCATTCGAGATGAAGCCCGGCGAAACCAGGAATTATGGCGGTCCGTCATTGAAGGTGTTCATCAGGCCCGACGTCGCCTCGCTGCGCTTTCATCACAACAATCAGAAATCCGTATATATACAGATAATCTTGCAGCAAAAAAGGTCGGTCCCACAAATAACCGGGCTGGGCGATATGCCTAAATGCCGCTAGTGGATCGACTCAGACATTTGAGTCCCTACTGTCCATAGTTTAACGACCGCACTCTCATTCAAATGGCTGGATCAGGTGATCCATCAGAAAAATGCAGAATGGGCGCCAGTTCGCGAGAATAAAACGCGGCAAAACAAGAGGCGAGCCCATCTTTATTGACTTTGATTGCCTTGAAGACGCGCGCGCGTATCGCTGGGCCTGTTCTTTTTCAAAATCTGAGGCGGCCGCGTGTCAACCCTCTGGTCGCGTCACCGTCAGTTCCGAGAAGAGTTATATTAGGCGGATTTTCTACCATAAGATAGCGGGCATAAGGGTTCTGTCCGGACAAATGCACCAGTGTTGTCGTGCTTGACCGCGCATGGCCGGCAGGCTTGGCTGCTAAACCAGTGACTTTTTTGTGTTCAAGAATGGTCCCCGCACAAGCAAACACAATAATTTTGCAATTTACGAATTTTTATTTTTTTTGATCTAGCAGTTCTTACTGAAACTACCTTGAGTAGTATCCGTATGCGGTAGGAACTGCGTCGGGTGCAAGAATTGCACAGGGCTTATGCCCCGCCGAAAGCCTTTGCCACCCGGCAGAAGGATCGGATTTTTGAAAACCAAAGATTCCGAGAAGGGAAAGATAATACCATGGCGAGTATCCTGACCAATCAAAGTGCAATTGTTGCTCTCCAAACGCTGCGCGCAACCAACCAAAGCCTGAGTGACGTACAAGACCAGATCTCAACGGGCAAGAAGGTTGCCAATGCCCGTGACAACTCTGCTATTTTCGCCATTTCGACCGTCATCGAATCGGACATCGAAAGCTTCCGCTCGATCAATGAGTCGCTCAACCTCGGACAGTCTTCTGTTGCCGTCGGCCGGAACGCCGCCGAGCAGATCACCGGCCTGCTTCAGGAAACACAAAGCCTCATCGTTTCGGCCCAGGAAGAAAATGTCGACCGGTCCAAAATTCAAACCAACGTCGCTGCGCTCCGTGATCAAATTGTATCGATCACCAATGCCGCCCAGTTCAATGGTTTGAACCTGGTTCGCGGTGAAGAAACCGTCAACGTTCTTTCTTCACTGGACCGGGCACCCGATGGGGCCGTCAGTGCATCCCAGATCGAAGTTCAGCGCCAAAACCTCGAGATCTCCACTGGATCTTTTGATGCGGCGGCAACGGCGGCCACAACGCTCGGGGCGCCGTCGGAAACGGACCTCTCGGCAACTGCTGGCGCTGATACGACGCCAGCTTCAACAACCATTGATCTCGGTTCTGTAACCGCTGGCGCGGGCGAAACCTTCACCTTCGATGTTGGCGGTGTTTCGATTACAACCGCTGCCCTGACAGGCGGTGAAGATGCGGATGCTGTGCTGGCAGCCCTTCAAACCGCAGCCGGTTCTGCAACGCTGCCAAGCGGCATCACGTTGAATTTTGAAGACAGCGCCACGACCGGCGGTGCCCCGCGGATTACGGTCAATGCTGATGCAACCGTTACAACCCCGGTTGCCATCACTGATGTGACGGGTTCGACGGCTGGCAGCATCGGCACCCCGGCTGACGCGAGCGTTGACGGTGTCACGCCAGTGGCAGCGGCAAGCTCGGCCCTGACTTTTACCGGCGGTACGCTCGCAGCGAATGAAGGCTTCCGGATCTCGTTGACGGACGGTGGCACCACAACAAACTTTGATTATGTGGCCCGCGATGGCGACACCATCAATGATGTTGCCCGCAACCTGCAAGGTCAGATCACCGGAGCCGGTATCTCCGGAATCACGGTCGATTTTACCGAGGCAGCTGATCCGACAACAAACAATGCGACCCTGACGCTTAACAGCACCAATACCGGAACGGTAACGGTTGCAAGCACGAATACTTCCGGCGGCGATAACACAGTCGCCGGCGGGCTTTCCAATCTGGCGGCGATCGACGTATCGACGGCCGAAGGTGCTGAATTCGCCCTCGGGGCTATTGAAGGTCTGCTTCAGACTTCAATCGATTCGGCGGCTTCCTTTGGTTCAGTCGAACGACGGATCGGAATCCAGAGTGAGTTTGTCACTCAGTTGACGGACAGCCTTCGGGTTGGTGTTGGTGCGCTCGTTGATGCCGACCTTGAAGAGGCTTCTGCTCGTCTGCAGTCGCTTCAGGTCCAGCAGCAGCTTGGCACGCAGGCACTGTCGATTGCCAACCAGGCCCCGCAGTCTATCTTAGCACTGTTCCGATAGAACTTCCGGCTGGCGATCTCTTGATCGCCAGCCGTTTTTTTTCATAAGGAACAGCAAGAATGCAAATCCTCAGCGCAGAAGCGGCTTATCGCGGCTCGACCCGTTCAACAGCCTCGCCAAAAACAGTCGAGCGTAAGCTTCTGGAAGAACATGCAAGCCGCATTGAGAGTACCCAGCAGGAAAAAGACCTGAATTTTCCTGCATTTGCCAAAGCACTCCACGAAAATCTTCGCCTCTGGCTGGTTTTCGGGACAGAAGCCGCCCGCAACGACAATCCGATGGATCCAACATTGAGAGCACAACTTTTTACGCTTTCCGATTTTGTGCGTGCGCACACCTCGAAAGTACTCAATGGCAATGCAACGGTGGATGTTCTTGTAGAGATCAACCGTAATATTGCGGCCGGGCTGCGTGGACAAGCTCCGGACCCGGTCGCGGCCTGAAACGACAGCAAGGTCAGCCAGGCGCCGGTATCGCCTAAGATTCTCAATACAGGGAAAGAATTCCATGTCCAGTCTCATGATCAAACTTCGCAACGATGAAAAACTATTCATAAATGGTGCTGTGATACAGAATTGTAGTCATCGGGCCATACTCAAGATCTGTTCGGATGATGCAAAAATTCTCCGGATGCGCGAAGCACTCCACCCCGACCAGGCCACAACACCAGTAAAGCGGGCATATTATCTTGCACAACTCGGTGTCACCGGCACAGTTCCAGAAACAGAGCTTCAGCCAAAGCTACGTGAACTCCTCCTGCAATTGCTTCACGTGTTCAACGCGTTTCCCTCAAGTCACGCACTTGCAGAGGCTGTCGAACTGCTTGAGCGTAAAAAATACTACAAGATCATGAAAGTTCTGAGCGGGTTTTTTGATCTTGAAGCTGACCTGTTTCAACGCAGTCAGCAACCCGTAATGGCCCATGCGGGCTGAAGTCCCAGGCAAGGTGAGATTGGTCCGGTGACATTTCAGCCCGCTCTCCCATTTAGCAGCGTCGCCGGATATCGGTTCCTTCAAAGAACCCAGGAGCGCCAGCTTGATGTGTTTTCCCGATCCCCGGAAATCCAAAGAGATACGGACTATTTTCGCGCAAATGCCGCCAATATCCAGACACTCGATGATTTTTTTTCCGACCGAAAAATTTTACGTTTTACCCTGACAGCCTTTGGTTTGTCGGAAGCCGTTGATCGTCAAGCCTTTGTCCGCAAAGCGCTTGAGGAAGGAACAAGCGATCCCGGTGCCTTTGCAAACCGTCTTGGCGACCGTCGCTACGCCCGATTGGTGGATGCGCTTGGCTTTCAGGATGGGCGGACGTCTTTCTTCGCAAGTCCTACTTCACAGGAAGATACCGTTGCCCGGTTCCGGCTTTTATCCTTTGAAGCTGCGGTTGGTGACATCGATGTTGACCAGCGTCTGGCGCTGAATTTCCAACGTGAAAGTGCGGAAATCCTTAATCGCGACCTGCCAGAGCGTACGCTTTGGCTTCAATTGCTCGGGACCCGGGCAAGCCGCGCTGTTCTTGAGGCCGGTTTCAATCTCCCATCGAATTTTGTTGGGCTCGATATTGACCGTCAGGTAGATATCCTGCGGGACCGGGCGCTCGACCGGTATGGGGATGCGTCGCCGCGGGTTTTACAGGATCCGGACAATCTTGATAACCTCCTGAGCCGGTTTTTTATCCGGCAGGATATTCAGTTCAGCCAGACATCTTCCGCTTCGACGGCCTTGACTATCCTGACCGGGTCCGGGGCAGGTTTGCGCAATCTGATACAGTCCGGTTTTTGACGAATTAACGCCACGTTTCAGGCGAGAGCTTCGGCAAGAGCGGCAAAATCACCATCAATTGACCCTGTCGTTTCTTCGGCGATTAACTGGTCGAGAAGCGGCCATAGCCGCATCGCCTCGTCCGTGAGTTTGTCGGATCCGTCTTCGTAAAGCCCGGCACGGATCATGGGTTCCGCGTCCTCGTAAGTGGAGATCAGCTGGCGTCCGGCATTGAGAAGTCTGTTCTGGTCCGGGGTGGCAGCCCGGGGCAGAGCACGTGATACTGATCGCAAAAGATCAATGGCGGGAAACCGACCCCGTTCGGCGATCCTTCGGGACAGGATAATGTGCCCATCCAGTATCCCCCGCGAAATATCCGCTACCGGTTCGTCATGGTCATTGCCTGCAACCAGAACCGTAAAGACAGCGGTAATGTCACCTTCATTTCCGCTGCCCGGACCAGCGCGCTCCAAAAGGCCTGCAATCGTTCTCGTCAGGGATGGCGGATAGCCCCGCAAGGCTGCCGTTTCACCCGCGCAAAGGGCGATTTCGCGGTGGGCATCCGCAAACCGCGTCAAACTATCGAACAACAGCAGAACCTGCTTTCCCTTGCGACGAAAATGTTCTGCACACGCCATGGCTGAATAAGCAGCGCGTCTCTTGATCGGCGCAGCTTCGTCAGAGGTTGCCGCAAAAATGATGAGGCGCTTATCGGGAGCCTCTCCGAACAAACGGTGGCCCAGTCCGCTGACTTCGTGCCCGCGCTCGCCGATCAGCGCAATAATGGTCACATCGCTTTCCGACTGGCGAGCAAACTGCTCAAGAAGGCTCGTCTTGCCGACGCCTGCAGCCGCAAAAAGCCCGATCCTCTGCCCGCGACAAAGCGGAAGGAACGTGTTGAAGATCTTGAGGGGCGTGTGCAAGCGGTCGCCGATTGACCGACGAAGGGTGGCGCTCGGGGGGTTTTCGTGAATTGATGCGGGGACTAACCCGTTTCCCAAAGCCCCGGGGTCTCGGGATCGGCCAAAAGCATCGCGAATCGTGCCGTACCAGCGTTCCTGCGGAAACAGAAAATCCATTCGGTCAAAAATGATCTTTTCACCGACTTTGATTGAGTGATCTGAATATCGCAATATCGTAATCTCATGCCGGTCAACTGCGATCACCTCGCCCAGCGGACCTATGTCCGGGCATTCCATCAGAAATGCCAGGTTCCCCAGACCGATTTCCTTCTTGCCGACCGCCACCTGAATTCTGTCGGCCGTGACAGCGGTCGACCGTGACCAGTACTGCACGGTGTCAATCGATCTGATCTTTTCCGTCAAATTCGTAATATCAAGCTTCGGCGCTACAGGGTCTGGTTTTGCCATGGGTCGCAATCTTTCCTTTAACCGATTGTTCAATCTAAGGGTGTATCGCAAAGGTATTGTTAACCAGGACTGAAAAATGTTCGATCAGTTTGATATTCTCGCAAAAGCCAGCCTGATGGCGCGTCATGCGGCCGAAAGACAGAAGCTGATCGCCGGCAATGTTGCCAACGCCAACACGCCGGGCTTCAAGGCTGAGGATCTCAAGCCGTTTAATGAGGTTCTCGCTTCGATCGATGCAGCCAACACGGATCAATTCGAACCTGAACGGGTTTACCGTCCTGGCGGCTCTGACCCGAATGGCAATACGGTGTCGATCGAAAATGAGATGATGGCAAGCGCCGAAGCGTCATCACAACATGATACCGCACTCTTGATTTACCGGAAATCAATGGATCTGTTGCGGATGAGCTTGCGGGGCCGCCCATGAATGATGTCCTGAAAGCAACGCTCAAGGCGGCTGCATCCGGGATGAACGCGCAGGCCCATCGGCTTCGTGTCGTCACCGAAAACATTGCAAATGCCGACACCCATGGATATCAGCGCAAGCTGGTTTCCTTTGATTCAGTATACGATAGAATTTTCGATATTGATCGGGTAAATGTATCCGACACCTATCTGGATCAAGCGCCCCGACGCGAGATTTTTGACCCCTCAAATCCACTTGCCGATGAAGATGGATATGTAACCCTGTCCAATGTCAGTGTCTTGATCGAGATGTCGGATGCGCGGCAGGCCAACCAATCCTATGAGGCCAATACAACCGTATTTCGCGAGGCGAGAAAGATGTATGCAAATCTTCTCAACATCCTCCGCAGCTAAACCCGATTGTTGAAATATCCCTTGATGGAAAGAAATTCCGGAGGAAAAAATGGATCCAAATGGCTTGCTTGCGTCGCGGCTTTATGGCGCCGGAAACCCTATCAAAGCAAAAGCGGCTGAGGCCAAACCGTCGGCAGATCTGGCGACTTCCGCCATTGAACCTACGCCGCCGAACGATTTTTTTGACACTGTCCGCAATGCGGCGGATGACCTTACGAGCACGGTTTCTGCCGCGGAAACGCAAAGCCAGAAATTGATTGCGGGTTCGGCGGATCCGCATTCGGTTATCGAAGCGCTTGCGGCCGCGGAGCTTGCGGTTGAAACGGCGGTAACAGTTCGCGACCGGGTCGTTGAGGCCTATCAGGAAATTCTCCGGATGCAGATTTAGGTGGCGGTCCTCCATGCTGAATGATGCTGGCATCCTTGATCTGCTCCGTGAGGCGATGTGGCTTGGTGTCTGGATTGCGGCACCAATCCTGATTATTGCTCTTGTTGTCGGTATTCTTGTTGGCCTGTTTCAGGCGCTGACAGGGATACAGGAACTTTCCCTGACTTTTGTGCCAAAGCTGGTGTGTATTCTGATCACATTCTGGCTATGTTCAAACTTCATGGTATCGAGCCTGTTAACACTTTTTGACAACAAGCTGATTCCACTTATCTTGGGAAACTAAATTATGCGCAATCTAGCGCAACCTACTGTTATCCTCACCATCATTCTTATGTTGATCATCACCATGATGATCCTGCCCGTGCCGGCCTGGGTGCTGGATCTTGGGCTCACAGCGTCTTTTGCCCTGGCGATCCTCATCTTCACAATTGTTCTGTTTATCGAACGCCCTCTTGATTTTTCAATTTTTCCAACTGTCCTGCTTGTTGGCTTGCTGCTCAGGCTATCACTCAATATCTCGTCGACAAAGCTGATCATCGGGCAGGGCCACAAGGGAACTGATGCTGCCGGCGGGATCATCGAAGGCTTTGCCATGTTCATCATGGCGGGGAATATACTAATGGGTCTCGTTATTTTCGGGGTCCTCCTCATCGTAAACTTCATGGTAATCACAAAAGGGGCGGGACGGATGGCTGAGGTTGGGGCCCGTTTTGCCCTAGATGCCATGCCCGGTAAACAGCTTGCCATTGACAGTGATGTTGCCTCCGGTTCGCTCAGTCATGCCGAGGCGAAACAACGCCGACAGACCGAGCAGGAAGAGACAACCTTTTTTGGCTCCTTGGACGGAGCCTCGAAATTTGTCAAAGGCGACGCCGTTGCCGGGCTGTTGATCACGATCCTGAATCTTGTGGTTGGCCTAACCGTGGGTATGACAAGTCACGGTCTTGCTTTTGAGCAGGCGATCAGCACCTATTCTATCTTAACAGTGGGCGATGGTCTTGTCAGTCAAATTCCCTCCGTCATCACCTCAATCGCCGCGGCTCTTCTTCTGTCCAAGGGGAATGATCAGAGCGCTATTGACAAAGGTTTTGCCTCTCAGCTCGGCGGCAATCCGACCGCCCTGGCGACGGTTTCGGGATTGTTGTTTGTTTTCGGACTATTCCCCGGCCTGCCCTTAATTCCTTTTGTTAGCGGTGCTGGATTATTGGGATTTGCGGCGTGGGCGATTCACCGAAAGAGGCGTGCGGAAGCTCAAGAGCCGGTCGAAAGCATTCCAGAAACGCAACAGTCAGAAGCAACGCTTGGAGATCATCTTGACGTTGACGAGATTCATATTGAGGTTGCGGTCGATCTGGTCAATGAAATTCTCAACGGCGACGACGGATTTGAGAGTCGCATCAACAATATCCGTGTCTATATCATTCAGCAATATGGTTTTATCATGCCGCCGGTGCGCCTGACCGACAAGTCCGAACTTGAAAATGGAACCTATGTGATCCGCATCCAGGGTATTGAGGTTGCCCGTGGGATGATCAAATCGAAACAGGTCATGGTTTTGATGAATCGCGATATCGATCTGCCGATTGCAGGTACGGAAACACAGGAGCCGGTTTTCAATGCAAAGGTCAGATGGATCCCTAAAGAGGACGCTCAAAGGGCTGAGGGGCTTGGTTTTTCCGCTATTGAACCAACCGAGGCGCTAATCACACATTTCCTTGAAATCCTTCAGAACAATTTTGGAAAATTGATGACACGGCGCGCCCTGCGCAAAATCCTGAAAGAGTTTTCAAATTCAAGTGATGTATCCCGTGCTGAAGCCAACAAGGCCCTGTTGGAGGAATATGTTCCCGACAAGGTTCCGGTTGACCTGCTGCAGACGGTTCTGCGAATGCTTCTGGAAGAACGGGTTTCGGTTCGGAATCTGCCACTCATTCTGGATGCCATCGCCCAGGGAAAATCGAGCTTCTCAAATACCGAGCAGATTTGTGAGTTTGTTCGCCAACAGATAGGGTTCCAGCTTGTTGCCCCGCTTCAAAATTCGGATGGGAAGGTGCCCTTGTTACAACTCGCTCCGGAATGGGAGACCCTTTTTTCTTCTCATGAGATCGAGGGACCCGATGGGCATGACGTTGCCCTTGGCCCGGAAGATTTCAATCGGCTTGCCGGAGCGATCAAAGAAAAAATCGAAGAAAGCGCATCCCAGGGACATTTTCCGGCAATCATTACAAGCACCAAACGGCGCCGGTTTCTCAAAACGGTGATGCAGGCGAAAAAAATCAAAAATCCGGTTCTGTCGTTTGAAGAATTCGGTACAGAGCGCCGACCAGCACTGGTTGGTGTTGTCAGTCATGCTGCCTGACCTGTTAAGTGTAACGGAGCCTTTGCTGCCGCTGTTTTCTATTGCGCAGGCAACCATCCTGTCCGCATCAGTTATTTTCATGCGTATCGGGATTGTCGCATTTTTTATCCCCGGGATTGGCGAACGTTTCCTTTCGTCGAGAGTGCGCCTTGCGGCTGCTTTGGCGCTTACCTTTCTGGTGTTCCCTGCGATCGAAAGACCGCAGGGGCTGAGCCTTGCATCGCCCCCGCCATACGCACTCGCTCTCGGTGCTGAAATAATTAATGGCCTTTTTTTTGGTTTACTGGTCAGGCTTTTCATCTTTGTTTTGCAAATTCTAGGTACGGTGATTTCACAAAATTTGTCCTTGGCGCAGCTCTTTTCGCCGCAATTCTCCGCCGATGCGGAGACGCCGTTTGGGACGGTGACGGTTTTTGCCGCGATCGCCTTTGCCCTCGCCGTTGGTCTTCATATCAAGGTGGTCCTCGCCCTGATTGGTAGTTTTGAAATTCAGCCTGCCGGAACCTTCCCGGATCTTGCTATAATTTCGACGGTCTTTGTACAAAATATCGAGAACGCGTTCAGCCTTGCCATCCAGCTTTCGATGCCCTTCATCGTGACCGGTCTGACCTATAATCTCATCATTGGCGCTGCGAACCGGGCTATGCCGCAAATGCTGGCATCGCTGGTCGGCGCGCCAGCGATTTCCCTTTTTGGCTTGATGATCTTTGCGATCTGTTTACCAACTATTCTTGTCATCTGGGAAAGCAAACTGAGCGAACTCCTTCGTTCCGTTGGGGCTGGTGGCGGTGGCTGAACAAAACGAAGCCCAGGAGAAAAGCCACGACCCAACGCCGACCAAACTGCGGCAGGCTCGCAAAGACGGAGAGATCGCGATCTCTGCGGAGGCTCACGTCCTGTTAATCTATCTGTTTATGATGATTGCCCTGGCGATGATCGGCCCTGGGATTATTGAAATTTTTGGCACCCGGGCGCTTAATGCGTTGCGGTCTCCTGAGGATCTTGGCAATTTGGTTTTGTCCCGGGAGACAGAAGGCCAGTTTCGGCGACTATTGCTATACATTGCCGCTCCTGCACTTGTTTTGCTCGCGGTGCCTTTGCTCGCGGTGTTTATCTCGGCGATCGCGCAGAATGCCCTCGTGATTGCGCCAAAACGCTTGAAGATAAATCTGTCCCGTTTGTCTCCCCTGGCAAATGCAAAGAAGAAATTTGGCCCTCATGGCCTGTTTGAGTTTACAAAAACCGGCATGAAACTGATTCTTGTCCTCCTGATGACAGCTATACTGATTTCTTTGGATATGGAAAAGCTGGTCGCTCTTGCGGGGCTTGAACCGGGTCAAGGTTATTCTATCGTCGGCCAATGGTCCTTGGCCGTACTGGCTGTTTTCACCCTGTCTGCCCTGATTATTACGACGATTGATCTTCCGATGCAGCATGCTCAGCAAACAAAGAAACTCCGCATGTCGCAGCAGGAACTCAAAGAGGAAGCCAAGAAGACTGAAGGGGACCCGCATCTGAAACAGGAAAGACGGCGACGTGCAGAGGAATTTGCCAACGCCGCAAGCCTCAAAGATATTCCTGGTGCCGATGTCGTCATTGTAAACCCGACCCATTATGCAGTTGTTCTGAAATGGGCGCGTACCCGGAACACAGCGCCAATTTGCGTATCCAAGGGCCTCGACCATATGGCCGGCCGTATCCGCGAAATTGCAGCGGAACACGGTGTTCCTATCCGCCGTGACCCGCCAACGGCAAGGGCAATCTTTGGAACGGTTGAAATCGGCGAGGAAATCAAACCGGAACATTATGCGGCGGTAGCGGCGATTTTGAAATTCGCCGATGAAATCAGGAGAAAGGCCCGTGAACGGACCGGATCGTGATAAAAAACGTCACCGTCTGATCTCTGTCGCTGGTGCGCGGCTCGAAGCCGCGCGAAACAGGCTGCAGGCATGCCGGTCCGAAAAAGAACAGTACGGCGTATTTGCGAGGCCTCCTTCGGATGGTTCTGCTTTCGAATGGATGGCGGGTTATGCGGGAAGATCGCATTTTTCGCGGACGGTCGCTAAACGGATCGCAGACTGTGAAGCACGGGAGCAATCCGCATTGAAGGCTGTTAAACTCGAATTTGCTCGACTGGAATTTCTTGAACGGCGTGATGAGAAGTAAATGATATCTGGAAATTTGTAATGTTTATTTCAAAAATGATGACATATAGAAAACATATGAAATAACGTCTTTTACTATTTCAACGCAAAGAGTTTCTCACCGGGATGATGCTTGTGTTCCCGGCTTGGTCTGCCCGCAATATGACTTGACACTGGACAGTAAGGCGATTGGCGAATCTGATCTATCCCTTTGTTATCTATACGACGGTTTCTATCCAGGCGAGTGTGTTTTGAACTGATCGGAGCGCAGCGTCTATGCGGCGTGATACCCGGAAGCGCAGAAAAAGACGTTTGCAGACGGCGTATTGGCTGGGCGTTCAAGCCTTGCCAGCCTGCCCGGCATGAGCATCTATCTCGGCCGCACGCCGGGCAATGGCCTCGGCGTAAACGCCTGTCAGAATACTGACATGGTCCTCCTTGGGAAATTTCCCGTACCAACCATAGCCGGTATTAGCCTTCGCGCGATCAGCATCATCCTTTTGCATGCCGTTAATCAGTGTACAAGCAAATACAGCGACAGGAACATGATCTGCCCCGTCACCATGCAAATAGTCTGCATCAAAATCAAGGGCCAGGGTTTCATCACGGCTGGCTTCTATATGACGCTGGCTCGCATAGGCGGCGACCTTGTCATCGCGTGGCGGGCCTTCGAGTTTGAACATATTGGGCAGCATTTTTGATACCGGCTCAGCGAGCCCGGCGCGGGCGCCATAGGCCGTGATCTTCAGCATGTCCTGAAAACGTTCATGCATGAAGCGGTTGAGCTGATCCTTCAAAAGACGTGGATTCAGCGCGTCGACAAAAATCAGCCCGCGCAGATCGCCGCGATAGAGATTGGCAAAGGTGTGCATTCTCAGCCCGGACATGGAATGGCCAACGAGGATGACCGGCTTTGAAATATTGATCGCCGTCAGTAGGCGGCGCATATCGGCGACATGCCAGTCGGGGGACGGGGCCTGGCCCGCTGGAACCGGGTCGCTATGACCCATGCCGGCGCGGTCATAAAGGACGACCCGAAACCGGTGTTTCAGATCCTCCTTGATCCACCAGCCATCGGCATAGATGCCAAAAGCCCCCGCATCATAGAGGACGACCGGGCCGTCTTCAGGCCCCGCCACCAGGTAATGAAGCTGGCGGCCGGGTTCGACCTCAATCATGGAAAATGTCGGGTTTTTGCCCATCGCTCTGCCTACCAATCAAGCCGGTTCGAACTCAACCAGCAGCTCACCTTCGCCCACCTGCTGGCCCGTCTCAAACCGGATGGCCCTGACTGTTCCGCTACTGGGCGCCTTGATCGCATGTTCCATCTTCATGGCTTCCATGACAAGCAGGGTTTCGCCCGCCTCGACACGCTCGCCAGCGCCCTTGACCACGGCCGTTACGGTACCGGGCATGGGCGCGGTAAGCGACCCGGCGGCCGAGGCATGGTCAGCCGCGCCGGAAAGCGGGTCAGCCGTGACGATATCCACCGTATCCGCCCCGAACCAGACGCGGACACCGCCAAGATGCGGCGCCAAAAAGGC
>CAYSMJ010000008.1:24168-33494 GCA_964432075.1 uncultured Caulobacterales bacterium | reverse complement strand
GGTGGCCCGCACAGGATCGGCCGGTACGGGTTGCAGCCCGTGGCGGGGCCGGCGATCTGCGGTGGTATGTGGATGGTGCGCCGCTGGGGGACACGCTCTGGCGACCGTCCCGTCCCGGCTTTTACCGCCTTGAAGTGGTGGACGGGGCGGGGCAGTCGAGTGCCGCGACCGTGCGGGTCCTGTCGGCGCCATGAGGGGCCTTCGGCTGCGTCGGCGCGATATACTCCGCAGCGTGACTGCGATCATGGTCCCGCCAATCCAGGCGCAAAAGCAAGCCAAAGACCGCGCTCTTGCCGAGGCGGGAGACCGATTTCGGATCGGCGCTGTCTCCTATCGGCTCGATAGCCTGCTTGCACCGTCTGCCGATGCTTTCATCCCGGCGATTGTCGAGGCTTCGCAAGCGGCCCGTCTTGTCCTCCAGCGTGTGCTTGACACCCCTGGGGTCAGTTATGTCCTATCCGGTGAAACTACCCGTTGGGGCGAACAAATTATAACCCTGACGGATGAAAATGGTACCCTTGTGCCCATGCTTACGCTGATTGAGGCTGGTGCGGTGAGGGTATTTCCGCAAGGTACTGAACCGGATATCGCGAAAGATTTTTTTGCAGCAGAAGACAAGGCCAGACTCGCCGGCACCGGGCTTTGGCAGTCATCCTTTTTCCGGCGCCGGCAGGCAAATCGGCTGGAAGACTGCCGGGATACGCCGGGTGCGCACCATATTTTCAGCGGAACGGTCATGGCCGTTGGACAGAGCCGGTCGCGAACCTTCCTCAATTTTGGTGCGGATTATCGCGAAGATGTTACCGGTGTCGTGGAGCGCCGCGATATGCGCCGCTGGTCGGAAGAGGCGATCAAGATTGACGGGCTTGAAGGCGCGCTTGTGGAATTTCGCGGTTTTGTCGAATGGATCAACGGTCCATCCATCAGCCTACGTTACCCGGCCCAGCTGCGGCGTCTCACCCCGGGTAAAAAAGGGGGGGCGGGTGAGAAGACTGGCGACAATGTTGACGATAACAAGGCTGAGGAGCGCGAGCAGAAGCCAGCGGCCAAACCGCCTGCGCAATGAAATTGCGCCACGTTCCGTCGGGGCTTCATCACCGAAATAAACAGGTTTTGATGCGGCCTCGTCCCGTCGGTCATGCCCGAGCAAGAGAAGGCTTGACGCTGCCTCCTCATCCGGTACTGCCAGCCGGTAGCCGCCAAGCGCAACACTGTCGAGGGGTAACACGGAAAGCGTGTTTTCATCGAGCAGGCGGGCATTTTTGCCATGGGCATGCAAAAAGCTGAGCGTCGCATAGGCTTCTTCGGGACCGTAAAAGGTTCGGATAACTTTCATGCCGGTTATGCTATCGGGTCCGGGGCGTAATACCAAGCTGCATGGATCGGAACCGATCCATGCAGCGCAGCCACGGGCGTTGGTGCTTGCGCGCCGGATGCGCAGAGGGGCCTTCATCTACGCATACTGGTGTAACGCCAATCGATTTATCCGCTGCGCGTTGCGGCATAAAGGGCAACGGCAGCGGCGGTGGCGACGTTCAGGCTCTCAACAGTCGCAGCGATAGGGATGCGAAGGAGCCGGTCGCAGTGACGGGCCACATTGGGTCTCAACCCGGCCCCCTCGGCGCCAAGGACGAGGACCAGACGGTCAGGCTCATCGGCTGGGCAGATTTCCGTCGCGCCTTCGCCGGCCAGTCCCCAGACAGCGAATCCGGCGACCTTCAGGCTGTCGAGGCTCCGGGCAATATTGACGACAGATATGAGTGGAATCTGCTCGATGGTACCGGCCGCCGCCTTGGCGAGGGCCCCGGTCAGGGGCGGTGTGCGTCTGTCCTGGGCAACGAGCCCGCGCGCGCCAAAGGCTGCCGCTGCGCGAAAGATCGCCCCGATATTCTGCGGGTCAGTGATCTGGTCGAGAACAAGGATCGGCCCCGTCCCAATGTCGGCAAGGACAGCGAGATCCGGCGCGATGAGTGGCCGCGCCAAAAGGGCTACGCCCTGATGCACGCTCCCCGGTGGCAGCATGGCGTCCAGAAGGGGCGGGGATATTTCCCGGGCCCCCAGAGCGACAAGCCGATCCCGGTGGCCGGCATCGGCTAGCCATTGCCCTGCCTTTGGCGTCACCCAGATCTCCTCCACCACCCGGTCCGGATTGGCAAGCACGGCAGCGGCGGCGTGGCGACCATAGATAGGGGTTATGGATGGCTGTTGTTTCTGACCGTCAGCCGCTTTCGATTTTTCAGCCTCACGGGTGGCCGCACGCCGGTTCGATGGGCCTGAGGCGGCAGGCGCGGGCGATCTGGGACGTTTTTGCTTTACGGATTTGGCCATGGCTCGCCTCTCTGCCCGGTTTGAGAATTCCCGTAAAGCCCGCCGATGACCATTGCACCGGCCAACCGGCTTCGCTATACCACCGTCTCACCTTGAGGCCGTTCGTTCATATTCGGGATAAAACCCGGACGGGCGATTAAATTTTACGGCCCCCGGTTGGAGGGGTGGGTGAGTGGTTAAAACCGCCAGACTGTAAATCTGGTCGCTTTGCGTACGTTGGTTCGAATCCAACCCCCTCCACCATTTACTCGGCCCGTAAGGACAAAAGGTAACTTTTTTTGAAGCGAAAAGGGTTTTCGCGTTTTGGTATCGGTATCTGCATCTGCTCGAGACGCATGAACCGTTATCCGGCACCGAAATCGGATGAGCCTGCTTGAAGAGCGTGAGCCCAGCAAGGCGAGGACACAGGCATGGCGATGACAATCGCCATAAATCGCCAATCGCATAGCGTATAATGCTGCACAAAATTCTTTGTACGACGTTATTGTATCTTCGATGAAAGCTTCTTTTTAACGGTAAAAATGCCACGAATCTCGCCCGGGGCAAAACCCGTCGCTTTGTCGTCAGGATAAATCGCCTTAATGTCGGCATACAGATCGCTATTGATGGCCTTGCCGTGGCAGACTGTACATGGTGCATCCATCAGGATTGGCTTGGCCCAACGAAAAAATGTTCCATCGGGCCCGGTGTTGATGGTACTGGCTTCAAGCCTCGCTGGATCTGCGCCGGCCTGCTGTTGGGTCATAAAGGTTTCAATCTGCCTGCGCTCCCAAGGGTCGGGCGCGTTTTGCGGGTTACGCACCCGCAAGGCTGTGCGTCCTACTGTGACCCCGGTTTCAGCCGAGAGGCGGCGCGCAATATCGGGCGCTTCTTCCGCACACACGGCAACGCCAGCCTGCGGCCCGCCTTCCTGCATCGCGGCCACAAGCCTTGTTTTCAACGCGCTGCCAAGCCTGCGCGCGGCAGCCCGCGCCTCGTAAATATCATTCTCTGTCGGCTCAGGCGTATCCTCAGCGCTGCCGCAGCCAGTGACCATGACAGCCGCCGCAAGCCACAAACATGAAATCACGACCAGAGTGCGATGCTTTTGCATTCCAGGCTCCAGGCTCATCTTCAGGCAAGGTTATATGTCAAAATGCCAGATGTGTCGCGAATTAATGTGATGGGGTCAGGGCGAATATTTCTCAATTGTCTGATCGATACGTCCGAAAACCGACTTTCCTGTCCTATCGTGCATATCAACGCAAACCCGATCTCCAAAACGCATGAAGGGTGTCTTCGCCTCGCCATGGTTGATAGTCTCGATCATCCGGATTTCGGCGATACAGGAATAGCCATCGCCGCCATCGTCAATCGGCTTTCCGGGGGCACCCTCTTTTTTGTTTGAAACTGTTCCCGAGCCGATGACTGTGCCGGCGCACAGGGGCCGGGTTTTTGCCGCATGGGCAATCAGCTGACCAAAATCGAACGTCATATCAACGCCGGCATTCGCCCGCCCAAAAGGCTTGTCATTATAGTCAACGACCAACGGCAGATAGAGTTTGCCGTCCTGCCAGGCATCGCCAAGGCTATCGGGTGTCACCGCACAGGGGCTGAACGCGCTCGATGGTTTCGACTGAAAAAAGCCAAACCCCTTGGCCAGTTCGCCCGGAATCAGTCCGCGAAGTGAAACATCATTGACAAGCATGATGAGCTTGATGTGGCCGCGGGCCGCATCGGGCGAAACACCCATCGGCACATCATCGGTAATGATGGCAACTTCACCTTCCATATCGATACCCCAGCCTTCATCCTGCGCCACGAGGATCGGGTCCCGGGGGCCCAGAAAACAGTCCGATCCCCCCTGATACATCAGAGGTTCGGTCCAGAAACTATCGGGCATCTCAGCGCCGCGTGCTTTTCGGACAAGTTCCACATGGTTGACATATGCCGACCCATCCGCCCACTGAAAAGCCCGGGGCAGGGGAGAGTGGCAGCCTTCCTGGTCGAAGGGGCGCCCGGCCGACGGGTCGTTGTCCAGTTTTTGTGTGAGCGTACGAAGCCCGGGCTCTGCCGTGTCCCAATTGTCCAGAGCGGCCTGAAGGGTCGGCGCAATATCCGTTGCCGGAAGACATCGGGCGAGATCATTGGAAACAACGACCAGCATGCCGTCGCGTCCGGATTTCAGGGAAGCGAGTTTCATTCAGAACTCCGTTTAGTTTACGTTTTCTTCGCGTGCGATCTTTTCGTGCAGCCAGGCGGCATGGCGTGGCGCTTTTTTTGTTTCGGACCATTCCTCAAGCATCAGGGGCGCGACGCGACGAAGGTCGGCCATTTGTTCATCGGTACGGGTATCAGCCGCCAGTTCAAGGCGATGCCCATTGGGATCAAAGAAGTAGATCGACTGAAATATGCCATGGTTTGTCGGGCCAAGAACCTCAACGCCCATCGCTTCAAGATGGGTCTTGGCCTCATATAATGCCTCAAGATCCTTCAGACGTATGGCGATATGCTGAACCCAGACGGGTGTGTTCCGGTCTCTGTCCATTATTGGCTGTTGTGGTAACTCAAAGAAGGCGAGCACATTGCCATTTCCGGCATCAAGAAAGATGTGCATATACGGATCATATTCACCGGTGGATGGGACATGGTCTTCAGCGATTGCCAGCTGAAAGTCCATCCCAAGAGCTTTTTGATAAAACTCGACTGTTTCTTTTGCGTCCCGGCAACGATAGGCCACATGGTGGAAGCCCTGAAGATCTGGTGCTGACATGGCTTATGCCTCTTCTTTTGCCAGAACACCGCGATTAATCTGATCACGTTCAATCGACTCAAAAAGCGCTTTGAAATTGCCCTCACCAAAGCCCTCATCCTTTTTACGCTGGATGAATTCAAAGAAAATCGGGCCGACCAGGGTTTCGGAGAAAATCTGCAGCAGAAGTCGCGGGTCCCCATCCTCAGTCGATCCATCAAGAAGAATCCCGCGTGCCTTCAATTCATTTACTGGCTCGCCGTGGCCGGGCAGACGTTGGTCAAGCATTTCATAATAGGTGTCCGGCGGGGCCGTCATGAATGGCACGCCACGTTTTTTCAGCTTGTCCCAGGCTTTGAGAAGATTATCACAGGAAAAAGCGATATGCTGAATGCCTTCCCCGTTATATTGCATGAGAAATTCTTCGATCTGCCCCTTGCCGCCAGCACCCTCTTCGTTCAGAGGTATACGGATCTTGCCATCGGGCGCCGACATGGCGCGTGAGAGAAGACCAGTATACTCACCCTTGATATCAAAATAGCGAATTTCACGGAAATTGAACAGCCGCTCATAATAGTCAGCCCAGAAATCCATCCGACCCCGGTAGACATTGTGGGTCAGGTGGTCGATGACCTCAAAACCGCACCCTTCAGGATGCCGATCAACACCCTCAAGCCATTCAAAATCGATATCATAGATTGTTTTGCCTTCCTCGTACCGGTCAACAAGGTATAGCAGAGCTCCGCCAATGCCCTTAATGGCCGGCAGACGCAATTCCATAGGGCCGGTAGGCACCTCGATCGGCTGTGCGCCTTTCTCGATGGCCATGTCATAGGCCTTGCGGGCGTCCTTGACCCGGAAGGCCAGTCCACAGGCGGAAGGCCCGTGCTCGTGTGCGTAATAAAAGGCGTGTGATTTGGGTTCATAATTGGCGATAAAATTAATGCCGCCCTGGCGCCAGAGTTCAACATCTTTCGTCCGGTGCCGTGCAACTTTTGTAAAACCCGAAAGCTCAAAAACTCTTTCAAGCTGGCCCCGCTCCGGCGCAGTGAATTCCACGAATTCGAAACCATCAAGACCCATCGGATTTTCAAATCGATCTGCCATAGGAAATCTCCATATTGGTTGTGGGCCTGCGTGTGCGGCTGGGAAAAGCCAACGCTTTCTGGTTGCCACAGCAAGAAGTTGCATTTACAACTATATCTGTTATGGACATCTTCGTCAAATCCGAACCGAAAGCGGTCGTGTGTGACAGCGAGCCGATCGCCCTCAAAGATTTCCTGCCTTACCAGCTGTCGGTTGTGGCCCATAAGATTGCCCGCCGGACGGCAGGGATTGCCAGGGAACACGGCCTGTCAAACCTGTCGCAATGGCGGGTGTTGGCTGCAATTGCCGAAGCGCCCGGGCGTACGGCCAATGAGGTTGTTGCGGTAACCCCGATGGATAAGGGGCTTGTCAGCCGGGCCGTAAAATCGCTGCTCGAACTGGGATTGATTTACCGCAAGGCGTCCGTGTCTGATGGTCGGCTTGGGCACCTGTTTCTCAGCGCGGCGGGCGAGGCGATTTATTCCGAGATTGCCGTTCACGTCCGCAATATTGATCATGAGCTGCAGGATGCAATGGGTAAAAATAAATACCAGACCATCACAGCAACCATGGCACGGCTGATCCAAGCGCTTGAGACTGAATAGTCAATTTCAGAGTGCATACAGCGCGCCGTTTCTATTTGGCCCTGCCAATGTCATCTGTACACAATTCTATTTCTTCAGGATGCTTTGTCGTTTCCCCGACAGGATTGCCGCAGCGCACGACCATAAGTGTCTAACCAAAAAACGATTTCGTCTGCCGAATACGCCGTTTTCGAGAACCGGAGCGCAGCGTACATGCGGGACCTGAGCACCGGAAGCGCAGAAAAAGGCGTTTGCAGACGGCGAAAATAGATCTCTCGGTTAGACTCTAAGGATATACCGGTCGGACAAAACCGTGCGGATGTCGCGCAGGGCCCTCACGCATGAAGTGAAGATGACGCCTTTTGAGATCCGGAATGTCGCCCGTCTCAACAACCGCAACGACGCATGGGCAATCGAGGGCGTTTGATCTCCTGATCGCTGTTTTGAGGACAAGTTTACCGTTCGTTCTGTAAGATGCTTCCATTCAGTCCAGAACATAAAATCCATCCTCATAGGGATCAGTATCATTCAGTGATTGCAGCCTGGCATCGTCCATTACCGTCTTCTCGTTCCGAGACAACAGGTGCAACCAGATTTGGTTCGTGGTCAGGCCTTGCCGGTTTGCGGCTTTTGGGCCGTGTCAGTGCCCATGCGTGAAAGCTGGCGCTTGACCCAGCCTTTGGTACGGCCGTGCAGGCTGGCCGCGGCGGGAACAACCAGCATCAGAACAGCCGTACCGATCAGGATGCCAAAACCAAGAGAAACCGCTGTTGGAACAAGGAAAGCAGCCTGGACACTCTGTTCAAGGATAATCGGCGTAACACCCAGAAAAGTTGTTATCGAAGTCAGAATGATCGGACGAAAACGCCCGACCGCATTTTCCACGATGGCCTTGACCCGGTCCTCGCCGCGTTCAATGTCTTCGTTGATAAAATCAATCATCAACAGGGCGTCATTAATGATAACCCCGGACAGGCCGATTATCCCGAAAAGGCTGAGCAGGGTGATATTCAGTCCAAGCAAAGCGTGGCCAAGAATGGCACCGATCAGGCCAAAGGGAATAATACAAAGAATGACAAAAGGCTGGACGTAACTGCCGAAAGCCAGCGCCAGGAGGGCATAGATAGCAAATATGGCAATCAGGAAATTGCGTTGCATTGCCGCCTGCGTTCGACTTTGTTCTTCCTGTTCGCCGCCCTGAAAGATGATGACGTCGGGATAATCTTCCTGAATGGCAGGCCAGGCCTCGTTGAGGATATAGTTTGAAATCTGCCCGCCGGTTGTCACATTGAAATCGGCATCGGCTTCGAGCGAAAAAACGCGGCGCCCATTCCGGCGATTGATGATCGACGGGGCATCTCCAACGGAAATCTCCGCAAGCTGATTAAGCGGAATGAATTGACCGTTGACGTTTATCCGCTGATTGAGAATGGTGGCGAGACTTGAGCGTTCTTCTTCGGTATAACGCAGGCGAACCTCGATTTCCTCACGGTCGCGCTGGATCCGGACCGCTTCCGAGCCAAAGAAAGCGGCACGAATTTGGGTTGCCACCTGTTCGAGCGTGACATCCAGTGCGCGCGCTGCCGGGAGCAATTCAATCTGGATTTCATCGGTTGTCCTGAACCGGTCGTCCCTGACGGACAGAGCGCCGGGATAGCTGTCAAGCTTCTGGCGCAACCGGGTCACCGCTTCGCGTGCCTTTTCTTCATCATTTCCGGCAATCTTGAGACTGACATCGGCTTCGCTGCCAACGAGGTCGGCTGAAAAACTGAGTGTCTGGGCGCCCGGAATATCGCCGGTTTCTTTTGCCCAGGCATTTTTCAACTGTGTTGCCGTAAAGGTCCGGACCGCCGCATCCTGCATTCTCAGGGTAATGAACGCCTTGTTTGCGGCAGCACCGCCGGAGACACCAATGGCACTCGGCCCGGAATCCTCTATCGATCGGCCCAGCGACCAGAGTATCCCGGTCAGCACTTTGCCTGGCGGCGCCCCGACCTGTTGGGTAATTTCATCAGCGGCGCGATAGCCCGCATCAACGATCGTATTGATCGCCTTGCGGGTTTCATTTTCACTTGCTGATTCGGCAAGTTCGATTTCCGCGGTCAGATAGTTGCCTTCCACCGGTGGGAAGAACACGAATTTGATGTAACCGCTTGCAAAGAAGCCGAAAACAGCAAACAAAATGCCAGTTGCCGTCATGATCGTGACAAGCGGGTGCAGAACCGAGAAACAAATCGCCGGACGCAGCCGGTTGTTGCTGAGGGCATCAAGGTTTCGGGTTACCCAGTCGCGGGCAGGGTCGGTGATGCGTCTTAGATCGTAACGGCCCGGCGGTTTGTCGGAGATATGGGAAAGGTGACGCGGCAAAATCAGAAATGATTCCACCAGCGACATGAACAGGACAAAGATAACGACCGCGGCGATGGCGCTTAGAAACTGGCCGAAAATACCCGGCAGAAACAAGAGCGGCAGGAAGGCAAGAATCGTAGTGGATACGGAAAAAAGTACCGGGCGGACAACCCTGAGGGTGCCGCGGCGCACGGCTTCCTTTCCGGTGCATCGACCGCTCTCAATTTCCGAATAAACATTTTCGCCGA
>CAYSMJ010000008.1:12649-24158 GCA_964432075.1 uncultured Caulobacterales bacterium | reverse complement strand
GGTGATAATAGATATTCTCCCCCACGATCACAGCGTCATCGACCACAATCCCGATTGCGAGGATAAACCCGAAAAGACTGAGCTGACTGATCGCGATTCCGAACATCTGCATAAGGATCAAAGCTCCGATAAAGCTGATCGCTACGCCAATCGCGACCCAGACAGCGATTCTGAGATCCAGAAACAGCAAGAGGAGAATCGTCACCAGCAACAACCCGCTGGCTGCATTGCGCATGAGTAGCGAGATACGCCCCTGCAGGTTTTTACTTTCATCGCGCCAGAGTGTAGCGGTTATCCCGTCCGGAAGCCGGTCTTCAAGCGAAACAAGTTCCGTCTTGACAGCTTCGATGATATCGAAAACCCGCTCATCACCAACCCGCAATATTTTCAGTGCAACAGCTGGCGTCCCATTCAGGGCGGCATCAATCGGATCTTCAGCCAGCCCGTCTTCAATTTCGGCGATATCGCCCAGCCGAACCGGACTGCCCGAACGGGATCGTGTAATGATTATGTCCGCAAACTGCGCGCCGGTCTCGTTTTCACCGAGGGTGCGCACAAGAGCGCGTTGCGAGTCGGTTTCGATCTGGCCGCCGGATAGCTCGAGGCTCTGACTGCGAACGATCTGGGCCAGCTGCGGCAGCGATAGCCCCAGAGCCTGCAATTGCGCTTCGGATACGGAAATGTCGATGAGATAGTCCGGTACGCCGACAATGTCGACCTGGCTTATGGCGTCAGTCGCAACCAGTCGGGACTTGGTCTCCTGCGCGAGCTTTTTGAGGTTGATCGGATCGACATTGCCCGACAGGACAATCTGCGCCGTTAGTTCGTCGGTTTCGAACTCGGTGATCTGCGGTTCTTCAGCCTGTGCAGGAAAAACCGAAATCTGACCGATTTCTGTACGGACATCATTTACCAGCGCATTTGTATCTTCACCATCGTAGAGATCAACGACGATATTTGCACGGTTTTCCGTGGCGACTGAGGTGATCTTCCGTACCCCTTCGAGTCCTTCAAGCTGTTCCTCGACCGGGATCACGATTCCCTCTTCAACCTCGTCCGGTGAAGCGCCGGGATAGGGGATCGTTATATTGACTGCATAAAGGTTTGTATCGGGAAGCACCCGCACGACTAGCGACGTCCCGGCAAGAATGCCAAAAACCACCAGCAATCCTGCGAGCAGATTTGCAGCGACAGGGCTGTCGATAAAAAATTCGATCAGCCGTTTCATCGTTCCGCCTTGCGAATTGTTGCCTTGGCGGGGCCCGAACCCTGAAGACGCTGGGCACGGTTTGAGGGATCGGCTGCACCAACGCGGACTTGCATGCCCTCGGTTTCTTCTGTGAGGGTCGTCACCACAAGCCGCTCACGCGAAAGATCCGTCGTGCTGGCTATGGCAATGCGCTGGCCGCGCTGTTCCACCGGCGCCACGTCAACCTTTTTCAGACGATTTTCGTCGCTCAAGGTCCAGACATAGCCCTGTTTGCGAAGCACACCAGCTTCGGTAAGGTAAACCGGCGTCGCACTGCGGGCCGGCAGGCTGACGGTAACAAAATCCTGCGCGTAAATCGTATCTGGTCCTGTTTCGGCAAAGGCATTATCAATCCGCACCAGAATATCGACCGTCCGTGTTTGCGGATCGAGTGCCCTTGAGATTTCCACGACCCGACCGGTCAGGGCGACATTGCCAGCACTTGCCCGGGACCGCGAGATTTCTGCGATTAATGGCGTGTCCGGCGTTTCGGCTTGGGCACGGCGCACGGCATTTGCCTCTTGCGGAGAAAGGCTGACGATAATTTCCGCCTCCGTGTCCGAATATAGCCGCCCGACCGGATTGCCCGGCGCCACATATTGACCAAGACTGACATTTTCGCGCTGAACCCGGGCATCAAACGGCGCTGTGATTCGGGTATCGGCAAGCTGTTTATCGGCAATGGCAAGCTGGGCCTGGGCCTGAGCGACAGCGGCCAGGGCAGACGCCAGATCGGCCTCCGCCTGATCAAGTCTTGATTGCGCAGCAAACCCCTCTTTTTTTAGTTCTTCCTGACGACCATAGGTTAGCCGGACGCTTTCAAGTGTTGCGCGGACACGCGACAGATCTGCCCGCGCTTGAGAGCGCTGCGCCTCGAAGGTCGTGGGGTCGATCTCAAACAGGGTTTCACCCGCCTTGAAGCGACCACCAAGGGTAAAGCGCGGATTGACCGACACGATCTTGCCGGCAACTTCCGGCACAATGTCAATTTCCTGAACCGGGCGAAGGAACCCGTCTTCATGGACACGATATCGGGCGCCACGGGATTCCGCTGAAACAGTTTCGACAAGCGGCAGGGTTTCAATGGCGGCTCCACCAGATTTCTGGCCAAGGGCGCCGGCGAGCGAGAAAATGGCAAACCCTATGGCAAGAGCCCCAAACCCGGCAAAAATCCAAAGCTGTGAGGGTCTTGTTTCACTGTCCAACGCAACAGACGAGGCAGACATCGTTAGCATGATTTTATCCGATTTATGGGCCCGTTCAGCCGTGGTGGCGGCGTCTGTTTTAACCCAGGCCATCTTTCCATAGGGTCAATACACAACCACATCGCTGGTCTTATAACACTGACCAGTTTACGTTGGAATTGCGGTATCAGTTCCCATCCTATCGCCGCTGTTCACGATGTCGCCATTGCAATGATGCATTGCAATATGAAAAAGGGTTTGCGAGACCGAAACCCTCAAGAAGACAGAAGATAAGGACACGCCATGGTTGAACTCGTAATCGATCCGATCCTGAGGCGCTTTTTTGAAGAGGAAGCCCTTCCTGGGACCGATATGACGGCTGAGGCCTTCTGGTCCGCCCTTGCTGATCTGATTGACCGATTTGCTGACCAAAATGCCGCCCTTCTTGCGGAACGGGCGACCCTTCAGGAAAAGATCGACGCCTGGCACAAAGCCAATCCTGGCCCGATTGCCGATATGTCCGCTTACAAGGCGTTTTTGACAGAGATCGGCTATTTGCTGCCAGAAGGCGATGGTTTTACGATTACCACTGATAATGTAGACCCGGAGATCGCGACCAATGCCGGCCCGCAGCTTGTCGTACCAATTAAAAATGCACGCTACGCGCTGAACGCAGCGAATGCCCGGTGGGGCAGCCTGTATGATGCGCTGTACGGCACCGATGTGATCCCGGAGACTGATGGTGCAGGGAAAGGGGGGCAATACAATTCGGTCCGCGGGGCGCGGGTTATTGACTATGCGAAGGGGTTTCTCGACGAAGCCATTCCGCTCGCCGGGGGACGCTTCGCCGATGGCGTCGATTTTGATGTGATTGACGGGGCGTTTTCAGTCGATCTTACGAACGGCCAGAAATCCGGCCTGCGCCAGCCTGACGCGTTTCTTGGGGTTCGTTCACTGGGTGATGGAAAGATCGATTATCTCTTTCAGCACAACCACTTGCACATTATTGTTCAAATTGATCCGAATGATGCGATCGGCAAGGATGATCCCGCGAAGGTCTGTGATGTGGTCCTCGAAAGCGCCGTGACCACGATCCTTGACTGCGAGGACTCGGTTGCGGCGGTGGATGGCGAGGACAAGGTCGAAGCCTATCGAAATCTGCTTGGCCTGATGAAACGCGATCTTGTGGCCACTTTCTCCAAGGGCGGCACGAGCGTGGAGCGCAACCTTCGTCCAGACCATGAGTTTTTGGGCCGTGACGGGAGTCGGTTGCAGCTGCCGGGCACAAGCCTGATGCTGATCCGTAATGTCGGACACCTGATGACAAACCCAGCAGTGAAAACCCCTGATGGCAGGCAAGTGCCGGAGGGCCTCCTCGATGCGCTGGCGACGGGGCTGATTGCCAAACATGATCTGGGCCGCGGCGAAAATGAAGCGCGCAACTCACGCAATGGCAGTGTGTATATCGTCAAACCCAAGATGCATGGACCAAAGGAAGTGGCGTTTGCCGTTGAGATATTTGCCGCCGTCGAGGCTCTGCTTGGCCTGCCTGCGGAAACCCTGAAAATTGGAATTATGGATGAGGAACGGCGCACAACCGTGAACCTCAAGGAATGCATCCGAGCCGCCCAGTCGCGGGTGATTTTTATCAATACAGGTTTTCTTGACCGGACCGGAGATGAAATCCACACCGCCATGGAAGCCGGACCGATGATCCGCAAGGCTGACATGAAAACGACCAAATGGCTTACCGCCTATGAAGACTGGAATGTGGATACGGGACTGGCCTGCGGTTTTCAGGGAAAAGCGCAAATCGGCAAAGGCATGTGGGCCATGCCGGACCTGATGGCGGCCATGGTTGACCAGAAGATCGGCCATCCGAAGGCCGGGGCAGATTGCGCCTGGACCCCGTCGCCCACTGCAGCAACCCTGCATGCAATGCACTACCACTATGTGGATGTGGACGCGGTCCAGAATACGCTCAAAGGTAAGCGCCGCGCCAACCTTGAGGATATTCTGACCATTCCGGTTGCCCGCAACACCAATTGGTCGCCTGACGATATTGCCGCTGAACTCGACAACAACGCACAAGGCATTCTTGGCTATGTGGTGCGCTGGATTGATGCCGGTATCGGTTGTTCAAAGGTCCCTGACATCAACAATGTCGGCCTGATGGAAGATCGCGCGACCTTGCGGATCTCAAGCCAGCATATCGCAAACTGGCTGCACCACGGGATCTGTTCGCAAGAACAGGTGATGGAGACCATGAAACGGATGGCGAAAGTCGTCGATGCGCAGAACGCTGGCGACCCGGATTATGAGCCCCTGGCCCCCGATTTCGAGTCGAGTATTGCCTTTCAGGCAGCGTGTGACCTCGTTTTCAAGGGCCGGCAGCAGCCGAGTGGATATACCGAGCCCCTGCTGCACCAGCGCCGACTGGAAAAGAAAGCAAGCTGATCTTTACAAAGTCATGCTAAAATCGTGATATTATAACGATGTAGCGGTGGACAGTTCTGGATGAAGGCGGAAACCGGCAGAAGAATAGGGATCTTTCTTGGTTTCGCGGTCCTCGGGGCGTGCGCAACGCAGCAATCCATACAGAGCCCGTCGGCGACCCTTGCCGTGTGCCAGGGAGTCCGCGTCTCCAATGCCCCCGCGACGGACCACAATGGAGCCGTGCTCGGTTTTGAACCGATCGCGCGCTTCAAAGGAAACCAGCTTCTGTTGACACCGGTTTCAGGTTGCCTGTCGTCCGGATATGGAAAACGCCGGGGCGGCGCCGGTTTGGTGCATGAGGGGATCGACCTGTTTACAGGCCGTCCTGTCCCGGTTCGCGCCGCCGGTGAGGGCCGGATAAGCTTTGTTGGCCGCCAGCGCGGTTACGGTCAACTTGTTGAGATCATCCATCGCAACGGGGTGCGGACCCGTTATGCGCATCTTTCCGATTTCGCCGATGCGCTGGCGACCGGGCGAAGGGTGACGGCCGGGCAAATCATCGGAACAACGGGCGCGACCGGCAACGCTACGGCAATCCATCTGCATTTTGAGATCCTGTCGGGCGACCGGCCGGTCAATCCTCTTGGGCTCACGCCTTAATGATCAGCTTGCGGATTATCGGGCTGGGTCTCCGGGGCGGCATTCCGAAAAGCCGGCAGGCTGGCCAGCGCCTTGTCGATTGCCACAAGACGCGGAAAGGGCTCAAGGTCGGTATTGAACCGCCGCGCGTTCCAGATCTGGGGTACAAGACAGCAATCTGCCATTGTCAGCGCCGCCCCGAAACATCGCTCCATGGACCCATATTTTGCAACAAGGCCCTCCAGCGCAGCAAACCCCTCATTGATCCAGTGTCGATACCACCGGTCAGTCGTTTCCTGATCATGATCCAACCGGGTTTTTAGGTAATTCAGAACCCGGAGATTGTTCAGCGGATGAATATCACAGGCGACAAGCTGTGCCATGGCACGCACTTGCGCTCTCGCAGCCAGACCGGATGGCAAAAGGGCGGGTTCAGGATAGCGCTCTTCAATATATTCCAGAATGGCGAGCGATTGCGAAATTCCATTTGTTGAGTCCTCAAGATACGGAATAAGCCCTTGTGGATTGGTGCGTTTATAATCGCCTTTCTGCTCGCCGGCCTTGAGATTGACATAGGCCGGCTCCCAATCGATAGCTTTGACATTTAGGGCAATCCGCACACGAAAGGACGCAGAACTGCGAAAATAGGTATAGAGTTTCATGGTATCCTGTCACTCATTGCCCGGATATTGTAACCTCCCGGACTGTTTCTTGTTAAGTCAGCAAATTCAAGGGCCCGGCGATAAAAAGCGGTTCACCACTGTGTAGCCATTTCTTCGTTTCGAGGGCGGCGGATCGAAACCGGTCCAGCACAGGAGACATGTTTTACCTGCTTCGTCACCAAGCGAAAGAACAATTTGTCGCTATCGCTCCTGGCGAAACGGGAGACAGAACGGTAAAAACCTACTTGAAAGGCAAGCTTGTGCCCTATTCTGATTCCCGCGATAGTAGACGCGAAGGCTATCAGCATGGGTGCTGGTCGATTTGACGTAAATCAACGGGTCTGTGGAGGAAATATGGCGCTGCCGGATGCAACACGGTTTTACATTGGCGGGGCCTGGGTTGCGCCGAACAGCGCGGCCCGGGCCGGTCTTATCGATCCGTCATCAGAAGAACGAATTGGTGAAGTCTGCCTTGCCGACGAGACGGACATAGACCGCGCGGTGGCAGCGGCGCGAGCGGCTTTCCCCGGTTTCTCGCGTACAAACGTTACCGAAAGGCTGGAATGGCTTGAGGCAATCAACGCACAGCTCGCAAGGCGTAAAGACGACATTGCCGCCGCAATTTCCGCCACAATGGGAGCGCCGCTTAGCCTTGCCCGCGGCGCCCAGGCGCCTGCCGGCCTGACCCATTTTTCGGAAATCATCCGTGTTTTGAAAGATTTTTCCTTCGAAGAACCCCTTGGCAAGACCCTGCTAAGACATGAAGCCATCGGTGTCTGTGCCCTGATCACCCCCTGGAACTGGCCCATGAACCAGATTGCGGCCAAGGTCGCGCCAGCAATTGCTGCCGGGTGCACCATGGTCCTCAAGCCGAGCGAGCTTGCCCCGCTGGACGCGGTGATCCTCGCCGAAATCATAGATGAGGCTGGATTACCGCCTGGGGTGTTCAACCTTGTCCATGGTGACGGGGCGGGGGCCGGCGTTTCGCTCACGGCCCACCCGGATGTGGACATGGTTTCGTTTACCGGCTCAAGCCGCGCCGGAATCGCAATCTCGCAGAACGCAGCGCCGACGATCAAGCGGGTCACGCTTGAGCTTGGGGGTAAATCACCGAACATTATCCTTCCCGACGCGGATTTTTCTGTTGCCGTCCCGGCCGGTGTCAACACGATGATGGTCAATAGCGGACAGTCTTGTAATGCGCCCAGCCGCATGCTTGTCCCTGAAGAGCGCTATGAGGAGGTGGCAAGTCTGGCGGTGGATACTGCCAAAGCCATCACCCTTGGCGCTCAGGATAGCGGGGCCACCCTCGGGCCTATCGCAAACCGCGCCCAGTATGAAAAGGTCCTTGGAATGATTGAAAAAGGCGAGGAAGAGGGCGCCGATCTTTTGATTGGCGGCACCCACCGCCCGGATGGGGTCAACCGGGGGTATTATGTCCAGCCGACCTTGTTTGGCCGGGTGACCAACGCGATGATGATTGGTCGCGAGGAAATTTTTGGTCCGGTCCTGTCGATCATGACTTATCGTGATGTGGAAGAGGCAATCAGGATTGCCAATGACACCGATTATGGGCTGTCAGCCTATGTCTGGGGCAGGGACCGTGACAGTGCCGCGGAAGTCGCGCGGGACCTGCGCGCCGGGATGGTTCATCTTAACGGGGCCGGTCTCGACCCGGCTGCACCATTTGGCGGATACAAGCGCTCCGGAAATGGTCGCGAATGGGGCTTTTATGGCCTTGAGGAATATCTGGAAGTCAAATCGATTTTTGGCGGCGCCGCAAGGTCATAGGATTGTCGTCGGTTACAGTCCGTTGCGGCCAAATGCCATCAGCATGCCTATCGTCAATACAAAGAACACGAGCAAACCCCAGCAGGCATTATCGATTTTTCCGGGAATGACATACCAGCCCGCGTGTTTTTCGGCGATGTTCTCACGGTGAAATCGTGCGAGCTGTCCTGGTACGGTCTGTTCGTGCCACTCAGTCTTGAAGCCGCCGAGAAGAACGCTTGCTACCCAGGAAACCGCAATATTGACCCCGCCGCCAATCACGACATACCAGGGCCAGGCCACATCAATGGGAGCGATTCCAAGTGGCGGAAATCCGTTTACAACAAAAACAAGGGCGGCAAATCCAGCGACTACCCCTGTAAGAAGGCCCTTTTCGTTGGTATGTTTTGAGAAAAAGCCAAGGAAAAACATCGCAAGCTTGGCGCCAACAAAATAGGAACTGACCCGGGTCAGCTGTTCGAGGATGGACCCGCCGCTGTCAATAAAGGCAAACGCGATGGGAATAGAGATCAGTGCCCAGATGACCGTGAAAATCCTCGAGACCATGAGAAAGTGGCCGCGCCGGGCTTCGGTTTTGAAGTAACGTTTATAAAAATCGGTAACCGTCACAGTCGCAAGCGAATTGAACGCCGATGACAGGCTCGACATGGAGGCCGACAGAACCGCCGCGGCGAGGATGCCAAGAAGCCCGGGGATAGCGAGGCTCTGGGCAAAGATCAAAATGATCGCGTTTGGCTGTTCGAAGGGCCTTGCGTCAAAATGGACATACAAAAGCGCCCCGATAAAGAAGAACAGAAAATAGATAAAAAAGGCGGCATACCCCATCATCAGATAGGACTTCTTGGCATCGCCAATATTTTTGGCCGCCAGCGCCCGCTGGACCATCATCTGGTTCGCACCATAGACCGTGATATGATAAAGCGTCATGGCAATCACGCCGGCCCAGATGGTCGGGGCGATTGACAGGTCAAGTGATGGATTGATCGGGTTGAGTTTGTTATCCGCATCAAGCGTTGCAAAAGCCTCTTCAAGCGGGGCGGTGGCATCAAGCGCTTTCCACAAAATGATCCCCGCACCAAGGAAAAGAACCAGCCCCTGCATTACATCGGTCCAGATCACGGCATTCATCCCACCCATCATGGTGTAGCCGAGAACCACAAGGGTCATGAGAACAATGCTCAAGCGGACATCGAACCCGGTGGCGAAGGTGATGACAACGGCAGTCGCGGTCAGGATCGAAGCGGAGGTAATGGTCTGGGTGACGAGAAAGAGGAGGGAAATGACCGAGCGCGAAGCGGGCCCGAACCGGCGTTCAAGATAGTCATAGATCGAAGCGACGCCACTATTGTAAAAGAATGGCAGAAACACTGCAACAACAACAAAAATCACGATCGGATAATTGATATGGATCGCAAGGGCCGCCATGCCATCGCCATAGGCCCAGGCCGGCCCACCCAAAAAGGACAGGGCACTGACATAGGTCGCAATGACCGATATACCAATCGCCCACCAGGGAATGGTACGGGTACCAAGCTGATAATCCTTTGACGTTTCAATTCGCTTGCTGAAGAAAAAACCAAGTCCCAGATTGCCGAGCAGGTAAGCTGCGACAATCGCCCAGTTGAGCGCTCCGAAATCACCCATATTCCCTCCCGTGCGTGTACCGCACTCATTATTATGTCAGGCGGGCAAAGACATCGATCCCGCATTGGCGAAAGACATCGGGGATGTCGATAAACACCCAGTTTTCCTTGAGCATATCGCCTTCGCGCCGCCAGAAATCCATCACCCGCATGGTGACTTTTATGTCCGCTGGCAGGGGCGTTGAAATCCAGGACGCACCGCTCGTGGTGGCGTGGATACTGGGCCAGCCCCCCGAGGCGACAAAAAAGCCATCGCCAAAACGGGCATAGTGATTTCCGCCTACCCGGTCAGGCACAAATTCGAGAAATGGTCTCTGATGGAATTCCTGAAAGCCTTCGAGTCCAAGTGCCGTGCCAATCCCCGATGGACCATACCACGACATGGCCGGATCCCACCAATTAGTCTGAGCCATGGAGCCCAGCGACAGGCCATCAAACCGACCAAGACCGCCCATCATGTTTTCGACAAGCGCCAGCGAGCGGGCAGCTTCGTCGCTGGCGGGCGCATCGTCGAACATAAGTCCCGACACATGACATGGGGCCGGGGGAAGAAGTTCTGCGCCCAGCCCGCGCGGCAGAAGGTCGATTCCCGCCTGGCGGGCAAAATCAACGATATCAAGGATCATGTAAGATTGGTCCACAAGACCATTGGGCACACAGACGATCTCGGCAAATCGGAGAAAAACCGGTTTATGGGTCGGCCGGATATTCAACCAGGATTGCGTAAAGTGACCGACAAAAATACCGGTCGCGGCAACCCACTGGTCGCCATTGAAACTTCCGCCGACAAAAATGAAGTCCCGGCGTTCAAATTGTGACAGAGCTTGCCGGAGGGGTTGCCAGAATTTTGTTTGGACCGCCTCAATGCCACGGAGCGTGTTGAAGGGGTGCGAAACATTCATCACGACATTATCTTGCACATTTTCAAGAGTGCCCCCCGCGGGATTAGCGGGGTCACGGTTCTGGCTGCGGAAATAAGACCAAGCGATTTTTTTGGCCTGCGGCAGTGTCCCGGGAGGCGGGGTGGCCGTCGGCGGTAGCGGAGCGCGTATTGAGGTCGGAGATTTGATCATCGCAACATGATGACATGCGGTACTTCGAATGCAATCAGAAAACACGGTTTTTGACTAGGCGGTTCCCGATTGACAGGTTCACGTTTGCAAACCGAAGTCAGATCGACAAGCCGCAGTGGGTTGTTTGCCGTGATAACAGTGTAAATGGGTGAATTGACGGCCGTCAGTGGAGAGTTGCTATGCAGCAACAGGTCCTCAGCTTTTGCATGCGAAGTCAATTTGTGATTGCCAACTGCGCCGAATTGAAACACGGTATTTCTTTATCACTTGGGGTTAAGATATCGCGACCAATACCCTGCACAAGGGCTCTATCACAAAAGGGAGGATGAGCATGGCTAAAAAACGCTCAATTCGAAACGCACTATGTCTGACGTCGATGCTGACCGTTATGGTCGTGCCCATGGCGCATGCGCAGATCGACGAAATTATTGTGACTGCTGAAAAGAAACAAGAAAGCATCCAGGACGTTGGCCTTTCGGTACAGGCCTTTGGCGAGGAAAGTCTTAAGGAAGGCGGCATTACGGATGTCTCCAGGCTTGAGCTGCTTGTTTCCGGTGTGAATTTTGCGTTTGTCGGTAATGACGCGAAGTTCAATGTTCGTGGTTCAAACTCCACCAACACCTTCGGTGATAACGCCTCGATTGTCGGGACTTATGTCGACGGGGTTTACAAACTCCGTGCGTCGCAGCAATCGCAGCGCTTTTTCGACGTATCCCGGCTTGAATTCCTGAAGGGCCCGCAGGGGACTCTTTATGGCCGGAATACTTTTGCCGGTGCGCTGAATATCTTTACAAACACACCGGACCTTGAGGACTATTCGGCCGGGTTCAAC